>CAYXUZ010000094.1:5533-23805 GCA_964467705.1 uncultured Ardenticatenaceae bacterium | reverse complement strand
AGAGGCCCAAAACGCCGGATTTTCCTCCGGTGAGCCATACGTTTCGTACATCTCCAACCGCCAACGGCCGCGACCGCCGGGTGCGCCCGGCGTGGTGGAAGTGGGCGGTCGCCCGGCGGCGTCGCTGCTGGTGGGGATATTGCCGCGCACAAAAAGGTCGGGGTACGGGCCAACGACGCCGGCCCAAATGACGCCCGCTTTGATCTGTGGCGAGACGACCATGGCCCGCAGGGTGATGTGCCCGCCCATGGAGTGGCCCCACATGCCGACGCGGTCGGGATCGGCGGCGGGTAGGGTGGTCACGGCCGTCATGCCATTCAACACATCTATCGTATAGCCCGGATTGCTATAGCTGCCACCCGCCTGCCCTTCGGAGTTGCCATGCCCTCGATAGTCTGAGCGAAAAACGATATACCCTTCGCGGGCAAACCCATCCACATAATCCACATACCGCTCGGTGGTGCGGTATTCGTCCGGCGGGATGTAGCCGTGATTGAAGATGATGACCGGCCAACCCGTGGGCGGCGGCTGGCCCCAGGGAATGGTCAGCAGGGCGTAAATTTTGTTGCCCTCGGAGAGGTAGGAAACGACGTAGCGGTCATAGTTCACGCCATCAGCCAGCGTTTCTTCAAAGGTGATCTCGCTGCCGGGGTAACTTTGCTGGCGCATCACCTCGATCATCAATGGGTGCGTGGGAGTGGCGGTGGGTTCAGGGGTGGAGGTGCTGAGGTGTTCAGGTGTGGGGGTGTTTGGGTTTGCAGATGATGAGGTGGAAGTGTAGGTTGGCGGGAGGGTAGGCAGGGGGGTAGGCGTGGGTAATGACGGGGCCAGGGTGGGGGTTGGTGGGGAAAGGGTGGAGTTGCTAACGGCCGCTGACATGAGGGTGGGCACGGCCGTGACCCGCACCTCCGCACCACAGGCCACCAATCCAAACGCCGCTATCACCAGCCAGATAGTACCCTTCATTTTCCATCGCCGTTGCATCACACCACTCCCTTTCATTCACCTCACGCCTCACGCAGCACGCCTCACCCCATCAAATCCCACAACCCATCCGGCCACCACAAATGTTGGCGCAGTTGGGCCAGATAGGCGGGCGCTTCGCCCGGACCCATGGGCGCGCTGGTGTAGGTACGGCCGTCTGTCAGCGTCACCAACACATACTGCCGATGCCCCTTATTGCGCACCGGAAATAGCTCTTCCGGCTGCAACGTCACGAAGGCAATATCCTCGGCCGGAATATGGACTTCCCGCATGGGCAGCGCATAAACCAGCGTCCAATCCCCGTCAGGCTGCACTGTCACCGCATAAAACGGCCGCCAGTACAAATACCAGTAAAACAGACCAAATAGGATCACGCTCAAAATAATCGTGCTGCCCCACATCTCCCAAAATAGGCGCCTGCCCTGAAAGCGCCGCCGGTACGAATCGCGCCGCACCCAGACGCTCAACCACAAGAGCAAGGTGGCGGCCGCCGGTATCAGCAGCCACAAATAAGAAGTCGCCAACTGGCCCGTCTCATAGGTCATTAGTCTGCACCTCGTCCGGCATAACGCGCCACCGTCTGGTAATAATGGGTCAGTGAATCCGCCAGCCCATTTTGAAAGCGTTGCTGCGCTTTGGTGATGGGAAAAATCTTGGTTATGCCGCTCATGCCTTGCACCTCGCCGTTGGCCTGCCACTGGCCGCCTAGTGTGCGGATGATCGTTTCGCCCACATAACAGCCCACGCCTACTGGCAAACTATCCCCCACAAATTTGGAACCAGGGGGATCAAACCGGTCAGCGATGAAAGTTTCCAGCGCGGCGATGCTGGCCGGTGAAAAATCCAGCGACAACGCCGGGGCCATATCCCGCATAATGCTCACAAACGTTTCTGCTTCTTGAGTATAACGAGCCGGATCAGATGTTGTCATTTTGCTCACTGTGGCCGGTCTCCTCATCGCTGTGGCCGGTCTCTGACCGCGCCACCTTCATCGGAAGGCAAAGACACAGCGGTCAGACCCGGTGCCAATACACAATAAACCGTCGCCAATGGCCGGGGATGTCCAGATACGCGCCCCCGTCGGCTGCCGCCACACTTCTTTGCCGGTAGCCGCTTCCCAGGCGTACAGCGCCCCGTCGGAACAACCGCCGTATACCAGATCACCACCCACCAATAACGAACCAAAAGAGGTGGGTTCGGCCGTTTCCTTATACTGCTGCCAGCGCACCTCGCCCGTGTTTTTGTCCAGAGCGGTGAGGTAGCCATCCTTGCCACCCAGAAACACCAAAGCATCGTTCACCGCCGGTGAAGCATCCAAAAAGGATTGGGACGTTTGCCAGACCCAGCGTGCCGAGCCGGTGTGCAAATCGAGGGCATACAAACGGCCGTCACACCCCCCAAAATAGACAGTCTCATCAGCAATCGCCGGTGTGGAAAGAATTTCCGCTTCCGTGCCAAACAGCCACTCGACCGCGCCGGTTTGGGCATCCAGGGCCGCCATACGGCCGTCGCGTCCCCCACACACCACCATCCCGGCGGCCACAGCCGGGGAACTGTAAAATCCCAACTCACCAGCATACTGCCAGCGCACGGCCCCACTTTGCCGATCCAGCGCAGAAATCGCCCCGCCACGCATCCCTGGCCGCGCCCCACCGCTGCCCACAAACACCATCTCCGCCGTCACCGCTGCCGAAGAGACGATGGGCTGGCCCAGTTCCACCTGCCACCGTACCTGGCCGGTAGTTGCGTCGAGCGCGTAGACACGGCCGTCTTCACTGCCGATATACACGACTCCCGCAAACAGCGCCGGAGAAGCGGAAATCCCCCGCTGCGTGGCAAAGCGCCACCGCTCCTGCCCGGTATCGGCCGTCACCGCGTACACCAACTTGTCCCGGCTGCCAACATAAACCAGCCCATGAGCAATGGCTGGTGTGGACATCACATTCCCCCCCGTTTCAAAACGCCATTGCAACTGCCCGGTTATCATTTGACCCGGCCCATATCCGTTGCGTTGTTCATTCCCACGAAACATCATCCGGTTCATCCTTCCTTTTTGCCGTAACCTGTCCACCAATTGTAACCAGCGCCCGGTTGCCTACCAAAGAAAAAGGCCTTACGCTGATTCCCTTTTAAGGGAGCGTAAGGCCCTTCAGGATAGATTGGTTCAATCTCAAAGATTGAACCAATCTACTCTCAAATTAGTTGCCAAAACCATCACCAATGTTGATGATGAATTGTACGTCCGGCGCATTAACGGCCGCCCAGTTACGCATTGCCTGACCTACCGACGAAGAGGCTTCAAAGCGGAATTCGCTGATCAATCCGGCGTCAATGGCCGCCTGCGCTTTTTGAATCTGGTTCCAGATGCGCAAATCCTGGTTGCCTACCGGGCCATGTTTGGCATCAATGAAGATGTCACCGCTCAAAACGATGTCACCTTCCAACGGTTGTGTGTCCAGCCCACCAAAGATCGGATTGCCGTTGGCATCAATACCGGTGATGCGCTGGAATTCAACGTCTACGCGACGGCCGTATTCCACAATCGTATCGCCTGCATTGGCATGGGACGCCGCCCGCTGCAATTCATAGGCGTAGCCAAAATCACTCCGGCTCAAGGCATTGGCAATGGTATTGTCCAACCCTGGCGCAGGTGGCGCGTCCAGGGCGGCACGGGCCACCCGTTCCAGCGCTCCCCGGCCGGCAAAGTAATCATTGTCCAGCAGACGGCGAACTTCATCTACGCCAAACCGGTCAGCCAGATCATCCATCGTGCGCAGAGCCTGTTCGCTATCCAGACCGCGCTCTGTCATGCGCACAATATCCACATCACTGAAACCACGTGTGCGCAGGGCATCGGCCGCCCCGGCCGTCATATCGTCAATCTGGTTTACCACCCGGCTGGCTGCTTCTGGCCCTATTTCCTGAAGAATGCGAGCCGCCGCCGCAATGCCCACCCTCTTTAGAATGGCCTCAATGAGCAGCCCTTGTATTTGTTCGCCGATGTACTGCTGGGCGGATAAGTCTCCATCTATAAGATTACTCAAGTCCGCAATGTCAAAGCCCAATGCTGCCAGATTGGCCACGATGAGGGCAATACCGGCAATCTTGGTCAACAATGTCGGTTCCGGCACCAGTAGTAGGGCAATACCGGCCCAAACGCCCCACAGATCCAGCCCCAGGTTAATGGCCAGCCAGGCATACGCGCCAATCGTCGTCAGAATGTCCCACAGCGCGCCACCGTTGTACGTGCCTACATTGCCATTCAACCCGCCGCTAATCAGATACCCGGCCGCGCCTGTCGCCGGATCCATCACGATATAGCCCACACCCTGCCAATCCTCAATCACCATTTCCCGTTCCGAGACGGTGACGATCTTGCCCTGATTCAAGGCAGTGATGATGGCCGACTCCGTGCCAGAACTTAGCTGCAAACGTGGCAGAATTTCGTTGCGATTGGTGCTGTCAATGCGGTAGACCGGGATGCCCCGTTCCAGCGCCAGAGAGAGCAGCCGGATGGATGATACGGCGCCGCGCCCAACGTTCTCAAAGAGTGAATGTTCCAGCGCCGAGCCAAAGTAACCACTGGTTTGCAGGAAGACGATGGGGTCACGGGCATCGCCATCCAGCGAGAAAGTAGAAACGACATTTTGCTGGATGTCAAAGCCCATGCCGCCGCCCAACGTCTGGTTGGGAATGCCGCCAAAGCCGTAGGAGAAGACGAGACCCTGCATGGCTATACCACCGGACAGGTAACGCCACCAGCGCGCATTCAGACCCCGCGCCGTCATCTCGCTATAGGTATCCAATTGGTTGAAATAGGCCTGCAAGGAGAGATGCAACATTTCACCGATGATCGGTTCAGACATATTTTCCGGGGCGGTCACGTCGGGAATGCCTTCGGGGGTTTGGGGAATCAGGGTGCTGCGGGCATTATCCAGGCGAGTTTGGGAGGCATCAATAGCGGCGGCGCTGGTACGGCCGTAAGCCAGCCCCAACGCTACGATGTCACCCGCCGCCATCGCGTTTTGCACATTTTGGCTGCTGCCATTGGCATCCGTAAACGTCAGGCTGCGCGTTTGTTGCGTACCCATGCGTACCGGGCTGCCCTCAGCCACCATTTCGCCATCAATCCGAAGTACCGGGATCAAATCCACAATCGGCGGCGTATTGAGCAAAGTGCCACCGTAACTATCAATAATCGCCTGATCCGCCGGCGTTTCCGCTTCATAGGAAATAGTGACGCGCTTATTTGCCAGGCTAGGGAAGCTTGCCTGGTAGCTAAAATCGGTGAACCCAAACTGATCCAACAGGGCAATCGTTACTTTATCCCGCTGGCTGTTGGCGACCTCGCTAAACTCCGTAATCGGTTCATCCATCAGCACCGTCAGCGGCAATGTGATGGGCAGCGTGGTGATGGTTTCGGTGATAACGTATGCGCCGCCCATTAAGTCGGTGTTTTTCATGTCGGGGTGGGCGTTGATGTAATCCATCGTCGCCGACACCGCCTGTTGCAGCTTCAATTCAGTGAACTCAATGTCGTTATCATCCCGCTCTGGCAGGTCTGGCGAGGGCAGTTCTGGCAGCCCCACCATCATTTGCAGAGTATCGCTCAACACAATGGAGGTCGATCCCTGGATATCCTCGATGTATTGGGTAGTGCTGTAACCGGTAATGGCTGCCAGGTCAACCCGTTGATAGAACTGGTATTGTTTGAAACTGGCATCCAGGGAGAGCCAGGCGCCGGTCTCCTGCTGTCGCCAGCGGGCGACGACCTGGTTCAGATCGTCCACATCCACCACGCCATCGGTATCCCGGTCATAATATGGTCTGCCCGTTGTGCCCAACGCTGCCGACACCAGTTGAATATCACCAATATCAATGACGCCGGTGAAGTTGAAATCTACAGAACTCAGGCCCGGATCGTAAACGTCTACCCAGACATGCTCTTTTATTAGATAGCCATCGGCCGTCAGCGCCACGGGGACGCCGCCTGTCGCCAGAATGGAACCGGCCGTCACCAGGTCTGGCGCACCGCCGACCCAATTCATGGCCGACAGTTCATCCACGGCCACTGTACCTTGTACGTAGCGGGCGTAATATCCACTGGCGCGCAGAAGGGCAATCAGCAGGCTGGCGGTATCCATGTCGTTACCGCTCCGTTCCCAGTAAGTGAGCAGCGCCCCTTTGCGGCTGCCGTAATAGGGCTCAAAGGAGATGGCGTTGCGCACAAATTCGTAAATTTCCACCGGGTCGTGGTTGAGTTCGGCGGCTAGCGCCTGAATTTCTGGCGTCAGGGCAGCATCTTCTGTGCCCAAGAGATCGGCGGGGAGAGGGGGAGATTGTGTGCCGGTTTCACCCGTGAACCCTGATCCACCTGGGTTACGGCCGTCAGCCAATGCCGGTACTCGTGCTACATCAGCAGACGTCGGCGCGGGCCGGTTGGCGAGCAGCTCAAAGTCAGGGGAGGACGGTGGTGGCCCCATACTATCTAACAAGGCCTGGCGTAGCGCCGCTGCCGCCAGGTTAATCTCCTGGCGATCACCTTTGCTCACGGCCGTGTTCAGGGCTTCGTAATGTGCTGTGAGCGTGTTTAGATGATGGGCTTGCTCGTCCACCAACTCTTGCAGCCGATCCCCGGCCGAAGTAAATCCCTGGGCATACAGCGTTTGCTGGTTACTTTGCAAACCCAGTTCATTCTGTTCAGCCAGGGCCACCAGCGTATGCCAGGCCAGGGTGACTTCTCGCAAAGCCGCTTCATAAGTGGCTTCATCTGGGGCAGCCTCTAATTTCTCTAACAATGCCACCAAATCCTCAACCTGAGCTGTTACAGACCCGGCGCTGCCATTCGTGACCGGCTGAACGTCCTCCGGCGTGGTGGCTGCCGTTGTATTGGCGGCCGTGGTGGCGGGGGCAGGTTTCATCAAGATGGGAGCGATGGATTGCAGGAAAAGCCCTGCTGCCAAGATGGCTGATAGCCATTGTGTCATCAAATGCTGAATGTTTCGCATGTGTCGATCCTCCTAATTACCGCTATTGCTTTCACCATTGAGTTAGCTAAAGACAATCTTGCCACAGGATATAACTATCGTGGGGTCTGCAAAGCGGAAATCTCCCCACTGGGAATCGTAGAACATCTGCCCGGTTTCGGTGTCCCAAATCTGGACACGCAGCAGATCAATGTTGGTGCCGTTCACTTTGCCATCAATGACCGAAACCAGATAGGTGTAATTGCCACTGCCATTGATGGTGCCTGTGCCCTGGAAGAAGGCTGTGTCACCAGACACCACCAGCCAGCTTAGTTCCGTGCTGCGGTATTCAAAACCAGCCGCCGGGAAGTTAAACATGAACTTTCCGTCCGGTAAGCCATTGACGTAACGGGCAAAGAAGGCGAAGCTGGTTGGCCCGGTCAGGTCAGGATCGCCGCTGTAAGCACCAGCTGGTGAATCCATGCAGCCATTACCGGAAACATGCTTGCCAGAGGGGTCGTAGACAACAACGAAATGGGACACGGCCGTGCCCTCACCGCCATCATCATCTGTGACTACCAACACAATTTCATAAACGCCCGGCTCGCTATAGGCATGGTCGCCGCTAACGGAGCCGGAGCCGTTGATCTCACTTACCACACCGGGCGAAGTGGTGCCGTCACCCCAATCCCACACGGCCGTGTGCGTGTCCAGGATGCCGGGGTCGGTGAATACGGCCGTTGTTTCCAGCGGCATATTGATGGGGGCCAATTCTAAGGTGAGCGCAATGTCAGAGACGGTTGGTGGAACATTGACAATGGTGACAACGGCCTGGTCTACGGCCGTTGCCCCGGCCACATCCGTCACCTGCACCGCAATGGTCACACTATCTGGCCCATCCAACAAAGCGGCCGAGAAAGAGACGGTTTGCCCCGGTGTTTCAAAGAGGCCATCGTTGTCCAGGTCCCAGGCATAGGTTAGCGGATCATCATCCGGGTCGCTGCCTGTTGCCGCTACCGTAATGGTGCTGCTTTCGTCCACCGTGTAGGGGCCGCCAGCGTCTACCGTCGGCGGCTGGTTATCCGGGGCAACGGGGGTGGTTTGCACGGCCGTGTTATTGGCCGGATCGAGATCGCTACCATTGCTGCCATCATCGGCAATAACGACGGTGTTAGTAATGGTGTCCACACCCGCGGGTAAGGGGGTGATGACGTTAACGGCGAACACGGCCGTTTCCACCTGACCAACCGGCAGTGAAGCAAAAGCAAGTTCGCAGATCGTGCCCGCGGGCGCACCGTCGGCGCAGCTCCAGCCGGCACTGCTGGCTGTGCCGTTAAAGGTAGTATTGTCTGGCACCACCTCGGTGACGGTCACCCCCGTCGCTTCTTGCGTGCCCACATTGCTATAGGCCAGGGTATAGGTAATGGTTTCTCCCGGTGGCACTTCCAGATCGCCATCCTCTTTGCTGATGGTCAGATCAGGGGCGGCCTCGATTTGGGTAACGTCGCTGGCCGTGTTGTTTTCCGGTGTTGGGTCATTGCCATTAGCGCCATCATCTTGCACCACCACCGTGTTGGTGATCACCTCCAGCCCGGCGGGTAAAGCCGTGCTCACCTGCACCGTGACCGTGCGCGTAGCCACCCCACCGGAGAGCAGGTCAAAGGCGGGCCAGGTGACGATGCCACCTGCTTCGCTGCCGCCATCGCTGGCCGAGACAAAGGTGGTATATGCGGGCAGCGTATCGGTGAAGACGACGCC
This sequence comes from uncultured Ardenticatenaceae bacterium, assembly GCA_964467705.1. GTDB lineage: Bacteria > Chloroflexota > Anaerolineae > Promineifilales > Promineifilaceae > CAADGU01. The sequence continues at coordinate 15,097 of CAYXUZ010000094.1, read as the reverse complement.
GGTTGCGTTTTGCACGCTTACATTGGTAGCCGTCACTGTGTAGGTGAGGATGTCGCCGGCAACGGCCGTGACACGGCCGTCACTCTTGCTCACCTCAAAATCTGGTGGCGCACTTTCAATAATGGCCTGGGCACAATCATCTACAATTGCCGCTAGAACCGGACCGGGATTGGCGCGGAAATTGGTAATGGAGAAAACCGTACCTCCGGTCGCCTGGGCCAGGCTGCCCACGTTGGGGCCATAATCATTATTCGTGGTGCCTGAATTGGGCGATACGATCCCCAGGAAAATCGCATTGCGAGCGTTGAGCGCCGCCAGCGCGTCAGCCCTGGTCGCCGGAGCTTGCGAAGAAAAGTCAGCATCTTCGTCGGTGATGAGAATGGCACAGACGCCTGCGCCTTCGCGGAAGCCCATTGGCTCGCTCATGCCGGTGATGGTGGCTTCAAAGCCAGGTTCAAAACCGCCATTTGCTACCATGCTGTCCACAGCTGCCTCAAAGGCCACCAGATCATCTGTCAGCGGCAATACGATGCGGGGCGCGCCTGCGTAAGGAGTGCCAAAGTAAGCCCCATACCCAACCAGGCCAAACTGGAAGTCAACGGCAAAACCCAATTGTGCCGCCACATCGTTGATGCGGGCCTGCACTTCGGCCTGGTCATCGCCCATGCTGCCAGATTCATCAATGATGAATACAATGTCACCACGCGGCAGGGTGGGGGCTACCCGCAAGACGTTGGTGTCGCTGGCCGGGTTATACACCGCGTCACCCAGGAAGGTAGCGGTAAGGGTAATTTCCTGGCCGGGAGAGAGGGGGGCTACGGCCGTAGCAATGCCAGTGGCGTCTGTTGTGGCTGTCAGCACCTCGCTGCCCCAGGTGAAGGAGATGGGACGGTCAACCATCACGTTGTCCCAGTTTGACAGGTCATACAACCCTGCTTTGATCTCCGCCTGGCCACCGGCAATACTGCGCGCGCCAAAGATGATGACATAGGAGTCACGTTTGTTCACCGTTGTCACCCGGCTATCGCTGGCGGAAGCGCCATCCTTGTCGGTTACAGTCAGGGTAGCTACGTAAACGCCGGTTTGGGTGTACACATGGGAAACACGGACGTTGGTGGTGGTGCAGTTGTTGATTTGCGCTGTCTGTCCATCACCAAAATCCCACTCACAAAATAGTGTGGGCCGGTCGTCTATGCCGGGGTCTGTAACGGTGCTGTTGAGGGTCCAGTTTTGACCGATCAAGATGGTCTGGTCAGACCCGGCATTCACCGTAGGTGGCAGATTGAGGGTGGAGATGGTTTGGGAGACTACGGCCGTGAGCAGTTGATAATCTGTTACGGTGAGCGTCACCGGATAGGTGTTGTTGTCTGGGAAGCTGGTACTGGTGCTGCGTGTTGTGGGCTGCGAGGTAGTATGGGCAAATTGCCAGAGCCAGGCCACCGTGGGGCCGTTTTCGGCCGCCTGCGAGGCGTCTGTCAGCGTGGTAGTCTGGCCTTCATTGGGCGTTAGCGGCGTCCTGGTGAAGTTGGGCGTTGGCCCTTGCAATACTGTGTAAGCCAGCGATGTTGTGTCGGTAAAGTTCTCGTCATTTGTTACCGTCAACGTCACGGTGTAAACGCCAGGGGCAGCATAGGTGTGGGTGGGATATGGTTCGGTGGAGGTTGCGCCATCGCCAAATTCCCACAACCGGGACACAATCTGCCCATCCGAATCAAAGGAGCGGTCGGCAAAGGGTACAATGGCCCCCCCACGATCTTGCCCGAACAACTGAAAGTCGTAGACGTAAATCTGCGTACTGCCATAGTTGTTGAAGATGTAGAGTTGGGCGTATCTGGCCTCCGTGGGCGGGAACGTAACCCAATGGGGCAGCCCGTCATTGGGTAACACGCCGCTGTAGACGGTCACAAAATCACTGTCGGCGAGTGTGTTGTTTGACACCCGAATTTGATAATTTTGGGGTGAGACGGTACCTGACCCGCCTCTAACCATGGCGCGATCAACCAGGTAAGAACCACCGCCAAAAAGCCGTATTTTGAGCCATTGATTAGTGGTCTGGTTGGTTGCCGTGCGCCAATAGGTGGCACTGTCCAGATCAATGGCACGACGAGCAGCGTAGGTATCGCTCAACTCACTGGAAACGCCGGTCACGGCCGAACCTACACCTTCCAGGCGGGCTACATTGGCGCCATCAGGCGTCAGTACCTGGAAGGTGGTTACGTCAATACAACAGGTACTGCCGTGATTGTTGAGAACAAGTAACTGTACATATTTGGCCGCTACCGGGGTGAAGGAAAATTCCTGCACGTTGGCATTGTTCGCTGATGTGCCGGCAAAAACGGTAGTAAAGGCGGCATCGTCCGTGACAGTAGTGGAGACGCGAATTTCAAAGTCCCGGACGGCGACGGAGGTGGCGCGTGATTGCAGGCGAATGCGATCAACCATTACCGGCTGGCTGCCACCTAAATCTACCTTGATCCATTGATTGGTGATTTGCCCATTGACGGGCCGCCAGTAGGTGCTGGTGCTCTCGTCAATGGCATAAGTGGGCACATAGCTGGCGCCGTATTGGCCGGAGAAGTCAGCGATGCTGGCCGGTGGCCCTTCCAACGCGGAAACGATACCCCCTTCTCTGGCGCGGGTAAGCGCCTGGAAATGGTACACTTCGCTGTAGGAAGCGCCATAATTATTCAGCACTACCAGTTGCACGTAGCGGGCGGCAACCGGCGGCAGGGTAAATGTGTGTAAACTGCTGTCTTGGGGCACCGTCCCCGAAAAAACGGTGGTGAAGGCGGCATCGTCGGCAGTGGTGGTAGAGACCCGAATTTCAAAGTCTTGCAGTCCGGGTGTAGAGGCGCTACCGCGCAGGACCACCCGGTCTACGATGGGGAGGTAGCTGCCGGGCAGTTGAACTTTCACCCACTGGTTGGCGGGTTGTCCACTGCCGGTGCGCCAGTAGGTTGTCTGGCTGTTGTCAATGGCGTTTTCGGGCCGGTAGGTGGTGGAGGTGCTCCACACACTGGAGTACCCGGCAATGGAGGCGCCATCCTCCAATTGGGCGGCATTCAAAGCCCTGTCCACGCTAAGAAGCGCGGTAGGGGTACGTTTGATCAGGGTGATGGCGGTGTCCTGTGTTTGGGGTGTGGTTAGACCGGCTGTGGTATTGGAAACGAGAGGATTGGCAATGGTCACGGCCGTGCTGCCCGGTAGACCCGTTGGTTGAAAATGAATGGTTGCCAGGACGCCACTGCCCGTAAAGCCAGCGCCAGTGCCATAGGTGAATGCACCAACGGCCGTGCCGCCAGCCTGTTCCAGAGGCCCTAAAACAACCGCGCACCGTGTCAGCGTGGGATCACAGCCGGTTGATGAATCGCCCAGGGCGCTACCTAAGGTAATGCCCGTCACCTGCAACAACGTGCGGTCATAAACCAGGTCAAACTCAAAAGCCGCCAGGTCTGTAGCATCGGTAATCACTATTGCCACATCAATGGTGGTAGTGATTGGCTGCGGATCGGCCGGGGCTACCAGGCCCAACGTTGGTGTTGGTACCGTCTGTGCCCACAGGCGAATTGCATTGTCTACCTTCAGTTGCGTTGGCATTTCCGTGCCCAGGTTGACCAATGCGGCCGCCGGCCGGACGCCAGCAAACAAAGCCAGTAAAACAAAAAGCAAGCCAATAGATGGTATCAATCGAGAAATACGCATAGAACGCCTCCACCTTCCAGGACTGAATAACCAGACCTATCTTAAAGATTTGAATATGAAACTTGTTGAACTAAGGAGAGTACCGCTACAGGGCTAGAGAACTTGGTTCCGTTACTTCTGGATGAACAATACAAGGTTACACAACAGCAGGTTCAGGCCACTTGATGAAAAAGGTTTTTGAAGAACTAACAGTTAAAATACTTTGAGAGTTGGATTTGGTTTGCCATTGCTCCTCACCGAAATCCTGAGAGAATTCTAATCAACTGTACTCATATTGCAAGCCCAACTTTTGTTAACTTTTTGTTAAGCCAGGTTTCGTTACCCTATCACCGAAGATTTTAACGCACTATCACCGGCAGGTAGATGTAATCGGTGGGAGTAAAGGCAAAGGGCAATATGAACAGGGTCATGGAATTGCTGGGGACGGTGGTGGAGAAACTGCCGCCGCTCATCGGCTGGTTCGCTAATGCCACAATCTGGTTTAGATTGGCCGGGCTGTAGCGGAACACCTGAGCGGCGCTGGTGGTGGGAAAGCCGGTGATGTTGACCACGGCCGTTTGCTCCGCCCCACTCTTATTAATCACCAGCACCGTCAATGCCCCATCACTGCTGCGACGGGCGGCATACACCGAAAGTTGCTCCTGATCACTGCTGCTGGCGCTGACGGCCGTGTCGCCAAACTGACCACCCTGTCCGTCATAATTGCGATACAGGCGGAACGCAAACGCGCCGGGATCGTCAAACTCTGGCCCGGCCCAGAGCGTGGCTAAATCCAGCCCCTCCCGGCCAAAAATGCCCAGCACGTCCGCCTGCGCCAACGCCCCATTGATATGATCCAGCGCGCCCCAGTTATATTCGGTAATCGCCAGCTTCGTGCCGGGATAATTGGTATTCACCCAATCGTGCATCCGGGGAATCAGTTCCACCGGGGGATAACCAGATTGACCAATCCAGCTTTCGTCAATGTAGGTGTCATCCCACAACGAGCGGGTGGAGCGCAGGCGTAACGCCTGGGTATTGGCGTCTCCGGCCGGGGCCAGGGTGACGCCATCGGCCGCCGGATAATAATGCAAATCGAGATAATCGAGGATGCGCGTCCCATTTTGCTGTTCATATGCCTGCATTTGCTGTAAATACCAGTCGGTAAAGGGCACATTGCCGTGCGCCAGACGGTCTATGGGATTGTTCCACCACGCCCCGCCAGCCGCCCAATCCAGCGCGGAGTAAAAGTAGGCGGTAAAACCATACAACACGGGTCCCAATGTTTGCGCGGTGGGGTCTGCTTCTTTGATGGCGGCGGCGTAGGTGTAGGTGAGGTCACGCATTTCGTCATAGCTGGTGGGTTCGGGATGCACATCGCGGTGAGTGTAATCCCAGAGCATCGGTTCGTTGTCCAGGGCATAAAATTGCACACCGCCCTGCACGGCCGTGCCAAACTGCCCCACCAGATGCCCGATCCACCCTTGCACGAAGGTCTCGTCAATGGGCAGACTGGCATCATTGGGGTCATTGACAATGGGGTCGTCGTTCAGGTCAATGCCGTTGCCACAGTCCGGGCGATAAGGGTCTTCAGCTTGTTGGTCACCATAAATAGCCACACTAAAAGCACACAAAATCTTTCGGCTTTTGGCTGCCCAACCGGTCATGGGAATGGTGAGCAGCGTTTCCGTGCCTGTGCTCAGATTTTGCTGCACAAATTCATCAGAGTCGGAACCGAACGGCAAATTACCGGGATTGTCATTTTGGTTGGGATAGTTTTCAAAATACCAGTCTGAACCCAGGTTAGTAGCGTCCAATTCCCAGTTGTAGAGGCTGGTGGCGTTACCACCCCAACGATTCACCGGCAAATCCAGGTCGGCGGCCAGTTCCGCCGAAGCAAAGTTGATGCCATAAATGTGCGGGCTGATGGGATGCTGCCCGGCGGCGGCGTCAATAGTGAGGGTGAGATTGCCGGTGGGTGCGCCTGTCGGCGTGGTGTACGGCCGTGCCGCCGCCTCTCCTCTCCCCTGCCACAAGACCACCCCCAACAAGCTGCCCACAATCAAACCGGCCAATAACCTCACACGCATCATGCACCTCCAGAGAATAATCAAAGATGACGCAGATTTCGCCGATTAAGAATCTGCGTCATCTGCGTCATCTTTGATCTTTATCCCAAAAATCTGTGTGATCCACGTCCCAATCCCCCTTCGCATCCTTAGCGGATCAACAACGGAATTTCCTCATCAATCACAAATTGTAAACGGCCGTGTGCCACCCGCAGCGCCTCTTCCACAAATTCAGGCGTCGCCTCAGCCGCAAAAATGAAACCCAGGTAACTTTCCCCTTCCGGCAAGGGCACCAGCCGATGATGCTCAGGCACGGTTATGGTGATTTCCGTAATGCCGGTCACAGCATGGACCGCCTCCATCCCCTCTACCCGACGCAAAATGCCGGGCTGCGGAATCGGGATCATCATCACACCACTGGCCTGCTGTTCTCGCTGTAAACCACTTACATCCAACCCGGCCGCCTGGCGCAGCAGCAGTTCTTCCAACGACAGGCCCATATCAAACCGCAATGTCCGCGAACAGAGGCCGCCGATGGAACGGCCGTTGACTTCTACAATCCACGCCCCACCATCATTCACCCGCAGCTCCGCATGAACGGAACCCGTTTGCAGGCCAATGGCTTGTGCGCCTCGTGCCGCCATCTCGATAATTTCGGCCTGCACCGCCTCTGGCAAACGAGACGGTGTGACGTAAATGGTCTCCTCGAAAAACGGGCCTTCCAGTGGATCCGGTTTATCGAAGAGAGCCAGAGGGTGCAAACGGCCGTCGTCCAAAACCGCCTCCAACGCGACTTCCACCCCTGGCAAATACCCCTCTGCCAGAAACCCATCCGCGCCAATGGACGTTAAAAGCTGCTGCACCCGGCGCACGGCCGTTCCCAATTCCACCGCATCATTGGCCCGAATCACCCCCCGGCTGCCGTTGAGGGTGCGCGGTTTGACCACACAGGGGAAACCGATATGGGTTTGCACAACGGCCGTGACCTCCTCAATCATCTCATCCCGTTCAAAACCATGAAACGGGGGTGTGGGCACACAGCCTGCCTGCAAAAGCTGGCGCATCACCAGCTTGTCGCGGGCGGCTGTGGCCGCCTCCGGTTGGTTGTGCGGCAACCCCAAAGCCTGGCTGGCGCGGGCGGCAATCAGGACGCCGCTATCATCTACGGGCAAGATGGCCGCCAGGGGGGTGGTTTGGGCAAAATGGAGGATGGTTTGCACGGCCGTGTCTGGCTGGCGGAAATCGAGCGCCAGTTTACCCGGCCATTGCTGCGCCAACTCCGGGGGCAGGTCTACGGCCGTGATCAGCGGCACATTCAACCGCTTTGCTGCCGCCATAAACGATTCCGCACGATAACTATGCGGTGTGGTGAGGAGTAAAATACTGTTTGGTGAGGGGGGCATGTCCAGAAGATGAGGAGATTGGTCACCACAGACATCCGATTTCTTCAGGGAATCGGACGTTGGGCGACGACTAATCGGCAATCTCATTCCGCAGCCGCACGGCCATCTCCTGGTCTGGGGCGCGGATGATGAGGGTTTCCCGGTCGGTTTGGAAGAGGCAAATGATGTCGGTGGGACCTTGCCAACATTCGCCGCCATCACCTTGTAGCTGGCTGGCGGCGTCAAATAAGGCGGTGGGATAATTGGGGTAGAGGGCGGCAAATTCGGTGGCATCTTCATCGGTGTCCCAGATCAGCCGCAGCACCAACGCTCGTTCACCACTGGCTGCGTTCGTGTAGACGGCAAAACGGTCGCCGCCCCAACCGGTCACGGCCGTATCCACCTGCTGGGAGTTCAACTGCTGGCTCAGATATTCGCGTAGCATAAATTCGCCCAACACATCTTCATCGGCCAATGTCCAGCCTGCGCCTAGCGTATCGGTCAGCGGTGGCAGGGCCACGATTTGTGGTGTATCCCCGGCCAGATAACGTTCCGGGTGCAAAATTTGCTCGGTAGATTGGGGCAGATTGGCCCAGGCTGTGTTCAAGGCAGCGTAGCCATCCTGGTCGTAAAGTGTTTGGCTAAAGTTCAACCCGGCCGTGTAAGGGTACAACAGGCTGTTGGCCAGGATGGGTGGCGCATTATCCAATACCGGCGTTTCTAATCCCTCCAGGCTGGCCATCAATGCCAATAAGTCCACATATCCCGCTTGCATATAGTGAGATTGCAGCAGCACGGCTTCCCCTTCAGCCAGCCCTTGCAAGGCAGCCTGGGCGTCGGCGCTCAGGCTGTCATCGTCGAGCAAATCCAGGTTGAAATGTTGGTCTTGGAGGGCGTGCATATATTCGTGGGCATGGGTGAGCTGCTCATTGGCGTCCAGCACATCATCTTCGCTGACGACCACAAACTCATCAGTTTCCGGGTCATAAAACCCGGCAATCTGCTCACTGTACAGATCACGGCTGAAGGTATACAGATCAAAGTCGGGCGGTAGAAAATCAAAGGCGGCATAAACCAGGGCGTCTTGTTGTGCTTCTTCTTCCGTGTATTCGGCAAGCAGTTCATCTTCTACACGCTGGCGCAGGGCGGCGGCCGTGAGCAATGTGGTGACGACGGGGCTTTTGGGCGGCAGACCGCGTATCTCAGACACGCGGCTCTCGATTTCGGCGCGGAGGGCAGTGTCGTCGCTGCTGGCAAGTTGGCTTAGAGCCGCACTTTGGGTGTTGGCCGGACTGACGGTGAGGGTGACAGAGAGGGGATTGCTGACACGGCCGTTTACGTTCACTGCCAATACGCCAATTTCTGCTTCGCCGGGGTCGGTAGGCGTCCATGTTTCGCGGGCGGTGTACAGAGTGGCGTCGGCCGGATCATAGATTTTGAATGTTTCCTCATTGATCGTCAGATTTACTGTCGTCAGCCCGGCAGGGTCGGCGGCAGCAAAAACGATGTCTAGTGGTTGACCAACAGTCACGGCCGTGCCTGCGGTCGGTGACACAATTTGTACGGTGGGCACAATGGTCTGCAAAGCGTTATTTTCGGTGGCGGCGGTGCTGCTGATGGCCGCCAGTTGACCGGTCAGGTCATCTACTTGGGTGGTTAGCGCATCCACTTGCTGCTGGCTCTCCACCAATTGCCCTTCGTAGAGGATAGAATTAGCCACGGCCGTGGCCAATTCTTGCCCCGTTGCCAGCCGGGTGGCTTCTACTGATTGAAAGGCAATATCTAGTTGGGTGCGGGTCATGTCCAGGCCGGTGACGGCCGTAGATAAATCATCCCGCTGTCCCTCCAGTGTCTGGCGACCTTGAAAGAGAAACACAAAGGCGGCTACCATTACTAGAAGCAGCATGAATAACGCCAGAATTATTGCAGCAGAAGTGGTTGATTTCATATGGTTTGGATGCTACACGAGGATAGATCAGGGGTCAAGTTCCCCATCACTCATTATCACTCGGTCGTTACTTTGTATATCAAGATAGAATATCCCACCCGATCATCTGGTTCACGTGCCCGGAACCAGGGATAGACCGTTTTGTGTCCCCAATGTGATTCCCACAGGCTGCTGGCGCTGATGGCGTAGATGCCGGGCGCCGGCTGTGCCGGATCAAAGGGCGGCGTGGTCCACAATGAATAAAACTCGGCGCGGGGGAAACCGGGCATTGGTTCATAGTGCAAACCATAATAGGCGGGATCGGCCGTACCAAACCAGCCCAGCTTGACTGAATCCACCTCGTTCACCAGCATCCACGTTTGCAGTCGCCGCAAATCCTGGCCCCAGTCCAGGTTGCTGTCGGCCAACAGACGCGGCCCGTTTTGGGGGCCGCCCGCCGCTATGTTGAAGAAGCTCAGATAATGGGGATGGATGGTGAGGGTTT
>CAYXUZ010000094.1:2706-5523 GCA_964467705.1 uncultured Ardenticatenaceae bacterium | reverse complement strand
GAAATAGCGGGATGGCCAGCAGAGTCAGTCGTAATCGGTAATCGGTAATCGGTGATCGGTAGTCAGTGGGTGCTGCAATCTCTGATCTGGCGCTGACTAATCCGCTGATCAATACCAGCAGCAAGGGCAGAATGGGCAGCAGGTGGCGGTAGCCGATGTTCACGCCGCTCCACATGCTGAGGGCAAAGTAGTAGAGGACGGGGATAAGCAGATAGAGCGCCTGGCGGCGGGTTTGTTGCCGCCAGAGCAGGACAAGAGTTGCCAATGGCAAGGCGATGAGGATAGTGAGCGGCGTTTTGACCAGGAAGGCGATGGGGAAATAGAGCAGGAAGCCTTGATCGGAGAATTCACCCAGCAGAAAGGCGGCACGCCCGCCGCGGCTGACGTTGAGAATTTGATCCAACCCGGCCCAAAAGGTAGGCATGGGGCCGCTGGCGGTGTTTAGAAAGTGCAGTGTGTCGGACGGGAACCGGAATGGTCCCCATTCTAAGCCGAAGATGGCCCAGGTGACGCAGAGTGCCAGGAATACGGCCGTACCCAACTGCACCACCCGTCGCCCTGCCTGCCACCAGTAGGGGGTGGGTTGCCGGGGATAAAGGGGCAGAACCGCCAGCAACGCCAGCACAGGCAGGAAACCGAGTGTGGAAAGTTTGCTGCCAAAAGCCAGCCCTAAAGCCATACCGGCCCAAAACCAGCGCCGCCAGTTCCACACGGCCGTTTGCCACAGCCGCCACAGCAGATAGATGGTCAGGAAGCTGAAAAGAGCGCCGCCCAAATCGGTGGTGATGAGACGGCCGTGTGCCAGGATGTTCGGTTCAAACAAGAGCAGGAAAAACGCCAACAGTCCGGCGCTGCGCCCCCACAATTCCCGCGCAAAATGGAAGCCAACCAGCGCCAGCCCCATTGTTAAAAACACAACCGACAGCCGCCCCAAAAAGATCATGCGGGTCACATCCTGGTTGGCGCGCCAGAGAAACTGCTCGGCAAACACATACCAGTAGATGTCGGGTGGTGACAGGTTCGTCCAGCTTGGATGGTCAAAGGGGATGTTGACCTGGGGCAGTGTCAAAAGTGGCAGGGCGCTCAGGGTGTTGATGAGCGGAGGGTGTTCCAGGCTGAGGCGGGGGTCGCCAGAGTGGAGGAAAGCGACTCCACGCGCCAGGTGGTTTTGTTCGTCCATGGTGGGGCTATCCCAGACCATGCTGTTTAGTGCCAGCCAGAAAAAGAGGAGGAGGAGGGGCACGGCCGTCCACACGGCCGGTATATTGCGCCATTTTGTCATTACGGGCGGATTATATGACAGGGTACGAGGGGGGCAAGGCCAGGCCAGCGGTGTTTTCAGACCTGACAGGTTTCAAAATACCTGTCAGGTCTCATGATCAACTGCGCTGGCGCACCACTTCGTAGAGCAAGAGGGCGGTGGAGACGGAGAGGTTGAGGCTGTCAATCTGGCCGTGCATGGGAATGACGAGCCGGGTATTGGCGGCGTCCAGCCAGGTCTGGCTGAGGCCGTTCGCTTCGCTGCCCATGACGAGGGCAACAGGGTTTTGCAGATTCACGGCCGTGTACACCTCTTTTCCCTCTGGTGTGGCGGCGGCAATTTGAATGTTACTTTCACACAGCCAGGTGATGACCTGTTCGGTGGGGGCGGTGGTTACGGGCACGCTAAACAGCGCGCCCAGGCTGGCGCGGATGACGTTGGGGTTGAAAATATCGGTGCCTTCACCGGTTTCCGTTTCACTGATGATGACGGCGTCTACACCGGCGGCGTCGGCGGTGCGCAGAATCGCGCCCAGGTTGCCCGGCTTTTCGCCACCTTCGATGATGACCAGGAAGGGGTTGGCGGAAAGGGGGAGGGAGGTTAACGGCCGTGTCCAATACGGAATCACCAGCAGCACTCCGCCACTTTCGTCCCGGTAGGCTACCTTAGCAAACAGGTCTGGCGTGATGGTGAAAAGGTCAACAAGGCCTTCTTTTTCCAGGTGCAGGAGGTGGTCGGTCACGGCCGTAGCTTCTGCCCCCTTTGCCAACTCCAGGCAGACATACGCTTCCATCGGCGTAAAACCATTGGCCAGCGCCAGCCCTGCCTCGCGTAAACCTTCCACCAGCATGAGTTGTTGGGCATCTCGCTGCCGTCGGTTTTGCAGCCTGACCAGGTTTTTGATACGGCCGTTTTGGGGGCTGGAAATGGGAGTGGGCATGGAGAGGTAGGTAGACATCCGATGTTTTGGAAACATCGGATGTCTGGCCGCAGCTAATAAATTCCTGTTCGGTATTCCTCTTTGCGGGCCATGTAATTTTGCACAGCGCGGGGGCCAAGCTCTTGCTGGCTGGCGGAGAGGGGACCAAAGATGCGGGCGGGCACGCCCAAAACCAGTTTGCCGGGCGGTACTTGCATACCGGGCGAAACAACAGCCCCGGCGGCCACCATAGCCCCTGCGCCAATAGTCGCCCCGTCCAACACAATGGCGCCCATGCCGATGAGGACGCCCTCTTCCACAGTGCAGCCATGCACGATGGCGCGGTGGCCGATGGTGACGTTACGGCCGATGACGCAGGGATGCCCCGCGGAGACGTGCAGTATCGCCCCGTCCTGCACGTTGCTATTTTCGCCGACAGTGATCGGTTCTTCGTCACCGCGCAGGACTGCACCAAACCAGATGCTGACGTTTTCGGCCAGGGTGACATTGCCACGCACAACGGCCGTGTCCGCAATCCAGGCGGTGGCGGCGATGGTGGGTGTAATTTGGGTCATATCAGGGTGATGAAGCCGAACTGCTTTTCGTTGCCGGTGATGGCCTGGATGTATCGTTTGGC
>CAYXUZ010000094.1:0-2696 GCA_964467705.1 uncultured Ardenticatenaceae bacterium | reverse complement strand
TTTGATCTGCGTGTATACCGCTTCATAGAACGGCTCTAGCTGGCCGCGCTTGCTTTCGGGGATTTTTAGCTCGCGCCCTTCCGGGCCTAATTTGACGATGAAATAATCGTCCACTTTTTTGATGAAGAAGCTGAGGACGAGGGGGAGGGGGTACGTGCCGTTGGGTTCTTGCAGGCGCAGTTCCACGCCAAAATGCCAAAAGGACTGGGCGTCCATCTGCATGGCCCCGGCCAGGGCATAGAATTTATTGTTGGCGTCAAACTCTTCGCCGACGGCCAGGTAGGTGATTTCCTGTTCACGCGGCCACTCAATATATTCCAGCAGGCCGCTGACCAATTCGCGGGCAAAGCTTGAACATTCTTCCTCGTATTTTTGAAAGGTCTGGCGTGTCTGGCGGTAGATTTTGGTTAATTCTTCATATCGCGTCATGGGCTTGCTGCTCCTGATGGGCTGGCTGATGGCGGGGAACACGGCCGTTGCTGTTCATCTTTTTTGTGGGCGTTGTTTTGTTTTTGGGACTAAACCCAGGCGCCAACATCGCTTCTTCGTTTGACCAGTAGGTGTGGGGCAAATAGGGTTTGTCATCGTCTAATCCAATCCATTGGCGGGTCAGGTAAACGGCCGTCCAGGTATACACCACGCCGCCCACTGTCCAGATGAGGATGCCCGCCAATCCCTGGTCGGTCACATGCAGGCCGTCAAATTGGATGGCCGCCGGGTAATTGTAAACAGGAACGGTGGAAAAGAGCAAAACGAAGCCGACAAACTTGACCGGCCCGGAGCCGATGACGGCGTACAAAATGCGGATGACGGGGTGCATGGGGTCGTGCAGATGGGGGGCGACGGCCAGGATATGCCACCAGTAGAGGAGGGCAGCGGCCAGCAACACGGCCGTTTCCACATTGTGCAGCCAGTGGTAACGCAGGGTCAGATTGTGCAGTTGCGGGTCATACCACAACCAGACAACGCAGACGAACAAGACCCAAATGACGCTTGGTTTGGTGATGTAGAGAAGGGTGTTCCAGAAACGGGGACGGCCGTGTTCCCATCCCTGCATGGTGTTTTGCCACCGCAGTGGCAGCCCGGCAAATAAGACCGGCGCAGGATTGCTGAGCAGCAGAAAGAAAGGGATTAGCCCGATGAGCAAGATGCGCTGCATGGCGCGGGCGGCGAAGAGTTGGGAGGCCAGGAAGTGGAGCGGGGAGAGCCAGACGATAGCCAATAGGAACAGTCCGATACCAAAGAGGGCAGGGTGGATGGGCTGCGGGCTGTGGGTGATAGTCTCACGGCCCGCAGCCGCTGCGTGGCTGCCACGCCGTTCGCCGTGCCACCAGCCGCGCCCATACCAGAGCAGTATCAGCAGCCACACGGCCGCTGACCCCCAGCGCATATGCCATTCCCAGGACAGGTTTACCGCTTCCATAGCTGCCGTTCATTTTAGCACAAGATGGTACGGCCGTGACTGATTGATTGATGAGGCGAGGGTTACGGCCGTATAATTCCCGTGATGCCAATCAAAAATCATGCCAGAGCAGAGATGCGCAAAGGGATTAGTTCAATGAAAACAACAACCCTCAATGGATTTATGCTTATCCTCTTCACAATATGTTTTTTAGGTTTGCCAGGCTGTGTTCCTACTTCGGAGAATATTGATCTGATAGCACCTGAAGAAGTTGTTACCGTTGTGGCCTCCCGTATACCGACTGTGAAACCAACTTCACCTGTTATAGCTACACCTACACCCTTAGCTTCACCGCGACCTCGTTTCATCTACGTGATAGAAGTTACTCCACCGGAAAACAGTGTGATGACTGTGGGCGAGTACAATTCTCAAAGAGTCTACCTTTATGAAAACCAATTAGTATGTGTTGAAGTATATGTAGAGTCCGTAATCCAGCCACGAGTTGAATTATCATATGAAACTATAATGGATCATATCAATTTGCAGGTTGATGGTATAGATCGTTCTTTCATCGGATTAATAAAAGTCGCAGAAGCGACACAGAATGAGAGTGAAACTGAGGGGGTGCCAACTTACTTTTATGACGGAATTCCAAGTACAATTTGCTGGCAGGCCGACCTGACAGAAGGCATCCATGAAGCGACGTTTCAAGTGCGCCAAATGGACGGTAATGTACTTTCATACTCTTGGCGTTTTGAGCTAACCGGTGATGATTAGAAGTAGCCCTTAGTTGCGGCCGTGAGGGGATTGGTTGGTGGGAGGTGCAACCGTATAATTCCCTGCATGTGCGTTGAGCAAAATCGGCAAAAGGGTATCCCCCTATCTCCATATCTCTCCTGACAACCATATGTTAGACGCCTTACCGTCAAAATTAGCCACACTCCTCGCTGACTGCACATGGGAAAAAGATGATCTGGGGTGGTCAGAGGCCACTGTGTTCCGGCTGGTCAAACCAGAGGGGACGGTCTGGTATTTGAAGACGGCCGTCGGTTATCACACCGCCGAACTAGAAACCGAAGCCGAGGTGATGGGCTGGTTGCATGGAAAACTGCCGGTACCCCGGCGGCTGTATTTTGAAAGGGTGGGTGAAGCGGTGTTTTTGCTGATGACGGCCGTGCCGGGCCTAAACTTCACCCACTTTAATGATGGGACAGACGCGGTAAAGGAAACGGCCGTACACCTGCTGGCGGCGGGGCTGCGGCGGGTTCACACTCTGCCTATCACTGACTGCCCC
>CAYXUZ010000093.1:22066-24470 GCA_964467705.1 uncultured Ardenticatenaceae bacterium | reverse complement strand
ACACTTCAGCAGATTGATTACCCCATGTCGTATGCCGTCTGGCAAGAGATGATTGAGCGGGCTACGGCCGTGATGCGCGCCGGTACCTTCAACAAAGTCGTTCTCTCGCGGGTGTGTGAGTTGTGGTTTGACGAGCCAGTAGAGGTAGCCGGGGCGATGGCCTATCTAAACCAGATCTACCCGGACTGTTATCGCTTTCTATTTGAACCCCGGCCATACCACGCCTTTTATGGGGCCACGCCGGAGTTGTTGGTGCAGGTAGACGGCCGTGACCTGCACACCATGTCCCTGGCCGGTTCTATTCGCCGGGGGCAGACGGCCGTTGAAGATGAAACATTGGCTCAGGAGCTGCTCGCCAGCCAAAAAGATGCTTATGAACATGCCGTTGTGGCCGACTCTATCCGGCGGCGGCTGATGCCGGTGGTGGCTGAATTGCAGATGCCAGACCACCCCGCTGTATTGCGACTAGGGTATATCCAGCATTTGTATACGCCGGTGTACGGCCGTTTGCCTCACCCGACCGGCGTCCTGCCCCTGGTGGAAATTTTGCACCCCACACCTGCTTTGGGTGGCACACCCCGCCACCTGGCGCTGCCCTACATCACCCAGGCCGAACCGGTGCCACGCGGCTGGTATGCTGCCCCGGTGGGCACTATTGACCATCATCTGGATGGTGCGTTTGCGGTGGGGATCCGCTCGGCCATTGCTCAGGATCGCCGCGTCTGGCTCCATGCCGGAGCCGGCATCGTGGCCGATTCGCAGCCACAAAAAGAGTGGGATGAGACAGCCCTCAAATTCCGCCCCATGCTCAATGCCCTGGGCATTGCCCCAGCCATGAACTCTTGATTTGGAGATCGTTTAATCTCTAATCTCCAATCGCCTTGTCTCCGGTAAAGTGCGGCTTTATTCTTGTACAAGCCTTAATTGGGCCAGAGTAACTGTGCGCAGATGACCGTGACCAGAGAAATGAGCAATGTCAGGGGAGCGCCCACCCGCAAAAAATCAGAGAATTGATAACCGCCAGGTCCATACACCAATAAGTTCCCATGATGGCCGATGGGTGTTAAGAAGGAAGCAACGGCAGCCACAGCAACAACTACCACATATGGTTCTGCCCGTTGGCCTAATGAGAGTGCCAGAGCGACTGCGACTGGCCCCAATAGAACGACCGTCCCGGCGTCAGACATCATTTGGGTGATGATAGCGGCCGCGATAAAGAGCAACAGCAGGATGAGCGTAGGGGGCCAGTTGGCGACAAAAGTATGTAACTTACCGGCAATGAGGTCGGATGTGCCTGTTTGTTGCATGGCTAAACCAAGTGGCACTACACCGGCGATGAACACATAGATGTGCGTATCTATGGCCCGATAGGCTTGTTGGGCGGTCAGGCAGCCGGTGAGTACAACTGTGACCGCACCGACCAACAGGGCAATGACCACCGGAACTACACCGATGGCCGCCAGCACAACGCTACTGATCAGTATGAGTGCCGCTAATGACGCTTTGTGGCGCATAAACGGCTCGCCATGAAAGGGAACCAACATGAGAAATGATTTGACTTGCCCCAGGCGGGTAATATCCGTTTCATCTCCCAACAGCAGCAATACATCCCCTTCACGCAGGCGGATGCGGGAAAGTTCGGCGCGCAGCCAGGCGCTGCGACGCCAGATTCCGGTTACAATGACGCCATAGGATTGCCGGAAATTAATCTGCCCAATTGTCCGCCCCACAAATTCAGAGCCAGGCGCAACGACCGCTTGCACCAATTGTTGGGAATGATTCCTGGCAACTGTGCCGTTTTCTTCGTTTTTGTATTTGACAATCGGATGAAGATCAATGCCTGGTTCCTGCTGGATGGTGGCTAATTCGTCTGGCGTGGTGCGCACTAATAAGATGTCGCCAGGTTTTAATTTTTGGTGTTGGTACGGCCGTGACTGGGCACGGCCGTTGCGCAGCCAACCGGCCAGTTGAAACCGATTGTTGATTTTGGTTTCCAGTTCGGCTACGGTCTGGTTTATGAATGGCGACTTTTCGGTGATGATCAGTTCGGTGTAGTAGCCGTTCAAGTGAAAACGTTCCTCTGCGCTCTGCTGGTTCCCTGAGCGCATCGGTAACAAAAAACGCCCGATAAGCAAAACAAAGGCCACGCCGACAAGGGTAATGGCAATGCCAATGGGGGCAATGGAAAAGACGCCCAAACCCGGTTCTCCGGCCTGCCGCAAGAGGCGGTCAGCAATGAGAAAGGCAGGCGCACCCAGGATGGTAATGGTGGTGCCGAGCGAAGCGGCAAAGGACATGGGCATGAGCAACTGGGAAGCCGGAATCTTATGTTCCCGGCTCAATTTCAGGGTGACGGGCAGCATGACGGCCGTAATGGTTAGATGATGGGTGAAGGCTGAAAGCG
>CAYXUZ010000093.1:13406-22056 GCA_964467705.1 uncultured Ardenticatenaceae bacterium | reverse complement strand
CGTCATGATCACAGCATTCATGCGCGGGATGTGTTTTCCGGCCAGTCGCCCAATCCACAAACCTAGCCTATCAGCCAGGCCGGTCGTGGACATGGCCCCGCTGAGTACAAAGATGGCAGCGGCCACAATCGCCGGTTCACTGCCAAACCCGGATAATGCTTCTGCGGGCGTCAGGATGCCGGTCACAGCCAGACAAATGACAATAAGCACGGCCGTCAAATCAATGCGGATGCGCTCTGTTAGAAATAATATAAACGCGCCACCCAAAATAAACAGGAGGGTCAATTGGGCAATGGTCAGTCCAAACATAGTTCACTCCTTTTCGTTTACGTTTGATGGTTTCTTGTCTGCCTGCTATAAGAACAGGAGGAACTGAGAGAACCGACAATGTCTCAGTTCGCTCAATTCCTCCCTATGAACCTTCACCAACCACTCACTCCTTTAGAAAGCCTTTCAAACTTTTCCTCTTGTTGATGTGCTGCCGCTTAAAAGGAGGGGTTGGTACAAAGTTGGTTTATGGCGTTGGCACTCCATCCACCACATGGATGACGCCATTGGCGGCCACGATGTTGAATTCGGTAAGCGGTTGGCCGTTAAGCTGTACCTGAGAATCTTCATTGATAGTCACCACCAACGGCCGTCCCTCAACAGTGGGAATATAATCATCGTTCGCTATCTGGTTGATCCCCAACAGATCATTTACCAGCAGGTAAGAAATGAAAGTTTCCGGGTCTGCCTGCATGTCGGCCATCAATTCTTCAGACAGCTTTTCATAGGCGGCATCGGTGGGCACAAAAACAGTATGTGTTTGCCCCAAATCGGCCAGCGCCTCTGTCAGGCCGGCTGATTCTGCCAGCGCCAGGAAGGTTGTGAAACGGCCTTCAGCCGCCAGCACTTCATCCAACGTTTGCCCTGGTGAGCCTTTGTCGGCCGTAATGAGCGAGTTAATCGGTGGCAGTAATACGGCGTCCACAATGTGGATAATCCCGTTTTCGGTTTCAATGTCCGACGTTATGATGGTGGCAGCATCATTGAGCATGATGTCGCCACCTTCCACGCCAATCACCACATGTTCACCCAGCAGGGTCGGCATGGTGCTGAAATTCACCAGGTCAGGGCCGTAGTATTGGCCGTTTAAGATGTGGTAAAGCAAGATGTCGGTCACTGTAGCCTCGCTTGTGGTGGCCAGGGCATCAAACATTGCCATTGCTGCGTTGGTGGGGGCAAAGACCGTAAACGGGCCATCTTTTGCCAGATTATCGGCCAGCCCGGCAGCTTCAAGCAGCGTTTCAAAATCGCTCAATTGCTCATCAGAGGCCACCACATCCATCAGATTTTGGGCTTCCTCCGCTTGGGTCGCCTCCACCGCCGCGTCGTCTGAATCCCCGGCGTCTGTCTGGAAAACAGGCGCGGCCGCCACCGGGCTAAAGACCATGCCCATTAAAAATAGGGCCGTTAACAGCATAAGTATTGTTTGTTTGGTTTTCATATCACACACTCCTTTCGCGTTCGTCTGTCACCTCGCTGGTTTCATCTGGCGAAGCGAAAAATTCGGGGAATTCGCTGATCTCCTCGTCCGAGATCAGAACATGGATGCCCTGTTCGCTGAAGTTCTGGATGTAGCGAATGGGTATGAGGTAATGTTTTGTCAACAGGGCGCCCTGCGTCACCACCAGATATTGAATCTGGCAATAAAGCACATCATCGGTGGTAATGAGGTGGCTCAGATGACCCACACGGCCGTCTGTGCCATACACATCCACCTTGTTTCCCCACACGATCCGATCATCAGCCACCCCCTGGCGCACCTTTTCTTTTACGGTGGCAGCGCCAACAGTCGTTGGCAACACAGTTGGCCCCAGTGCGCCCGCGCCAACGATGACTTCGCTTTGAACAGGGGCCATCCAGGCAGGGTTTTGTTCGCTGTATTCCACTACCGTTTCACTGAACGCAGGATACCCGGCCAGTTCCTGGCATCTTGCGGCCAGGTGAATGCCCATGGACGTCGCCTCTTCCACCTCGGAAACAGGCACCACTTTACTCTGTTTGAACACCAGGCCGCTTTCCAGGATAAGGTCGGTAATGCACCAGCTTTCCGGCTCTATGACCAGTTGGCCCAGATGCCCACAGGGGTTCTCACGGCCGTATATCACCGCCCCAAACTTAAAGTCAAAACTTTTCACAGGTCACCTCCAGTTCAGGTTAAGGGTGAATCTTATTCGCCTTTAGCCTGACCTAGTTGTTGTTTACACCAATAGCTTTTTGTGTACACGCCTGAACAATAAACGCTCAGGACGCCAGCGCAGGGATCAGCATAACAAGAACGGTGCGCCGTTGTCTTGTATCTGGATACAGAACGGGGGTATGAATTTGGGGGGTATCAGGTAGAGGGGGGAGAGTTAACGGCCGTGTCGTTTAACAAAGCCGAATAAGCGGTGGCTTCCCAGCGGTTATTAACGCCTAGTTTTTGCAGCATACTATGAACGTGGTTTTTAACCGTGCCAAGCTCAATTGTCAGTTGTTCGGATATTTCCTGGTTGCTGGCGCCTTCGCCAATGAGAGCCAACACCTCACGCTCACGCGGTGTCAGATCGGCTAATTTGGTGGTATCGGGACTCAGCCCTAGCTGCTCATGCAGTTCAGCCAGATGAGCAACACGGGCCATCAACGCCGCAGTCACGGTTGGAGACGCCAATGCTTCTCCCCGGTAAACGGCATGGAGATTCTTGAGCAGTTCTTCCATGGAATCGTCTTGCAGCACATACCCATCTGCACCTGCTTCCACACATTGCAGAATGACTTCTTCTGACTGGGGTAGTCCCATGACAAGAAGTTTGGCACAAACGGCCGCTTTACGCAGCGATTTGGTTAGAGCGATAACGCCGTCATCTGGCCTGGAGGAGCAAAGCAGGATCACGTCACATGTACCAGCCTTTTCCAAAGCCGCCGCTTCTGTGGTGGCCGTGCCCACCACCTGAATATCTGGTTCCTGTCCCATTGCAGCAGCAATCACCTTACAAAAAACACGTACCTCATGTACGACAAGTAAACGAATCATCTGTTTCCTCATAAGTGACATTGTGACCAGCCCAGATTAAAGGGCCAATGGCTTATGGCAGGTTAAATGTTGGATGAATTGAAGATAAGCTGACCGTAAGCTCAAGCTGAAAAACAAATAAGATGCCGCCTTTGTTTCGATGGATTCATTATAAGAAGGTTCATACAGTTTTCCTAGTTTTGAGTGAACCGCAGATAGATTCCAGGTAAAAAGAAGGTGTATCTACGGTCTATATCTATCGGTTAATTGTGGAGACTCCAATTACAACTACTAGCTAATGTGGCTGCTCGAACTTTTGTGGTGGTGGTATTATTGCGCCGGTTAATCATCATTTGTTTTACAGGTGTTTTACGGGTACATCCATATGTTCCGTGACTCCGCTAAAGCATGAGGCGATCTTGATAAGTAAAAAGACAAAATGGGTTCTGGCGGGGATCACGGCCGTCACCCTCCTCTTCATTTGGGCTATGGCCGCCAACGTTCATCCAGCGTTGCGCGGGCCGGATGAGTGGCGCTGGACGTATGCCATTCCGGGACAACCACTGCGCCACCTGCCAGGCGCGCTGATTGTTACCATTTATGTTGGCCTGGCCCTTTGGTGGGGTGGCAAGCTGATCAAGACCGGGCCAGCGCGCCGAAATGTCACCTTCTTCTTGCTGTTTTGTTTTATAGCTGTGCCGATTATTCAGGTGGGATTACTGGCCGGGGAATCACCAGATGTAGTCGAGCAGTTATATTTCCGCACCGTCTCGTCGGGCAGCAGTGGTTTCTTTTCGGTGGGCAGCATTATTGATGATCCGCTCGATTTTCTGGCACACTACCCGGATTTGATGCCCACTTTCCCGGTGCATCCACAGCGTTACCCGCCGGGTATTCCTCTCCTGTTTTATGCCAGCCGGATGCCATTGGCAGCAGGTGGGGTGGGGGAATGGCTGGGAGGGTATTTACGGCCGTACCAATGCACCGACCTGACTCTCATGCGTATTTCCAACGAGGTGATGGGTACGGCCGTGCTGCAAATGTTGTTGCCACTTTTCAGCGCCCTGGTATTGTTTCCGCTGTTTGGGTTGGCAAGGCGGACGGTGGGGTGGGGCACGGCCGTGTGGACGGTGGCGCTATATCCGCTCATCCCCTCTTTCGCTCTATGGGCCGGGCGGTGGGACCAATTTTTCCCCCTGTTTACGGTGACAGCCTGGTATTTCCTGGTCGTTGGGCTGACCGAGCGGCGAAAGTTAATGCTGTTATTATCCGGCGTCGTTTTGGCGCTGGCATTTCTGCTCTCTTTCGGTCTGGTCGTGATGTTAGCGCCTATGGGTTTATGGGCATTGCTCTGGCTGGCTGCCAACCGTTCTGATTGGAGATGGCAAGAGGTGGCGGGATGGGGCGCCTGGTTTATCGCCGGGATAGGGCTGGTATGGGTGGTATATGAGCTGCTGCCCGGCCCTGGCCTGCTGGCTATCTGGCGTGTATCTATGAGTTTTCACCTGGGACTGGCGCGCAGTTATTGGCTGTGGTTGGGCTACCATCTTTATGATTTTGGCATTTTTTTAGGGTTGCCGCTGGCTTTGCTGTGTGGGTTTGCCTTCGTGTATGCCCTGGTAACAGCGCGGCGAGCGTTAGCGCCGTTGCCTATCGCCTTTGGTCTGGCGATCTTGCTGCTTGATCTGAGCGGCACAGCCCGGGGAGAGGTGGCGCGGGTCTGGATTTTTTTGACGCCATTTGCCGTGATGACGGCCGTGTGGGGTGTGCAACGTCTCTCGGCTGCTTACTGGCCGACGGCGCTGCTCATGGTTTTGTTGGTGTTGCAACTGCTAGTTTTTAATACGTATTTGCGCGTAGTCAATACAGGACTCCAACAAATAACACCCCCCAAAACGGTTGAATACCTCCGACAAGATGGGGGGGTTGAGTTTGGCAACCGTATTGAATTGCTCCACCACGAGGTGAAACCTCAGACCATTGCTCCGGGGGAAGAGGCCACCGCACAACTACTTTGGCAAACAACAGCGCGGTTGGACACAGCTTATACAGTTTTCAATCACCTGGTTAATGAGAATGGCGAATTAGTGGCGCAGCAAGATGGAATGCCACAGGCGAATAATTGGCCCACTACGTGTTGGCAGCCCGGCATCACTGTGGCAGATGAGCATGTGATTCAAACGCCGTCAGTAATACCACCAGGCACATACCACTGGTTGATGGGGTGGTATGTGCCTGGAAGTGGAGCCAGATTACCCGTTTCTACAGGAGGAGATACTTTTGTGGTGGGGTCAGTGGTGGTATCAAGCCAACGGCCGTAACCAGCCCCTCAGTCCATTTTTGCGAATGTACCAGGCCAGCATAACCGCCGCCAGAGCCATGAGCAGCCATTCCTCCGGTTCGGGAACGCCGGTCACGGTTAATGGTTCCTGCTGCGTCTCGCCCACTTCTTCAAACTCACGCTCAAATCGGTCAGGATCATCCTCTAACTGGTCTAGCATCTGTTGTTGGCGTTCTTCCACTAACACAATCATGGATGAATAAGGCGTGACGATGCCCTGTTCGGTGGCGATGGCGTGTAGTTGATCCAGAACGGCCAGATCGCTCAGGCTGCCATGCTGTTCCTGCATCTCGGCCAGAATCTGGCGGCGGCCGGCCAGCGCCTCAAATCCATCAGTCGTGGCGTGGTTTTCTAAAGCGACAGATAACGTGTCGGCTGTTTCAGTGGGCATGACGGCCCATGTGTAGCCATCGGCTACATCCATTACCACACCTTCAACCTGGCTGGTCTGGATGAATGTTTGCCGGGCCAATGCTTCATCCACGGTGGCAGCGCTGCCACCGCCGCTGGCCTGAATGGCCTGCAAAGTCGCGTCATCATAACCCAATGGGAATTGTCCGCCGACATGGATCATCCAGAGTGGGGCAGATGGGGCGGTGGGCGCACGGCCGTCAAAACTCAGCCCAAAACCCGACCCATCGGTTATGACCAGAATGGCATCGTATTCCTGCCCGGCATACAAGTCTTCAAATTGCAGCAACAAATCACCGGCATTTTGGCCACCGTAATAAACAATTTCCGTGTTCATGATCTCCGCCAAAGGCACAACCGCTGGCGCGTCGCCCCGGAATTCGGACGAAGTGAGATAAACATCGGCTGATTTGCTCCAGGTGGCTGCCTGAGCGAGTGCTTCCTGCACGAGTTCCGCCTCATCTGCCATACTGCGTGAGCGATCCAGCACGATGGCTAAGGACAGGCTGTTAGCAGGCTGCGGCAAAGCTTCGTCGGCAATGGGTTGGGCAATAACGGATGTGCCATCAGGAAAATCTACCCGGTGGCCGGTGGGCTGGGGCAGCCCCAATGCGGGCACAGAGGAGGGCAACCAGGTGCGTTTGTCGGCAGCCATCGGTTGATCATTGACCAGGCGTGTACTGTCATTATCCCAAAACAGGTTGAACTGTTTTGCCAGATAAGGCAGGGGCCAATTGTGCCCATCGGCCATGACACGATAGGTAAGCCACATATGGAGTGGCTGCCCGTCGTTGAGGACGGTATGAGCCAGTTCTTCGTCCCAGGTCTGGCTCATGGGGGGAATGGGGAAAATACGCAGGCGATATTGGCCGGGGCCAATTTGCTCTAGCAATGCCGGGTCAACCTGCCGCCGTACTTCCTGGCGATAAACGGCCTGGGCAGCGCCGCGTGGGGCGACGCGGAAGGGAAAACGGGTGTCACGATTTTCGGAATTGCCCAACCAGACGCCGGTGAGCACGGCCGTTTCCGGCAATGAAAAGAAATAGATTACTTCTTGCCGCTGGCTGGTCTGGTTTTCATACACCTCATACAGCTCTACCTCGGCCCAATCACCATGTTCAACCACGTTGATTTCCTGATGCGCCAGGTAAACTTCACGGTCATCCACCGCCTGCCAACCCGCCCGCGCCTGATCCATCATCCAGGTAGAGCGCACCGCCGCTACGACATCCTCTTTCTCGCCTTCGGTAATTGGTTGGTCAAAGAACTCTTCGTATAGTTCAGCGGCTTTGAGCGGTTCTTCACGAAGCGTCCGGTTGTCCCAACGGTTAAGGGAAGCATAATTGTCAACCGGTTGGTAGAGTAGGGGGCTGGTCAGGTTCTCATACCAACGCTGCACCAACGCTGCCTGCCGGTGATCCAGGTGAAACGCTTCTTCATAAAGGGAACTGATGTGATTCATTTCGCCCTGGGCACTGAGATAACGATGGGGGGCCAGGTAGGCATTGAGCAGCCCGGCACGAATCAGGTCTTCCTGTTCCAGCAGCGCAGACGCTTCAGCAGCGGTGGCGGGTGGCTCTTCCAGTAGGGCAAAGGCTTGTTGCTGAGGCTGCCGGTTGATCTGGATAATGGCAAAGATGAGCAGGGCAATAACGGCCGTGCTCAAAGACACGGCACGCGGTTGACTATATTGCCGGGAAAGTGCCTGGATGCCGCGCCACCAGGCACGGCCGTAAATGATCGGCACAGCGATGGGCATCACGATAAACAGGGTGGCAGTATAAGCCAACTGCACCATGCCCAGCAGCATAAAGGGAACCCAAATGAATGCTTGCAGATAGGCATCTTGCAGCATTTCGATGAAATCTCGGATCACCTGCCCCAGATTGGCAACAAGGTCCCATACCCACTGCCAGGCAAAGGCAGCAATGGGCAATGCATAAAAGGCAATCCACAGGCTGGCGTAAATACCGAAGGCGACCAAAATGCTAAGGCCAATGACGCGCAGGTGGGTAAGCGCTGGCCCGCGTTCGTCAATGCGTCGGTCTAGTAACTGCCACAACAGGGTGGCGAGGCTGAGTATGCCGACGGTGAGCATCAGTGTGACCGTTGGGGTGGCGTCACGGATCAGAAAGAAACGCACGGCTAACATCAGCATCAGCGGCCCCTCTACACCATAACCGAGGGCAAATAGTTTATGTGGTTCATGCCGTAACACGGTCAATCCCAAAATGATGCACAGCAGGGGGATGGCAGCCAGCACCAGACCATAAACCAGGAATTGCACGGGGATACTGCCGGCGCGCACGGCCGTGACCATTTCCACCATCACCGTCGGCGCAAAACCGATGACCATAAACGCCAGAAAAATGATATTCCACGACCAAAAAAGAAAGTAACCCCAGGTACGTGTGTCAGTTATATACTTTTTCATCATTTACTCCTTTATTTCAGATAGTTTTCTGTGGCTTCATGCAAGGCCAGGTAAAGTTGCCCGACCCCGGCTTCATGGGGGTTGACCTGGCCATTAAACAGGATGGAAACCAGCACCCAGGGTTCACGCTCCAGGGAAACGTCGGCCCAGATGCGTGCGCCATAATCGTCTGTGGTGCGAGTCGCCGATTGGAACCAGTAAACGGCCGTATAAAGCTGGCGCTGCTCACCTTTGCCCAATGCCACCAGTCGCAGCGGAAACTCTGGTGAAACCAGATAGGGTTGAGAACTGTCTAGCGTCAGGCCATACACTTCAAAGCAGCGTTCCGGCCGATGGTGTGCCCGCCATGTCTGGCTGGTGATCAAGATCATCGTGCCGCTCACCTCACCCCATTGGAAGCGCAGACGCTCGGCCGCCATTGCGCCAT
>CAYXUZ010000093.1:0-13396 GCA_964467705.1 uncultured Ardenticatenaceae bacterium | reverse complement strand
TCGTTTTCGTCCGGTTTTAGCGGCAGTGGTTCTACCTGTAATTGGGCTGGGAACTGCCAGACAGGGGCAACGGCCGTTAGCCCAGTTTGGGGTCGAGGGGTGTACAGCGGAATCATTATGAATAGGGCCACGACGAGGAACAGGGATAGACGGTTAGAGGCAATGGTAGAGGAAATGTCAGTGTTGTTCGGAAAAGGAAGTTCAGCAATCGTGAATTGGGCGCTATCTGAATTGCGGTCTTGCCATCGCCACAGCAGCACGGCCGTCGCACACACGGCCACAAATCCCAACACGCCTAATGGCACGTGCAGCATTTCGGCCAGCAGCGTCCAGCCCATCACCTGACCTACCACCACTAAAATGGCGACACGCGCGAAGTTGGCTACAAAAAGCAGGGGGATGAACAACAGCAGCACCAGGAACCAGGGTCGGTTTAACGGCCGTGCCTCTACCCAGGTGGCGGCCAGCAAAAACAGCATACCTGTCCACAGGCTCTTCACCCCGCTGCAAGGCAGGTCAACCTGCGAGACGCCATTTTCAAAAACCAGGATGGTATCTACACCAATAGAATGAAAACCAACGGCCGTTAACCCTTGCCGCACCAATTCGGCCGTCAAAATGCGCATGGGGTAGCCTACAAACGTCTGCAAATGTTCGCCAAATGGCAGCACACCAATAAGCAAGAGTATGGCCGGCAAACCCTGCCGCCACCGGGCCGGAGAAAGCCACAATCCCAGCAGCCCGTAACTGGCTAATGCAAACAGGCAGGCCGCCAGCATGTTGATGTCCAGAAAACGCTCCACAAGTAGATAGGCAACGGAGCCCCCCAATGCCAGAGCCAGTGGCAGATGGCGCAGCACGGGCGCGGCATCAGGCTGTGGGCGAATGCCTTGACGCTGCATTTGCAGGGCAATCAACGCCAGTACGGACACCAATACGATCTGGTTCAGCCGAAAATCCTCGCGCTGGAAAATGAGTTGCAGGTAACTAAAAATGGGGCGGTAGAGCCACAGCCACAGGAACAGGATGAACAGGTTCAAGCCGAGTTGCGGCCAGCGCCAGGTGCGGGCATGAACGGAGAACGAGGATACCAGATTTGTCATAGGGATAGTGTAATGGCAATAAATGGGGTGTGCGTGACGGCCGTGTAACGGCCGTGTAACGAATACCCAACCAATTCTGCCCCCCTACGGCCAGTAAGCAATACCAGTAGTACACGGTGGCTGGGAGATGTGCCATCCGATATACTTGCCCGATTATGACGCTCTATTGTTCACTAGGGATTACGGCATATAACGAAGAAGCCAACATCGGCAAGCTGTTGCAACGCATTCTGGATCAACAGCTACAATGCGTACAAATAACAGAAATAATCGTGGTAGCCAGTGGTTGCACAGATGGCACAGCACAGTTGGTAGAGGAGTACACAGCACGCGAGGATCGTATCCGTTTGCTCGTTCAGGAAAACCGCGAAGGAAAGGCATCAGCGATGAATCTCTTCATTCGCGAAGCCCAGGAAGAGTTACTGATTCTGTGCAGCGCCGATTTATTGCCTGCTCTGGATGCGGTGGAACAATTGATGCTCCCATTTACCGACCCAGAAGTGGGCATGACGGGTTGCCACCCAGTGCCGGTAAATGATCCAGCGACATTTATGGGATTTGCCGTGCAACTACTGTGGCGATTACACCATGCGCTTAATATGGCAGGTAATTTCAAGGGCGGTGAGATGGTTGGTTTCCGTCGGTTGTTCACGCGTATTCCATACCACACGGCCGTAGATGAAGCCAGCATTGAACCCATCATACGCGGCCAGGGTTACCGGGTATACTACTGCCCGGATGCCATTGTCGCCAACAAAGGGCCGGAAACAGTGGCTGACTTTTTACGCCAACGTCGCCGTATTTATGCCGGTCATCTGGATTTGCAAAGGATGGTTGGTTACCAGGTCAGTACAATGTCTGGCAGCAAGAT
This sequence comes from uncultured Ardenticatenaceae bacterium, assembly GCA_964467705.1. Taxonomy (GTDB): domain Bacteria; phylum Chloroflexota; class Anaerolineae; order Promineifilales; family Promineifilaceae; genus CAADGU01. Next base: position 11,422 of record CAYXUZ010000093.1, on the reverse strand, counting down.
GGTTCGTTTATTGTTCAAGAACATAGAGTGGCGACTACGGCCGTTCTCGTGGACATGGGCCGTGGTGATGTTGGAGGTATACGGCCGTTTACTCGGCCTCTACGACTATAAAACTGGCACTAAAAACCACACCATCTGGGAAATAGCCACCACCACAAAGGAGATTGAGGTGACAAGGTGACAAAGTGACAAGGTAATTGATTGATCCGCCACCTCGTCACCCCATCACCATGTCACCATGTCACACTATGAACTCCATGCCCGGCGTCCTCGCCCGAATTCCTCTGTTCCAGACTTATCGGCGTTTTGGCTGGCCCAAAATGCTGCCGCTGAATTTGACGCTCTCCCCATCACCCAAATGCAACTCCCGCTGCCTCACCTGCAACATCTGGATGAAACGTGAAAACGAACTCACCATTGCTGAGTGGGATAAAGTGTTGGCTTCTCTGGGAACATCCCCATACTGGTTTACCATCTCTGGTGGTGAGCCGCTCATGTTTCCTCATATCGTTGAACTGGCGAAGCTGGCATATCAGCATTGTAGGCCGGGCATCATAAACATCCCCACCAACGGCATTCTGCACAGCGGCCCGGAGCGGGTGCGCGCCATTCTGGAAGCGTGCCCAGACAGCCAACTCATTATCAACCTCTCGCTCGATGGGGTGGGGGAGAAGCATGATTTTATTCGTGGCGTGGTAGGCAACTTTGAAAAATTTGAGGAGCGGCTAGAACAATACCTGGCGTTGCGCCGCGAATTTCCCAACTTTGTCGTCGGCATCCATTCCGTCATCTCCGTTTTTAGTGTCGGTCATTTGGATGAATTGATTGCCTACGCCGACCAATCGGGTGCAGATCAGTTCATTACCGAAATCGCCGAACCGCGCGTGGAATTGGACACTGTAGGTCTGCCCATTACCCCTAGCCCGGAAGCCTATGGCGCTGCCATTGATCAGTTGATGGCCTACGTGAACAGCAAATCTTATAAGGGTGTTGCCAAGATCACGGAGGCCTTTCGAGTGGAGTATTACAAGCTGGTTAAACGTATCTTGGATGAGCAGGATCAGGTGATCGGCTGTTATGCGGGCTGGGCCAGCGCCCAAATCTATGCCGATGGCACGGTCTGGCCTTGCTGTGTGCGGGCAGATAATTTGGGCAATCTACGTGATCACGGCTACGATTTTAAGGCGATTTGGTTTGGCAATAACATTCACCACGTGCGCCGCAGTATCCGAGCTAAAGAGTGTTACTGCCCGTTGGCAAACGCTTCCTACACCAACATGTTGATGGATGTACCCACACTTTCTCGCGTGGGCGTGAAAGTGATCCGGTCAGAAAGCATTGAGGTACGTGAACCATCAGCCTGGCAAGCAACATCTGAAGAGCAGGTGTGACACAATCTGGGAAATCGCGTTACAAACGGCCGTATTTCTGGTAAAACTCCCTTATGAACACTCCTGAAACACAAGATCTCTTACAATTTGCTCTGGACACAGCCTGGCAGGCAGGTCGCATCACTTTAGGATACTTCCAGACCGGCGTCAAGGCCGAGCGAAAAGCAGACAATACCCCTTTAACTATTGCCGACCAGTTAGCTGAACAAAGGATGCGTGAGTTGATCGCGGCTCGTTTTCCAGATCATGGGATCGTGGGAGAAGAGTACGGCCGTCACCAGTCTGATTCTCTCTACACCTGGGTTATTGACCCTATAGACGGCACCAAATCATTTGTTAATGGTGTTCCCATTTACGCCAACTTGCTGGCCTTGCTGGATGGCGAGAAAACACTGATCGGTGTCATCAATTTTCCGGCGCTTAACGAGATGGTCTATGCGGTGAGGGGTGGGGGGGCATATTGGAACGGCCGTCGTTGCCAAACCTCTTCCACATCAGAACTGCATGACGCCGTATTGCTTGCCAGCGATATGAACTCTTTTGGCTCGCGCCAACCGCAGTGGGATCGGCTGATCCAGGCTACTTATATCCAGCGCACCTGGGGTGATGCTTACGGTTACGCCCTGGTAGCTACTGGCCGTGCTGATGTAATGGTTGATCCTGTTATGGCCTTGTGGGATGCCGCACCACTACAGGTTATCTTAGAAGAAGCCGGTGGTACATTTACCGATTGGCATGGTATACCAACTATCCATCATGGAGAGGCGGTGGCGACAAACAGGAACCTATTGGACGCAGTAATGAAGATATTGATGTGATATTAGATCGGTAATATGTGAGATATATTATGCCAAATGTGCAGGTGAGGTGAGATCATAATAGCAGCAATTTATACTTTAACTAATTTACATTAGCGAAAGTATAATGCAGTCCTGTGTAGGTGGGAACGATGGAAGAGAATTTATCTTTATCAGGCGGAGAAATTGAATCTATAGTAGATGGGCATCATGGTGATCCTTTCCGGGTACTAGGACCGCATGCCGCTGGTAAGGGTACAGTCATTCGCGTCTTCATGCCCCAAGCTGCTCAGGTGGATGTGGTCATTGCCGGACAACACTTTCCCATGAAACGCCAGCACTGGGATGGCTTCTTCGAGCTGGTTTTATCAGATCATCCCCTTCCATTGCAGTATCAACTATGGGTCATTAGCCATCACGGCCAACAACAGCTATACGAAGACCCGTACGCTTTTTTGCCCATGCTTTCCGACTATGACGAACATCTACTTGCTGAAGGCGCCCACTTACAGATGTATGAACAGATGGGCGCACATCTGATAGAGATGGATGGGATACCTGGCGTGCGGTTCGCGGTGTGGGCGCCTAGTGCGCAGCGGGTGAGTGTAATAGGCGATTTTAATAATTGGGACGGCCGTCGCCATCCTATGCTTTTCCATCACAACAGCGGTATCTGGACGCTTTTTATCCCTGGTTTGAAAGAAAGTGATCTGTACAAATACGAACTGCGCACCCGTTACAAAGGATATACAGTTGCCAAAGCCGACCCGGTTGGGTTTGCCAGCCAAATGCGCCCCAATAATGCTTCTGTCGTGTGGAATATCAACAAACATGCCTGGCAAGATGAAAAATGGATGAAAGACCGGCGACAACGACACGCTCCCCATAAACCGTTAGCCGCTTATGAAGTTCATCTGGGGTCCTGGCGACGTAAAAATGGCTGGGAGTGGCTTACTTATCGGGAACTGGCTGAACAGCTTGTCCCTTATGTGAAGGAAATGGGATTTACCCATATCGAGCTTTTACCGGTGGCTGAGCACCCTTTTGATGGCTCCTGGGGCTACCAGGTAACGGGCTACTTTGCTCCTACCAGTCGCTTTGGCACGCCGGACGATTTTATGGCCTTTGTGGATGCATGCCACCAGTCTGATATTGGCGTGATTGTAGATTGGGTACCTGCCCACTTCCCCACCGACCAGCATGGGCTGGGATTCTTTGATGGCACACATCTATACGAACACGAAGACCCTCGCCAGGGAGCACACCCAGATTGGGGTACATATATTTTTAATTACGGCCGTAACGAAGTCCGCCAATTCCTCATCAGCAATGCCCTCTTTTGGCTAGACAAATACCACATTGATGGTTTACGTGTAGATGCCGTTGCTTCCATGCTCTATCTGGATTTCTCACGCAAGCCAGGTGAGTGGCTACCCAATCGGTATGGCGGGCGCGAAAACATTGACGCCATTGAATTCTTGCGCCGATTTAATGACCACGTTCATGAACGGTTCCCCGATGTACTGACGTTTGCTGAAGAGTCAACTGCCTGGCCTGGCGTCACCCATCCTACCCAAGAGGGCGGCCTTGGATTTGACCTTAAGTGGAACATGGGCTGGATGCACGATACATTGCAATACATGAGCAATGATCCTGTTTATCGCTCCTACCACCAGGGGACATTGACCTTTTCGCTACTCTACGCCTTCAGTGAGAAATTCATTTTGCCCTTTTCCCATGACGAGGTGGTGCATTTGAAAAAGAGTATGCTGGACAAAATGCCCGGTGATCTATGGCAAAAATATGCCAATTTACGTCTGCTCTATGGGTATCAGTGGGCGCATCCAGGCAAAAAGCTTCTGTTTATGGGGGGTGAGTTTGGTCAGTGGCGGGAATGGAGTGAGGAGCGCAGTCTGGATTGGAGTTTATTAGAGTACGAATCCCACCGGGGCTTACAAGATTTTGTGCGAGACTTGAATAAGGTCTACGGCCGTGAAACTCCCCTTTTCGCCGATGACAATTCGTGGGAAGGCTTTAAGTGGTTGGATTTTAGAGATTCTGAGCGTAGTATTCTGGCCTTCGTCCGTATTGACCCCGCCACGGGTAACAAACTTCTGATTGCCTGTAATTTTACGCCTGTTGTCCGCCATGATTACCGCCTGGGTGTACCTGATCCTGGCGTCTATGTAGAGGTGTTAAATAGTGATGATAGAAAATATGGTGGAAGCCATGTTGTGAATGAGGGTGTGCTTACCACCGAAGGCGTGGCATGGCATGACATGTCCCAATCAATTCAAATTGTCTTACCACCACTCGGTTTTGCCTTATTCAAACGAGAAGAAACCAGTATAAATGAATAACGGCTTAGGAACATCGTCATTTACCCGAAGTGCAGTATAATCAGAATTAGCCTGATCAGTGAACGGTATAAGGAGAAACCTCCCCCCTAAAACTGGCACGAGAGAAACGCGACTGGAACAACCGCTGATCAGGTGAGGGTAATGTCCCTCCTCCTTATATCGTCACATTACCCGTTAACCAGCAATGCTCTTCCCTCCTGGAGTATTGCTAAACAAGAAACGACTACCTTACCCAAAGGTAGTCGTTTTCTTTTTGGTAATGGGTTGCCGCTTCCATCATTGTTTGCATACTCCGACCTAATGTCAGCTTTGTCGTAACCATCTGATACGCGTTTTCAGTTATTTGCGACCGCCGTTCATCATCTTGCAAATAGGTAAGAATCGTATCTACCAATCTTTCAACTGGGGCTGAAACATAATGAATTCCTGGTTCAAACTGAGGACAATGTTGTATCAATGTTTCAGAAACAACCAGCGACCTGTTGGGAGTGGCCATAACAAATCGCATAAAATTATCATCGTACCAAGTGCGGGTAACATTCAATGTGATTTTAGCCCGATTCAAATACTCAGTCCGTGTCTGACCAAAAATGAAAGGGTTTTGTTCATTGTCGGCGATGTACATCCTGACACCTTGTGACTCAAGTTGCTGCTGCACCTGACGTAAAATCCGGCGTCGTCTCAATGAACCATATTTTCCCATCCATAAGACATCAATGTCTCGCTGCAGTCCCAAATCTTCATACCATTTTCGTGTGGCCCCCCAAGGGGCAAAAATGGTTGGCAGCCCATGATGGGTGCGTAAGTGAGCATAAATGGAAGAGGTGTCGGCAATAAGATTTATCAGACCATTTTGATAAGCAAAATTTAGGTCACCCAGATAACGGAACCGCATCATGTGCCCAAATATTGGGCCTAATGCCCTTGTTTGGGTTAGCTCCCTCACCCATTGATAAGGTGATTCGTCTAGCCAACGTTCTCCACTGGATCGGAGTGTACTTAAGAAGTGAGTCAACCGCCATGGCAGGCGAAGTTCGGGCATACCCTCTGTATTCCAATATACTGAGATAGGCCGTGAAGCCAGCGGAATGTCATTGAGTTGACGCAACACCGGCAGCAACTTTCCATACGGGCCGTGGATAAACACAACACTGGCCGTTGGGGGTATTGGCTGATCAGGTTGAAAGGTTACAGATAAATAGCCAAGGTTACTTAATTCATCATTGATAACTTCTGTTATGCCGTCTCCATCTTCCCATTCAATGACCGCAACCTGGGTCAAAACATCTTTGTCAACTGCTGAAAAATAAGTCAAGATACTACTCCTCTGGTGGTAAAGCTATGTTTTCTATTTAAGAAAACCGTTAATTAGTGGTTTTTATACTCCTTAAGAGCTTGGAAAAGGTCATTTTGCGGTGTACTCAGTTGAGCTATTTATAGTATATTCAGATAATCCTTCTTCTCTGTAACCGTCAATTAGGAAATTGTGCCTATTAAGAACCTTGATGTTAGCTCGGAAACCTTACTTCGAGTCTAGAGAGGTGCCTTTTGCAAAAAGTGTATCTGGTCTTAACTTGATATCCAATATGGAAACTACGTTAATCGGTAGGGCTGCGCGACGCGCAGCTGTTGGAGTCAGCGAGTGCTGATTCTGGGGTATCATCACGTGGCTCCCCTGAACTATAATCCGTATGGCAAAGTGAGACGGCCGTATCACTTTGCCGAACATTTGTTGACCTAATCACAAATATGAGATATTTTCAATTGTTGGAATTATCTGCATACCCATTCATCACCATCATTGAGTAATTGATGACCTCACGGTTTTTTTGTTCCACCATCATCCCCACAATTGGCCGGGCATCGCTCGATAGAGCTGTAATGAGTGTGCTAGGCCAGTTAGGGCACGGCCAGGAGTTTGAGGTGATCGTGGTCAACGACTCCGGTAAGTCAATGTCAACATCTGCGTGGATGCAGTCAGAACGGGTACACATTATCGAAACAAATCAGCGTAATCGCAGTGTTGCTCGCAACATTGGCGCTGCTATGGCCCAGGGGTGTTATTTGCATTTTTTAGACGATGATGATTATCTGCTGCCAAATGCGTTGCTAAGTTTGTGGCAAGTGGCGCAAACCAGCCCAGTGGCGTGGATATATGGGGGGTATGAACTGGTAGATCGGCAAGGGCTCCACCTGGAGATGTGCCAGCCGGACGAGCAAGGTAATTGTTCAATTCGTTTTGCGGCCAGTGAATGGTTGCCGCTTCAGGTATCACTGATTCGATCTGAGGTTTTTTTTGAGGTTGGCGGTTTTGCCTCACTAGACTCCTTATTGGGTGGTGATGAAGATGTTGATCTTGCCCGGCAAATATCGCTACGTTATGAGATCGCTGGGACGCCGCAACCGGTGGCCGTCATCCAATTTGGGCATGAGGGCAGTACAACCAACTATGCCTCTTTACGACAGCAGAGTCGTATCTCACGTGAAAAAATGTTGGCCTTTCCTGGAGCCGCACAACGGCTACTAAATTCAGCTCGCACCCGTTTCATTCATGTTGATTACTGGCACGGCCGTGCTTTTTGGTGCTACCTCGCGTCTGTGTATTGGAACATCAAACACAGGCGTCCTTTTACGGCCGTCAGCCGCTTCTCATTTGCAGCCCTCGTTTTTATCGCCTCTGGCCGACACATTTTTACGCGCCATTTTTGGCGTGGGGCAGCTGGCCGCCAACTCATCCATGGCTGGCTTTCGACAGGAAAGACATAAGACATAAAAGGAAGTACCACATAGATGTTTTGTTCGACCATCATCCCCACAATTGGCCGAGAGAGTCTGGGGAAAGCCGTTGAAAGTGTGCTGAGTCAGAACCTGCCTGACAATTCCTTTGAAGTAATCGTAGTGAATGATTCTGGCAAACCACTTCGCGCCGAAGCCTGGCAACACTCCGACAAAGTCCGGATCATTAGCACAAATTGTCATAATCGCAGCGTGGCCCGCAATACCGGCGCAGCCCTGGCCAAAGGGCGATACCTGCATTTTTTAGATGATGATGACTGGATTTTACCAGGCACCTTTGAACGTTTCTGGCGTTTAGCCAACGTGAGTGCAGCAGCATGGTTATATGGAGCATTTCGGTTAACTGACAATACGGGCAAAACTATCATTGAGGTTTTCCCTGAAGAAGCCGGGAACTGTTTTATACAACTTATATCGTGGGAATGGCTTCCTCTTCAAGCTTCGATGATACAGTCCGAGGCATTTTTTGCTGTAGGGGGATTTGATACGTTGGCTCCATTTTCAGCAATTTTTCAGGATATTGACCTAAGTCGGCGCATTGCTTGTCATTACGAAATGGCACAGGTTGGTGAGGTTGTGACCTGTATTCGCATGGGAGAAGTGGGCAGTACGACAAATTATGCCTACATGTTTATCGCCAACCGGAAATCGCGCGAAAAAGCCATTAACAATCCTGGCTCATTCACTCGGATGATAAGAGCTGCCCACAACAGTTCATTCAACCGAAGCTATTGGTACGGCAAAATTGCTTACTATTATCTGGCATCGGCTAAATGGCATGTGCAGGGACGAAACTTGTTCACAGCCTTAAGCCGCACCAGTTATGCATTTGCCAGTTTTGTTTCCGCTGGCAAACATTTATTTGCAGCCGAGTATTGGCGTGGCATATCCACACCTCATTTTCCTCGTCAATGGAGTGCTGTAGGTGAGTATGAAGAAGATCTGTTTGCGGATACAAAGCAGAAATTAATCTGGTAGCCTATTAAACATATGATTTCAACTATTATTCCTACAGTAGGACGGCCGTCTCTTACCCGCGCCGTAGAAAGCATCCTCACACAATCATTTTCAGATCAAGACATTGAGGTCATTGTGGTTAATGATAGTGGTGTACCATTACCGGCAGCCGATTGGCAAGAAGATGAACGTGTCCTGGTGCTAAACACTCAACACCGGGAAAGAAGCGTGGCACGCAACGTGGGCGCTGCTGTGGCCCACGGCCGTTACCTGCACTTTCTGGATGACGACGATTGGCTGCTGCCGGACGGCTTGCAACGGCTGTATGACCTGGCCCAGCAACACGAAGCAGCCTGGGTCTATGGTGGCACCCAATTGATCACCCGACAGGGGCAGCCCCTCATCAAGATTCGTCCGCATATGGATGGTAACTGCTTTGTGCAGGCTATGGCCGGTGAGTGGGTGCCCCTACAAGCTTCCTTGATTCGCGCTGATGCTTTTTTTACTATCGGCGGTTTTAATCCGGCATTGGCCGGGCCTGAAGACAATGACTTGCTACGCCGTATAGCTCTGACCCATATGCTAGTTGGTACCGAAGAAATCGTTGCCACCGTTGAATGGCGTGAGGCAGCCAGTACCACTGACTACGACCAACACCCAATGCAAAGCCGGCAGGCCAGAGAAGCCATTTTGGAGACAGCAGGTACATTTGCCCGTATGAGGGCATCGGCTACTTCAAACCATTGGCACGGCCGTATCGTTCGTACTTATCTGACTTCCATGTTTTGGAACTTCAGGCGCGGTCGTGTGCTGGTTGCGTCGAGCCGGGGTTGTCATGCCCTGGCTGCCTTACTCTATGCAGGGCGTCATGCGTTCTCTCCCGCGTTCATAAGCGCCATCAGCAGATCATACAATAGCGACGCTTTTCGTCGCGGCGAGATCGAGGCGCAGGCACAACTGTAATCGCCAAAAGTGCGCCACAGGCGGGAATTGATGATGCGCTCCCAACGACGAATTTTGCGTGGATTGGTACTGTTGATGGTTACGGCCGTAGCCATTGGTGTCCTCATTCTATTTTTTTTTCCGCAAGTGGGGGCAAAGGTAGCCAAACCATTACGGTCAATTATTGGCAATGAAGCTGTAGGCCAGCTTGAAACCATCTACTTCAGATTGCAGGATACAGCACGGCAAACGCAATATCAGGCTGGATGGGCACAAGTTGAAGCCCCCTGGCAGGTTACAGCCGTGCCCCTACCTGCCAGCACACTAACCCTTACGCCATCTCCCCGGCCCTCTAGTACGCCAGCCGTTACCCGGCAGGTCGCCCATACACCGCCATCCTCTTCCCCTACCCCAACTCCCTCCACCACACCATCACCACAACCAACGGCCGTGCCCAGCCCCACCCCCTGGACATTACCCCCGCTTTCGCCACTGGGCGCACTGGCCGGCGAAGGGGTCTGGCAGCCTTACCTGTTTGATCCATGGGGAGAAGTAGTAGCAGTGCGTACTTTTTTGCAGCCCGATCCGGAACGGCCGTATGCTCTGGCGGCAGTTGTCGCTTTTGATTTACGCAAAACCCGGCTGCATTACGTTCTGGGCAGCGAAGAACCCGCACTACCTGACGGGCCACGCGGCCAGGGACGCATAAATCCAGCACACAAAATTCCCGGTTTTATCTTGGCCACATTCAACGGTGGCTTTATGGCTTCACATGGCGCTTATGGGGCCATGGCTGATGGGCTGACTGTGTTACCTGCACAAAATGGCTATGCGACGGTGGTGATTGGTGCAGATGACGGCCGTGTGCAAATTGGCGAATGGGGCCACGACATCCCTGCTGACGGCAACTACCAATCATGGAGGCAAAACGCACGGTTGATCACCCAAAACGGCCAGATCACCGAGCGTGTCTACAACGGTAGCGCCACCACCTGGGGCAGCAGCATCAACGGTGACGTGGTCACCTGGCGTTCGGCTTTAGGGCTGAGTGAAGATGGGCAGGTGCTTTATTTTGCCGCCGGCCCCAGTCTGAGTATGCCCGCCCTGGCGGAAACCATGCTGACGGCTGGCGCTTATAACAGCCTGTTGCTGGACATTAACGAGAGCTGGGTGCATTTCACGGCCGTGCGCCCCACCGATGATGATCTGGCAGCCGAACCATTGTTACCCGAAGGCATGAGCAGCAATCCTGACCGTTACTTAAAGCAATCGGCGCGCGATTTCTTCTATATCACGCTGGTAACGCCATAGATTTCACACGGCCGTGTATAATAGCTATACTGCCCTGGGTCACCTTGCCAACCTGCACCACCCGTGCCCAAAGATACAATATCCATTTCACCAAATTGTTTCCTCGTAGCCAACATAATTTAAGGAGAAAAGTATGAACAAGAAACGATTGCTTCCCGCAGTATCATTAGTTTTGATAGTCGCATTGTTGCTGTTGATTCCAGCCGCACAGGCTAAAAGTACGCAAAATGGTGGACCCACCACGATACGTTTTGCCACCTTCAATGCCTCACTCAATCGCTTCAGTGCTGGTCAGTTGATTTCTGATCTATCCACTCCGGACAATGCTCAAGCAAAGACAGTAGCCGAAATTATTCAGCGCACACGGCCAGACGTTTTGCTCATCAACGAATTCGATTACGACCCAAACGGTGAAGCGGCAGAACTTTTTCAAAACAACTACCTCGCTATCTCCCAAAATGGGGCGACGCCTGTCAACTATCCTTATGTTTTCTCGGCGCCATCTAATACCGGGATTCCATCCGGACGAGATCTGAACAAGAATGGCGTGATTGGCGGCGCTGACGATGCCTTTGGTTTTGGTTTCTTCCCCGGTCAGTACGGAATGGTTGTTTACTCTCAATACCCCATCGAGTATGAAAGTGTTCGTACCTTTCAACTGTTTCTGTGGCGAGATATGCCGAACGCCATGCTCCCAGTTAATCCAGATACAGGTGAACTCTGGTACGATGAAGGGGATATGGCTGTCTTCCGGCTTTCATCCAAGAGCCATTGGGATGTGCCCATCAGGATCGGCCCTAAAACGATCCACTTTCTAGTCAGCCATCCCACACCGCCCGTGTTTGATGGCCCCGAAGACCGCAACGGC
>CAYXUZ010000092.1:7137-24660 GCA_964467705.1 uncultured Ardenticatenaceae bacterium | reverse complement strand
TGCGGATGTGGTCAATTACCTGAAATACTTCACCTGGCTTGACCAGCACGAGATCGCGGAACTGGAAAACGCGGTGTTTGAACGGCCGGAGCAACGCGAAGCGCAGCGGCGGCTGGCGCAGGATGTGACGCGCATGGTGCATGGGGAAACGGCCGTACACAAAGCCGAAAAAGCCGCGGCCGTCCTCTTTGGCGGCGACCTGGAGGGGCTGGATGCCAGCGACATCCGCGACATTTTTGCCGATGTGCCGTCTAGCGAGATTGCCCTGGCCGATTTGGGCGGTGAGGGGCTGCCGGTGGTGGATTTGCTGGTCAGTGGTGGGCTGGCGAGTTCGAAGGGAGACGGCCGTCGCGCCATTCAGGGCGGCGGCATTTACCTGAACAACCAGCGGGTGGAAGAGCCGGGGCAGATGGTGACGGCCGTCCAGAGCATAGACGGCCAGTTCCTCATCCTACGCAAAGGACGCAAGGCATACCATTTGGTGAAATTGCAGAGCTAAAAGGATTTTCAGGAGAAAGCTACATGGTCTCACATTCATCCTTGCTGATTACTTCTGAAATGATGCAGGCGGGGCAAAAACCGACGCTCTTTATTGGCGGGGCTTGTAACATCCAGACGGCCGAAGGGCCGATTCGTAATCCGGGGCGGGACCCATTGGCCGCCTGGCTGGATGAGATGGAGCTGTCTTATTTTGACCCACAAATTCACCCCACTACACACGGCCGTGACTACATCTGGGAAATTGACGGCCCTCGTGAAAAACAGGCCCGCGAGGAAGCGAAATTGCGCGTCTATGAGATTACCGCCACGACCATTGCGGCGATTTCGATGATGGAGATTATGGATGATGCCTGTCACGGCCGTGTCGCCATTGTCTGGTTCAATGAAGGCCGAACCTTTGCCCCATTGGGGTTAGGATCACGCGATGAATTCAAAAATAACGAACCTTTACGGCAAGAAGTAGGCGAAACAGCCTACTCACACTTGCTGGCCTACATCAATTCCGGTCGCCAGATGCGTGGCGAATTAGCCACCTTGCTGGCAGACTGCCCACACATCACGTTTGTGGACAGCCTGGACGAACTCAAAGCTGCCATTTTCTCCCTGCGCCACTGGCTGCGCAATGGCACATCTTCCCCTTCTCCAACCGCCTATTCCAGGAGATAAACGAATGGCAAAATACAATTTCTGGGATCATCTCAGGTGGGGCAGGCTTGTTTGATGTGTTGGGCAATGTAATGGGCGGTTCCCATGATGGTGAGCATAGGGTTTACGCCAACGGCCGTCGGAAAAACACTACCGTCCGCCACCCACAAATTTGCCACCTCATACGTTTCTCCCGTCGGTTTCAAGGCGCCGGTTGCTGGTGATGCGCCAATTCGACAGGTAGACATTTGATGGGCACTGAACAGCCCATACCCATTGGGGGGGAAACCGTGCCGGTGTACTTTTGCCAGAAAAGCTTCAAAATCTTCGCCCGGCTGCCAGGTGATGAACAGGTTGTGTGGGGCCACAAGGCGCAGCGCCCCTGCCGCCCGGTGAATTTTGAACGACTCTACCATCCCTTGCCATAGATGTTGGGCATCGTATTTGTGCAACTGATAGTGCAGAATGGGACGCCCCTGGTTGTCCAGCCTTATCCGTCCACCATGAAAGTCACGGGTGAGGACAATATGGTTAGCAATATGATGCAGGCGTTGTGCCAGGCGTTTATGCTGCCGCCCGGATTGCCAGGGCAGCGAGGAGGTGTATGAACCAGGATGCCCTGGTGAGGTTTCCAGCCAGACGCCATAACCCCGACCGTCCAGGTTGGCAAGGTCATGGATAACGCGCGTCTGCGGCGCACCCTGCCAACTATAGACCGGCTCTTCATAAATGCCCCAGGTTTGAGTAACCGGATGCAGGTGTAAATGTTGGCCGATGTGTTTATTATGCAGGCCAGAGCGCCGCAGGAGAGCAGGGGTGTGGATGGCGCCTGCGGCCACCACCACTACGTTGGCCTGGACGGTGAGACCATGCTGCTGGCCGTTTTGGGTGATGGTGAGGACGGCGCCGCTGGCACGGCCGTCATAGTGCAAAATACGGTCAGCATGGGCATTGACGATGATGCGCCCGCCCCGGTCAAAGGTATCCTGCAAATAGGTCTTAAGCGTACTTTGTTTAGCCCCATACACACAACCATAGTTACAGAATGTGCAATCCACGCAGCCCCGGACGTTGCGAGGGATCACATCTACCTGGTAGCCCAATGCCTGTGCCCCCTGTGCCAACAATTCATTTTGCCGGTTAGGTGCGCTCTCTTGGGTATTGATGCCAATGCGCGTACTCACGGCGGCCAGGCTGTTTTGAAACTCTGCCGAAGTGGCGGCAGCAAAACCAAGCGCTTCCCATTCGGCTAGTACGACATCCGGGGGCATGAGGGAAGTGAGCCAGTTCACGGCCGTGCCCCCTCCCAATGCACTCCCCGCCAGGACACTCATGCTTAGGTCGGCGGTGGTCAGCGCCCCTTCTTTTTCGTACAGATTGTTGTATCCGGCTATCTCCTGGCCGGTGTAGTCGGGTTCGGCGAAATAGCCACCCTTCTCGACTAGCAGCACATCCAACCCGGCAGCGCTGAGTTCGCCAGCTACCACCCCGCCGCCTGCGCCAGAACCAATGATGAGTACGGCCGTTTCTAACACCGTATCTTCTGTTATCGTCAACGGCTGAATGGAGCGCAGCCGGTCAACAGGAGCCGATGGGGGAGCATTGTAGGCAAAAACAGGCCAGGTGGGATTGGGCTTGTTATCTGGCATGGTGGCGTAAAAGAGGAAGATAAGCACCCGTTTCAGGTTTTGGAAAGCGCGACGACGCACAGCCAGTCGGCTATTACCCCATGATCGGAGTACGGCCGTGCGCCGATCTAGTTTCATGGCCGAAAACACCCCCCACTGCCCCGTCAACAGCAAATTGACCCAGGGTATTTCTAGCAGGTTTAGAAAAAGGCGAATCTCTCTTAATTTGGCAGCATCAGCAATCGCTTCCAGTTTGACTTCGGCCAACTCACCAATATTCAAGTCAGAAGCGCGTATACCAAAGAGACGTTCATCTTCTCCATCTTGTGCTTCCAGAGCCGGTATCAGTGTGTCGGCTAAACGACTGAGCGTGTGTTTTTGCCGGTTGTTCAAAAAAGGCATCCTTGCGCTCCATGAATCAGCCATGCTGCCATATCAGCAACAGCATAGTTTTACCATTGGTTTGTGTGCTGTCCAAAGATTAGGGGTGTGTTCGCCTCTGACCTGGTTATGGATTATAATGCCCACGCGAAATTGACTCCGCAGAAATAGCTCTGAGAAAATGCGCTTTATGAAGTCAAAATCATCTGGTCGTCGCCCCCCCGCACGTGTTCGTTTGCCCCTCTGGGTATGGGGCATTATCTCTGGTATTGGCCTTATTTTGTTGCTGGCTATTTCGGTCTGGCTTTTCCGGACAGTGCAGGGCACGGTTTCTTCGTTTGATGTGGTCAGTGCCGATTTTAATGACACGGCCGTTGTCCAATCCGCCACCGAAAACAGCCAACAACTACCAGGCACTCCCTCCATTACTGTGGGGCAAGAGGAAAGCGCCCTTATTTCCACCGAGGGGCTGCTACCCTGGCAAGGCACGGAACGCATCTCCATTTTATTGTTGGGCATTGACCAGCGCTGTGAAGAAACCGGCCCCACGCATACAGACACGATGATGATTGTCACCGTTGACCCATTGGGGTTATCGGCAGGCGTTCTTTCATTGCCGCGCGATATGTGGGTGGAAATTCCCGGTTTTGGCGCTGACCGCATCAATCAGGCGCACTACTATGGCGAGGCGTATGAGTATCCAGGTGGCGGCCCGGCGCTGGCCGTGGAAACTGTCGAAGGGTTGTTAGGCGTACCCATTGACTATTATGTGACGGTGAATTTTGACGCCTTTGTGGAGATGGTTGATCTGATTGGTGGTATCGAAATCGAAGTACCGGAAGCGATTGATGATCCCACGTACCCGGATCGCTGCTACGGCTATGACCCATTTGCTATCGAAGCCGGAACGCACCATCTGGACGGCCAGCAGGCGCTGAAATATGCCCGCACAAGGGCCACATTTGGCGGTGATGTAGACCGGGCCGGCCGCCAGCAAGCGGTAATTCTGGCAGTGCGTGATACGGTGCTGCAATTGGAAAATCTGCCTGGACTGCTGGCACAAGCGCCGTTATTGTGGCAAACATTTCAAAATAATGTGCGCACTGATATGACACTTGATGAAGCGTTACAGTTAGGGTTGTTGGTTAAAGAGATACCGGATAGCAGTATTTACACGGCCGTCATTGATTACAACTATGTCTACAATGAGGTGACGCCCGACGGCCGGGCCGTGCTGGTGCCTATCCGCGAAAATATCCGCCAACTACGCGACCAATTGTTTACCCCTCCCATCATCCCCACCCCCGTAATTGAAAATTTACCGGCCTTGATGGCCGAGGAAAAGGCTCGTGTGGCTGTATATAATGGCACGGCCGTGTTTGGTCTGGCAGCTGCTACCCAGGAATATCTGCAACAGTATGGCCTCCAGGTGGCCGAAGTTGGTAACGCTGACTCTTCTACTTACCTGACTTCACAAGTCGTGACATATGGGCAATTTCCCAACACCGTGCGTTATCTGACACAATTGATGCATATTCCGCCGCTGAATATAAGCGATGGTACTACACCGGCCGGCGACTTTGATGTGCTGGTGATCATTGGCGATGATTGGCGTGTCCCCGGCAGCATAGACCCGACCCGTGAGCCATAACACGTCATGCGTAAGCCGCTGACGCATCATATATACGGCTCGCGGTAATAGCCAGACAGGAGGAAAATTGTCAGTGAAGAGTGGCTGGAGTTGTGTGTTGCTGGGTGTAATGGTAACGGCCGTCGTCGCTTGCAGCAAACCAGCCATTGAAGAAGATCGTGAGTTCAGCGTCACGGATGAGCCATCTCTGTCCCTCACCGAAGATGCCCAACAGAACAACCTCTCCTCCGCTTTTCCCACCCAAAATCAACCCACCATTCCCCCACCGCCCTCCCCCACCGCTGCCCCTACTACCTCCCTCTTTAGTAACTGGCAGCAGGCCGGCAATGCCACCACCGGGTTACAACTGTTGGCCCCCCCCGAATGGGTAAATCTGTCAGGCCAATTGGACACAGCCGGAGCGGCCAGTGCATCTGGCCTCATCGTCTTGTTGCTTAGTGATTCCACACGTACTGGCGAAAGTTTATTGGGCGGGAAGCCTCTAACCAGCGGCTCGTATGTGGCCGGGTTAGTTTCCAATCAACCACAGTCACTCAATACGCCCCAGGTCGCCCTGACACAATATCTGAACCAACTCAACAAAAACATCACTATTCTGAATGAACCAACGCCCGTTACCGCCTACACCAATTCTGGCAGCCGCATCACGGGAGCGTTTGTTGATGTTGTGGGAGAATCGCTCATCTTCGGCAGTGGACAAACAGACCTGCACACGCGCGTGATGCTGTTTACCTCCACTCTGGCCGGAGCGGTAAACCAGAACACACAGGCTGTTTTTTTATTGAGTACACCCGAAGCCACCTGGCCAAACATGGAGCCGTTGCTGGCGCAAATTGCCCGCACCATCGTGGTGCATCATGTAGAAGGTGATTTCACCATTCGAGACGGCGCGGCTAATGTGATGGGCACGCTGGGCGAAACGGACCTGGTGCAAGGGAGTTTAGGCAGTGGGGTAAAAGACATCTGGACGTTTGATATTACAGAAGAACGGTATGCCACGCTGACGCTTAGCCCGCAAGCAGCGGCGCTGGATTTGACCTTGACGCTTATCAGTCCGTCCGGGCAAACCATTGCCCAGGTTGATAATGGGTTTGCGGGGAACACAGAAACGGCCGTAGACCAACTCTTACGCGAAAACGGCCGTTACATCGTGGAAGTGGGCGAATTTTTTAATGCCCCCGGCGGTTATACCCTGCGGCTCTCTCTGACTACCCAACCGCTTTTTGGCGGTGGTGGCCTGGTTGGGCCAGGCCAGACCATTCAAAGCACCCTGCCCCCCGGTGGGGAACAGTTATGGCGTTTCACGGCCGTAGCCGGTGATGTGGTTAGCCTGGTACTGAACCCAACGAACTTTGATGTGGTATTGCATTTGTACACTCCTGACGGCCGTAGCCTCATTGAACTGGATGAAGGTTTTAGCGGTGATGCTGAATTGGTCTCCGGTCTGCTGCTACCGGTGGATGGAGAATACACGATTGTCGTGCGTAGTTTTGCCGGTGACGGCGGTGATTACACTCTTTCGCTGGATAAGGGCGGCGAAGAAACGATCAATCTTTATGATGCCGGTGACTTGTTGTATGGCGAAACTCGCCAGGAAACATTGCAAGAAAACGAAACCCATGCCTGGTTTTTTAATGGCCGCGCTGGCGATGAAATTATGGCCGAAGTCACCCCCCTGGATAACAACCTGGACCTGGAAATATGGTTGGTCAACCAGGATGTGCAACGGCTGACGGCCGCAGACGAGTTACTAGCCGGGCAGTCCGAGTATCTGGTTTATACTCTGCCGGCCGACAGTCAATATCTGCTGCTGGTACGCGACTTTTTTGGTGAACCGGGTAGCTATGAGATTAATTTGACGGCCGTGACCACAGATGCCCCCCTGGTCGTAGGCACACTCACCTTTGGGCAGAGCGTGCAGGGCGCGCTCACTACCGGGCAGCAAGTGGTGTGGCAGTTTGACGGCCGTAATGGTGAAACCATCTCCGCCCAACTACTGCCCGGCGCACAATCAGACCTGCAATTGATTCTGCTTGACCCCACCGGCAACCGGGTTTTGGAAGTAGACCAGACCGGCGCCGGCCAACCAGAAGAAATAGCCGCCATCATACTCACCGCCGACGGCATCTGGAGCCTGCTCATAACCGAATTCTTCGACGAAACCGCCAGTTACACACTCACCCTCAATCGCCCATAACGCCAATCATCCAACATCGGTTCGCCCCCTCGCTCGTTTAACTTGCCCCACAATCAAAAGAAATCTGCTATACTACGCGGGCAGTTCACATAATGAAGAGCCTAAGGGTTTTTCAAAATCCTTAGGGTCTTTCACAGAGGAGTTCTTAATGGCTACTATCCTGGTTATTGATGATGACGAACTGGTGTCGCGCACCTTGCAGCGTGTCTTGAAAACCTATGACCACATCGTCATGGTGGCAAACAGTGGCACGGAAGGATTGCAACTGGCACACCGCCACCCGCCAGACCTGTTTATTCTGGACATCATGATGCCCGGCATGGATGGCTACCAGGTGTGCCGCCAGGTACGGGGCGACCCGTTGCTGAAGGAAATTCCGGTACTGTTTCTCACTGCCAAAGCCAAAGACGAAGACAAAATTGAAGGTTTTCGCGCTGGCGCCGATGATTACCTGGTTAAACCGTTCAACATGGAAGAGTTGCAACTGCGTGTTCGAGCCATTATGCGTCGCATTGCTCCCAAAACTCAGACAGCCACACCACCTGCGGAAGTTGTCGCCGGGCAAGTAGTGTTGGACACACGCAGTTTCAAAGTGACCACGCCACATGGTGTAGCCCTGCTCACCAATGTGCAGTTTGACCTGCTCTACCACCTGATGAGCCACGCCGACCAGGTGTTTAACAGTCAGCAGCTATTGCAGGATGTGTGGGATTACCCCCGTGACACCGGCAGCCCCGAACTGGTGCGTGCCCACATTAAAAACCTGCGCGAAAAAATTGAACCCATCCCCAACGAACCCCGCTACATCCTCACGGTGCAGGGGCATGGGTATACCTTTACCACGACACCAGAAGGCAAATAGAGATTGTGAGACTGAGAGATTTAGAGATTGTCTCTCCAGTCTCCCAGTCTCCCGGTCTCCATGTTACCCATTACCCCAATTTCCGAAACCAGTCCGCCATCCCACCTGCTCATTGTGGATGATGAGCCAGAGATTGCCGAGTCGCTGGCCGATTATCTGGTGAAAAAGGAAGGATTTGACGTTTCCATTACCAGTGACGGAGAGCAAGCCATTTCATTTTTGGAATCTACACTGCAAAACCAGACGGAAATTGACCTGGTATTGCTGGATATGCGGATGCCGAATCTGTCTGGACTGGATGTACTGACGTGGATTCGGGAGCATCCTGATTTGCGCTATACGCGGGTGGTGCTGCTGACGGCCGCGGCCGGGAGTAGTGAAAAGGTGGAGGCGCTGACGGCCGGGGCCGACGACTACATTACCAAGCCGTATCGCCCCCAGGAATTGCTGGCGCGGGTGAAGACGATTTTGCGCACACAGCAATTGGAAAAGCAGTTACAGCGTCAGGGGCAGCAGTTGGCGGGGCTGAACCGGCTGGCGCAAACGGTGGCAGCCAAATTGGAGCAAGCGGAGATTTTGGAAACGGCCGTTGAAGGCATCCACACTCTCATGGAAGTAGAACTGGCGGCCGTGTTGCTTCTGGAAGGGGGCAAACTGCGCTACAAAAATTTGCGCAACCGGGACGGCGAAGTGCCCGTCACCGCCCTGCCCTCTCTGGCCACCGACGACGGCTTGATGGGGCTGGCTTACGGCGAACAGCAGGCTATTTATTTGAACCAGGCAATGGCTGACGGCCGTTACCAGCCCACCACCGACGCCCCCCCCAACTACGATGTGCAATCGCTCATCATTGCCCCGCTGCTGGTGCGCGGGCGGGCAGTGGGCATTATTTGTGGCTATAACAAACAAGACGGCCGTTTCACCGACTTTGATCTGGACATTTTCAACTCCCTCGCCAGTTCCATCAGCGAAGCAGTGGAAAATGCCTGGCTCTTCCAGCGCATCCGCCAGCGCCAGCAAGAACTTCTGGAAAATCGCAATACGCTGCAAGCCCTCATAGACGGCATCCCCAACCCCATCTACACCATCAACGACGATTGGCAACTGGTAGCTGTGAACAAAAGTAAGGTGGATGAATTGGGCGCTACCCTGGATGAACTGGTGGGGCAGGTATGTTATCAGGCGTTTTACGGCCGTGCCGCCCCCTGCGATCACTGCCTGATGACCCATACTCTCAGCGAAAAACAGGCCGGGCACTGGACGCTCAACTACAAAGGCGAAGACCACCTGCCCCGCGAATGGGACATCAACGCCTATCCCATTCCCGGCAAACAGGCCAGTTCCGCCCGCGCCGTGGTCGTCTGGCAAGACCGCACCGAAGAACGGCGGCTGGAAAGCTCACTGCTACAAGCAGGTAAACTGGCGGCCATCGGCCAACTGGCAGCCGGCGTCGCCCACGAAATCAACAATCCCCTGACAGCCATCAACGCCAATGCCGAAATTCTCAAACTCACCATACCCCCCGACGACGATAATTACGAATCAGTAGACCTGATCCAGCAAGCCGGGGAGCGCGCTACCCGCGTGGTGCGTGGGCTGCTGGATTTTGCCCGGCAGGAACAGTATGAATTCACAGCCGATGACCTCAACAAATCCATACACCAGACGCTGGCATTGGTGCAGTACCAACTCCTGACCGCTGATACTCAGGTCATTCAAAACCTGGCCGATGATTTACCACGCATCATTGCCAGTTGGGAACATCTCAAAAGCGTCTGGCTCAATCTGATCATCAACGCCCGTGATGCTCTGCAAGTAATACCCCAAGACCGCCAGCTTGAAATAACCACTCGACTGGCAGTGGACACAAATTACGTGCAGGTTCTCTTCCGCGATAACGGTAAAGGGATGACGGCCGCAGAATTGGCTCATATTTTTGAACCGTTTTATACTACCAAAGACCCCGGCAAAGGTACCGGCCTGGGACTGGCTACCAGCCACCGCATCATCGAACAACACGGCGGCGAGATCAATGTGGTCAGCGCACCTGGAGAAGGCGCAACATTTATTGTGCGTCTGCCGATAAATAACAACCAAGAGGCCAGGAAACGGGAAGATTGAGAGGCTAATCTCTTACTCTCCTAATCGCCTAAACATATGAGCAATCAACCATCGCACAGCGAAGTGAATATCAGTGATGTATTACGGTTGGCGCTGCCGCTGCAAACGGCCGTTGCCGCCGGCAAAGACCCCGCCCGCCGCAAAGTAGATTGGGTGGTTGTCCTGACTTCCTGGGACAATTTGCCCCTACAAGCACAGGCTCACGACCTGGTCATTCTACCCTCCACCTTACAAGAACGCTTCACCGACAAACTCTTTATCCCCAAATTACAGACGCTGGC
Source organism: uncultured Ardenticatenaceae bacterium (assembly GCA_964467705.1). Classification (GTDB taxonomy): domain Bacteria; phylum Chloroflexota; class Anaerolineae; order Promineifilales; family Promineifilaceae; genus CAADGU01. The sequence continues at coordinate 14,393 of CAYXUZ010000092.1, read as the reverse complement.
CGACCTGGATGTCGCCGGGATTTTGTTGTTTCAAGATGTATCGGAAGCAACGGCCGTTGCCGCTACCGAATTAGACCTGCCCCTGTTGGTAGCCCCGTCAGACACCTCGGTACGCGAAGCCAACCGGGCCATCGCTGCCTTGCTGGTAGACCGCCACTCCGCCACCACCGAACGTGGCTTGCAGCTATACCGCACCCTGTCCGAAATGTCCCGCGAAGAGCAGGGCATCCCGGCCATGACCGACGTGATTGCCAAACTCACCGGCAAAATTGTGGTCGTGCAGGATAAGCGGCTGGAAATCAGGGCCATCAGTGTGCCCGCTTCCAATACGTTGGACGTGGAAAAAATTGTAGAAGAGTTGACGCAACGGGAAGAGCTGCCACCCGTGCTGCGCAATCGCAAAGCGGCGGCCCGCGCCCGCCAGAGTCATTGGCAGCAAATTTTGCCCATTGAAAACATTGGTCGTCTGGTCAGCCCTATCATTTCCGGCGACCGGGCGCGGGGGTATCTTTCGGTCATTGGGCTGGCGGATGAGCTGGACTTGCTGGATCAACAGGCGGTGGAACATGGGGCGGCCGCTTTTGCCCTGGAAATGGCGAAGGCGAAAGCGGTGAGCGAAGCCAAAAAGGCGCTGCGCGGCGACTTTCTGGAAGGGCTGCTGGCGGGCACACTGCCGCAGCGTGAGATTGACCGACTGGCCAGCCGCCTGGATCATGAAACCAGTACACCCCATGCGGCGATGACGGTTGCCTGGGTGCGCAAAGATGCCCCCTCACTGCGTCGGTTGGAAACGGCCGTGAACTGGGCACTCTCCACACACGGCCGTGCTGCCCTCGTCCACATCTACGGCGGCGCGCATGTTTGCATCTTTCAGGAACTGCGTGCCGAAAATGATATGGATTCAGCCCACGAACTGGGGCGGCGGATTCTGGAACAGGTACGCGCCGAATTCCCCAAAGAAAGCGTGATTGCCGGGATGAGCGGCCCGGCTTCCTCGCTGGCCGATTGGCCGCGTATTTACGGCGAAGCCTTACAGGCCATGCAGCTCAGTGAACGGCTGCAAATTCAGGATGAGGTGGTGGAGTTTGGCAGCCTGGGAGTGTATCGGCTGTTGGGACAATTGGAAGACATTCCGGCCGTGCGCACCTTCACACGGCAGGTGATTGGGCCGTTGATTGCGTATGACGAACGGCACAACAGCGCCCTGGTGCAAACGATTGATGCTTATTTCAACCATCACGGCAACATCAGCCAGACGGCCGAATCCCTCTTTGTGCATCGCAACACCTTGCTCTACCGGCTGGAGCGCATCCAGGAACTCACCGGGCACGATCTCAACCAGGCCAACATGCGCCTGGGGCTGAATCTGGCCCTGAAATTGTGGCAGTTGCGTTCGGATAAGTAGAGTGGCCCAGTTTTGAAGACCCGGCCGTAGCAGGGGGCTGTCGTATGTTGCAATTTATACTCGTAGGATTTGGAGTTGTTTTGATCATACTTGTGGTCTCTCTGGGCTGGCTTGCCAAACTACGTGCTCTACCGCTGATAATTCTCTTGAGCAGCATGATCATAGGTATTGCTCTCTATCTCTGGTTTGGTGAGTTTAATACTACTATTGGCAGGATACTTAACATCGGTGTATTACTATCAATCACAGCGCTCCTTAGCCTACGTTTAATTACTCACTACCAGGAAGCAAAATGATTGTTGTTTCCTGCTATAATTCTACTAGAGGTGTTTTGATGGAATACACTATTTTTCTTACCCAACAACCAAATGCCCCCTGGCGGGCGGTAGTTCACGAACTGCCGGACTGTACGGTAGAAGCTCCTACCCGTGCCGAAGCCTTAGAAAGAATCCAACAACGGATCACTTCAATCGCCCGGAGTACGGAAGTGGTGCGCATTCCTGTGACCGTTTTGCCTAAGAATGTCCAAGAAACGCCTCTTTTCACACAAACCCCTTGGCATTGGTTTGGCCTATCTCAAGATAATGCCATCGCCAGCGCCCTTTACGACGAGATCGAGCAACAACGAGAGCGACATTTGATAGGAGAGTAGACTTGTATCTGTGGGATACAAACATTCTCCGTTATTTTGAAGAAGGGCACCCAACCTTACGTGCCCATATGTTGCGTGTTCCCTGGGCGGATATTGCGCTCCCTTCGATCACGATAGCGGAAGTTCTACGTGGGCGTTGTGATTTTGCCTTGAAAGCTACCCCTGAACAAGCTGTTCTAGCCCATCAGTTACTCATACAAACACAACAACTTCTTGCTCAGTTTAACGTGATTGTTTTTGATCAGGCCGGTGCTGAAGCTATGTTGCGTTTGCAACATCAGGTAAAAAGTCGCAAGCGTTATGCTGATGTGATGATCGCCGCCGTAGCCCTGGCAGGCAAACATGTTGTTGTCACCCGCAATATGGCACATTTTGCAGATTTGTTACCTGCTCGCCAACTGGCTAATTGGATTGATACACCTCCCAGCGGAAAGAAGTAAGAATCAGATAGGTATACGGCCGTACCACATCCTCACTTTCTTAGCGATTCTTCACGGCCGTCCCACACACTCGACAAAATTTATCCTCCGGCTGCACCGGGGAACCGCACTCATGGCAAAATTGCACTGTTTTGGGGGCAGGCGTGGCAGGGGGCACGGCCGTGCGTTGCGGCGTTGGTTTTTGCGGCCGTTTCGGTTTCTGGCGGCTGCTGGCCACCTGCCAGACGAGGGCTACCAAGATCAGGACACCGCCTACGGCCGCCAGCAGCAGCGGCCAGTTCATATCGTTGTTCACGGCCGTTGCCGGTGCCGATGATGTTTCGGCTGTGTCCAATTGTTCCACCGTCAGCGTGGGTTCGCTCATAGTGTAGTCAACTTGCACGGTGTAGGACTGCCCGGCGGGTACGGCCGTGATCGGCAGCACGTGATAGGTGAGGCCGTCGTTGCTGTTGGTGGTGATGGAAGCAGCCGTTGGTTGTGTTTGCATATTGGCAGCGGCGGCAGGTTGCTGCACGGCCACATCCATTTCAGTCACCGTCATATCTGACAACCAGTCAAATTCAAAGGTGTGTTGATCGCCCTCAGCATCATATGGCATGTAGTATTCCACGCGAAAACGGTTGTCAGGCATGACAAAGGTGAGACTCCCCTCTCCTTGCGTGTATTCCACATCGTCCGTCATCACATTTTCGCTGGTAATACGGGCGACGGCATTCAGTGTGGCCCCTGGCGGCAGGGGAATGGTGACAGAAACAGGCAGCACCGTGGAATCTGGCAACGTCCCGGTAAGCAGCACCAACACCGACGGACGGTCATAATCCGGCCATAAATCCACTGCCAGATTTTCGATGGTGGTGGCTTCTAATTGAGCATAACCTGGTCGGGCCACCGCCAAAAAAATCAACAAGAGAAGAAAAATGGAACGCGGGCGAACGCGAAATAATGACATTTGACAATCCTTTTACCGTTCAATTATTGTTATAATTTTGATAATCGTAGCGCAAACCGGCAGTTTTGCCACTGAACGGTTGGGCGCAAAAGGAGTAGCCACATGTCCCCAACAGTAGATAAGATCCATGAGGATTTAGCAATTCTGGCAGCGATGGCAGCCGAAATGGACGATTACCTGAAAAGTGAGGTTCTCTACTGGCCAATGGTGCATGGTGATATGCCGCGGCTGACGCTGGGTGGCTATTTGATGCGCCAGCACCGGCTGCAACATCTGGCCGATATCTTGACTGACGCTGACAAGGAGCAGTGGGAAACGGCCGTACACCAGTTCCAGCAAGCATTAGCCGAAAAGGTGGTGCGTACCGAGTTACGCGCTCATGAGGAGCTAGGGGTGCGTGCCCGCCAGTGGGGCACCTATCTCAACGATGTGCAACGTGAACGGGCGGTGGCGGCGGTGAACTATGAAACGGCCGTCGAAAACCGGGTCATGGCCGCCGCGCTGGTGCATTTTCTGCAAACCCCACCATACCAACTGGATACCGGCGCTGTTCCCAATCTGTCTATGTTGGATACCGGGCTGCGCCCCCACTGGCAGGCTGGCGATTTTATCTGGCCGGCGGTGTGGGAGAAGGCGTATCCCCGGAGTGAGTATTGGTGGCTGTACGGCCGTCCGCGGAAGACGTAATCCGTAATCGGTTATCCGTAATCGGACTTCGGATTACGCATCACGGATTACGCATCACGGATTACGGGCTACGGTTAATGACGCCGACGGGGGAATGACCGGCACATAATTCGGGTCGCGCCAGCGGGTGAAGCGGATGACCATTCGCGCTGCCTGCCAGCCCAGGCGAAACAGCCAGGGGTAGCGCAGCATGTAGGCAAAACGGGCCAGTTTGGTGCGAATTTCTAACTGCTTAAACAACGGGTCAGCCAGCACCCGTTCCCGGTAGGTAGCAAACGAGAAATCTTCGCGCGCAAAGGCATCGGCGATGGCCTGCGCGCCCACTTCCCCATAACCCAGCGCAAAGGCGATGCCCTCGCCCATGAGCGGATCGGCCCCGGCGGCGTCACCCACCAGGATAACGCGGGGAATGGCAAAACGGCCGTCCTTCGACCACCAGCGAATGGGATGCCCCTTGATCTCAAACTCATCCAGATTACGGTCGCGTTCAGCCATTTCGTCACGCAGGGTTTGCGGCAAATCAGCTTTCGGCCGTTCGGGACGGGCACGGCTGTCAAACACCCCCCGATTCATAAACGGCTGGCCCTGCACAAAGCTGGGAAAGTCCCAGTAATACCCCTGTAACTGATGGCTGGTCATGGCGGTAAAGTCAAAAATCGCCACGCCATCACGGAATTCCGGTTGAGTGCGGGCATCTTCGGGTGTCAGCACTTCAATCAGCCGCGCTACCCGCGAATCATCGTCCCATTTCAGCCGCCGCCGCACAAAACTGCGGGAGCCATCGGCCGCCACCACCACCCGCGCCTGGAAGGTGCGTTTGTCGGTGACAACCTGCACATAGTCGTCATGGGGCACAATGTCGGTGACGGCTTCGCCCTGGTAAACGGTGACGCCGCGGGAGACGGCCGTTTGCAGCAGCCAATGGTCAAACTCCGCCCGCCGGATAATACGGAAAACAGGGTTGCCAAAGAAGGAGTAAGACTTATCTTCATACAGCAACCGCACTTCACGCACATCAAAACTTTGGGGTTCCAGTTCCAGCCCCAGCCGCGCCAGTGTGTTCAGCCCCATATGGGTAATGCCCCCACCACACAGCTTATCGCGGGGATGCACGGCTTTGTCCACCATGACGATTCGGCCAGCCCAGGCCGGCTCTTGCTGAATCAAATGCAACGCCGTAGATGTCCCCGATGGTCCCGTCCCCACAATCAACACGTCTACCTGTTCAAAATCCGTCATACCTCTTCCTGCCTCAGATGGATATTGGGAAATTGAGGTATTAAGTGTCATTCCGAGGAGTCTTCGACGAGGAATCTTCTGTGCTGTTCAAGGAGAAGGATTCCTCGCTCCGCAGACTACGCTCGGAATGACGGTTCAACTCTGAAAGTTAAGAAAACTTATTTAACGGTGCACTTAATACCCATATTCCTTAATTCTTGATGATGACGGGCAGCATTATAGCATGGGAGAGCAAAATTGCCTGATTGGTGGTGATGTCGGCAGTGGTATGTGCTGGCTCTGCGTTGCCAGCAGCGTCTATAGCGCGGCTGCGGAACTCATATACCTGGCCGTCTGGCGGGATAAAGTGGGTGGAAGTGGCTAAGGGGGGTAAACCGATGAACACCATCCAATCGTCGCTGCCTTGCGGCCGGTATTCCACAAAGTAATGGGTGATCCCGGCCGTATCGTCTATGCCTGACCAGTGAATGAAATAACCAGGTGTTTCAGGCAACTGGTAAACCCGATTCACACTGGTTGTTGGCGCTGTGTAATCTAACTTGAAGTGGGTGGGAGTGGAAGAAACAACCTGTGTGTCACCGCCGGCAGGTTGGGTGATGATCGTGACACGCCAATACAGATCAGCAAATCCCTGGGTAAAGGTCTGGTCGTGCTGCAATACTGGCCCTGTCCATGAGTGGTCATAAACCAGATTGTTCATACCACTATCAGTGGCTATTTGCAGCTGCGTCTGGATGACGGGCGCTGTACTCATAACTTGCCAGGAAAACGGGACGGGGTTGGTTGTGACCCACACGTCGGGCACGGGGGCAGTGTTGTGGACTTCGCTGGCGCTTTCGCCCAGATGCAGCAGGCGCACCCCATCAAACCAGATGCCACGGCCGTTGTCCGTTGTGGTGAGATCAGTCAGGCGCAGTTTATGGCTGCCGACGGCCGTCAGGTCAAAGTCACCCACCGTCATCCATAGGCCCACGTTGGCATCCTGGTTTACGGTGACAGTGCTGGCGCCAGTGGCGTGGTAAACTGTGTAGCGTGCGCCAACAGTTTCCGGCGCGCCGGTATCACAATAGGGGGCGTAAATCTGGATGCGATAACGGCCGTCAACCGGCACATCCAACTGCCACTCACCCCAATTTGTGCTTTGACCGGGGTCGGTGGTAGACCAGGTGTAGTAAGAATGTCCATTATTGCCACAGCCACGAGGCCCTTCATACCAGTTAGCATTACTTTTGGAAAAGCTGCTGCTCATCTCGTCAATGTGAATGTATGGGGAGACAAAACCAATACGCGAGGCCACCGCATTACGCAGCCAGGGCAGATAGGCATACGCATTGCCGCCCGGACACAGTGTATTCAACCCACCATACACATCCCGATGCCCCAAAATATGTGACAATCCCCAACTCATTTCCACCATGCGGCTGGCGCCAAAGGGGTCAATGTTGCGTTGGTCAGCTTTCCAGGCAAACAGGTCGGCCAGGGCATTGAGCATGGCGGTGGAAGGCATAATGCCACCCCCTTCGTCAGGGGAGGTAAAGTTACCAATGAGCGAAGCGGCCATGCCGCCGGCGTTGGCTGCGCCGGAGTGGACGCCCGTCACATCCCATTCCTGATAGTTACCATTGAGATGGCCTTCAAAGATAACGCCGTTGATGTCTATGAGATAGTTGTAGCCGATGTCGCCCCAGCCTTGTGTGAAGGTATGGTATTCCCAAATGGCACGCACCGTAGCGGCCGAGTCGCCGCCACTGCTGGTGACGGTGTGGTGCATGATCAGGTGAGTGTAGGTTTGATATTCCAGGTCGCCATACCAGCACTCCGGTTCGGTACACCAGGCGGCCCGGCTGATGACAAACGGCCGTGGGAAATCCTCCGGGTTTTCGG
>CAYXUZ010000092.1:0-7127 GCA_964467705.1 uncultured Ardenticatenaceae bacterium | reverse complement strand
TGCTCGCAGCGGTGTGGCAGCGTCGAGTTCCTGCTGCCGAATGATAAGTTCATCAGTCGTAGGGCCATTGCTGGTATCTATCAGCACGAAGTCAAGTTGACGCAGCAGCGGTGAAGGATCACCCCAAGAGCGGGTGAAGCTGACCTGATATTGCAGGTAACGGTGGGTTTTGTCGGCGGCCGGAACGGCCACCATGTCGCCATATTGCCAGGCGTCGCCCAGTTCGTTCCAGTCGGCGTGGGCATGAATGTCATACCACTCGCTCCACTGCTGCCCATCTGGGCTGGTGCGCAACAGTATTTCCAGGCTGGCGCTTTCGGGCAAGTCAGCCAGCCAGTGGGTGACAACGGCGTTGTAGATGATGGGGGTTTCGACGATGGGGGATTGGTAATGGGCGGTTACGGCCGTGTCTTCCATGACTAATCCGTCGCTTGTGATCTGCAATCCCTGGCTACTCCCATCAGCAAAAGTCTCTCCTTGAAATGTCATGATCCTGATATTTGACTGTGCCTGTCCGGCCTGCGGTTGAGTTCCACTAAGCACAGTTAACAAACTGAGTAATGTCAGTAGTATGAATGTTTTGGTTTGCATGGGATACTCCTCTGTGACTACCGTTCCCTGGTAATTTAGTGCTTCTATGATAACAAGAGGCCTGACGGAGAGTGGTATAAGCAAAGTGAATTCTCACCTGAAAGGGGGGCTTCACGGCCGTTTTCTATGACCAATAGGACATTGGAAGATCAGGCAGGTTGGCATATGATCGCGTGGCAATGAATACAAGCCCGACGACACAACAAAACAACTCATGGCAAAATGCGCCCTGGGTAAAGTGGGGAGCGGTTGGCCTCTTTATGCTCTGGCTGTTTTACGGTCTGAGTGCGTATTACGTCGTGCAAAAACCACTGACGGGGGAGCAGGTGGCGCTACTGATGCAACAGCGTGTTGTGTGGTTGCATCTCTCTTTTTCGGGCACGGCCGTTGCCCGTTCTTTGCTGGATGTGTTAACGGCATTGTGGCTGACGGCCGTTGCTCTGGGTATCGGCTTGTGGCTGCTTGGCTGGCTGCGTGTCACCGTTCCATCTCGCCTGGAAACCGTGTTGTATGGCGTCGGTCTGGGATTTGGCGCCATGGGGCTGGCGGTGCTGGCATTAGGGCTGCTTGGGTGGCTGGACACGGCCGTGTTATGCACCTTTACCATTCTGCTCACCCTGGCCGCCATACCCAAACTCATACCGTTTGCACGTGGGCTGCGTTGGCAGCGGTACCCGCGCACACTGGCATTCTTTTTAGCGTTCATCATTGGTCTGGCGCTATTTGTGGCACTGCTGCCGCCACATGATTGGGATGGCCTCTTTTATCATCTGAAAGGGCCAAAGTTGTACCTGGCGGCCGGTCAAATTTATGGCGGCATAGATATTCCCCACCTCAATTTTCCCTTCCTTCAAGAAATGCTCTTCATGCTGGCCATGGGGCTACGAAATGACACAACCGCCAAATTGCTCCATTTTGTGTTCATCTTCTTGCTGGCCGGGCTGGTTTATGTGCTGGCACGCGATCAATTGAAGGTAAAAGAACCCTGGCTGGCAGTGCTGTTTCTGTTTACCATGCCCATGATTTTGAACCTGGGCGTGCAGGCTTATAACGATCTGGCGCTGGCCTTTTACCAGGTGGCGGCGCTATTGGCACTTTTTAACTGGCAGGCAGCGACATCGGCCAACCAACCCCTTTCGGCGCGCTGGCTTATTCTCAGCGGCGTGTTGTGTGGGCTGGCAATGGGGCTGAAATACACCAGTTTTGTCGCCCCGCTTACGCTGGCGCTGCTGGTGGGGTGGCAGTTTCGTAAAAATTGGCGGGGGGCGGTACGGCCGTTGCTCACCATCGCCATTCCTGCCATCCTCGTCGCCCTGCCCTGGTATCTCAAAAATCTCTGGTTCACCAGCAACCCGGTGTATCCTTTTGTGTTTGGGGGACAATTTTGGGATGCGTATCGAGACAATGCCTATGCCGCGCCGGGCACGGGCATCGGGCTAGACCTGCTGACTCTGCTGCGGCTACCCCACGACCTGACGTTGGGGCTGAAAGACGCCAGCGCGGACGGGCAAATGGGGCCGTTTTTCCTCATCTTCCTGCCGGTGATCCTGGTATATTGGCTGGCACGGCTGGGGAAGGAGGTGGCACGGCCGTATCACGCCCTGTTGCTCTTTGCCCTGTTGCAATACCTCTTTTGGATGGCCGGGGTGATGGCCTCGGCCGGCTTGTGGCAAACGCGGCTCATGCTGCCCGCGTTTGTGGCTTTGTGCCCCGTGCTGGCCTGGCTGCTGGCCGATTTGGCCCGGTTCGACCACCCCCAATTTTCGCTGCGCCGCTTTGTGGGATTGGTGATTGTGTTTGCCCTGGCGCTCAATCTAGTCGCGCAATTGGCCGGTTGGCTGCTCTTAGCGCCGCATCGGTATGTGGTGGGCACAGACGGCCGTGAAGCCACGCTCACCCGCATCCTGGGCGGTCATTATACAACCATGCAGCGCATCAATGACCAGCTGCCGGAAGAGGCGGTGGTTGCGTTTTTATATGAGCCACGCAGTTATTATTGTGACCGCGACTGCCGCCCCGATAGCATTTTAGACGAAATGGGACACCTGGAATATCTGTATGGCGATGCCGCCGGGATCGCTGAAGCGTGGCGACAGCGAGGCATAACTCACGTGTTGATGTTCGATGCTGGTTATGATTTTGTGGTAGAGACCGAACTGAAATCGGCGTTGCCCCAAGATTTAACTTTATGGGAGACGCTCAAAGAGGGTTGGTTAGTGCCGGTGATACCTGGGGAAGCAGGGTACTCGTTGTATGCGCTGCCCCCGGCTGTTACGCCGTAGCCACAAGGCGTCATTGCCGCTGCCTCTTGCCTGTGTTATCCTGACATTTATCCACACAGAGAAGGGAAAAAGATGACAGAACCTATCACGATTCTCATCCCCGCTTATAACGAAGCGAACGCCATCGTCCCCACCATTCAAAAGGTACAGGAGATGTTGCATGTGGCCGGTATACCAGGCGAGATTGTAGTGGTGGATGATGGCTCCACGGATGGCACAGGCACGGCCGTAGCCCCCTTCACCAACGACTGTGTGCATCTTATCCAACACACCCAAAACAAAGGTTATGGTGCGTCTCTCAAGACGGGCATTCGCCGCGCCCAATACAACAACATCATCATCACCGATGCTGATGGCACTTACCCCATTGACATGATCCCTACCCTGGCGGCCGAACTGGAAAAGTATGACATGGTGGTTGGCGCACGCACCGGGCAAACGGTAGAGATTCCACTATCGCGCCGCCCGGCCAAATGGGCGCTCACATGGCTGGCGAATTATTTGAGTGGCATGGAAATCCCGGACCTTAATTCCGGGCTACGCGGTTTCAAACGAGATATTGTGGTGGATTATTTTCGCATGTTACCCTCGGGCTTTTCCTTCACCACCTCCATTACGCTGGCGATGCTGACGAATGATTACAATGTGCTGTACATTCCGATTGATTATTTCCAGCGTACCGGCAAATCGAAAATTAAGCCGGTGCGAGATACGATCAACTTTTTTTCGCTGGTGGTGCGGGTGGTGTTGATGTATCGGCCGTTGCGCGTGTTTGTGCCGGTAGCGGCTGTATTAGTTTTGGTAAGCCTGGTTAAAGTTCTTTACGACATTAACGCTTATGATTTTCACCTGGCAACCTCAACCGTAGTGTTGCTAACCGTGACGTTTCAACTGATCGTGTTGGGTTTGATTGCTGACCTGGTAGTTTCTTTACATAAAAGCTAGAATGATCGATCGAGAGCGGCGGGATCAACAGTTATTTAATCAGATTGCTGCGGCTTATGCGCGTAAGGATGTCACCGCCTCATCGGTTATCGCGCGGCAATATCGTGTGGAATGTGCCGTCAGCCCCATTTTGCAGACCAGGCAAGACCTGGGCGTGGTCGTAGATTTGGGATGTGGCGTGGGTGCGCCGGCAAAATATCTTCACGGCCGTTACCAGCAATACATCGGCATTGACCAGTCAGCCGAATTAATTGCGGTGGCCGAACAGTTCACTCAAGAATTGACGCAGGTGCAGTTCAAAGCCGCCAATGCCAAAGCCACCCATCTCCCTGATCATTGTGCCGATGTGATCCTCTCTATTGGCGCGCTGCATCATATGACGGAACTGGAGGCAGTGATTCAAGAATTAACCCGTATTGCCCGGCCCGGTGCTTATCTGGCTGTCATTGAACCGCAAAATGGAAACCCCCTGATTCAAGGGATGCGTTGGCTGCGGGCACGGCTGGATGGCAGTTACTCGGAAGAGCAAATCTACTTTGCCGCGCCGGATTTAGTGTCCCTGTTTCGCCAACAAGGGCTGACAGATTTGCAGGTTCGTTATGTTGGTTATGCTTCAACGCCATTTGCTCAAGTGATTTTGAATCCACAAACGCTCACGGTTCCCTTGAGCCGCAGCGCCGTACATATTGACCGCTGGCTCACAGCGCACCTGCCCGCCGGGCTGCGCCGTTTGAGCTTTGATGTGGCTGTTCACGGCCGTTTTCGCCACCAATAAAACACAATATGAGGAAACACGCAGATAAAATCCTTCTGGCCGCATTGCTTCTCTTCCTGTTTTCGGTAGAGGTATTTGTTATGTATCGCTACGTCACCAGCATTGTGCCCGGCGCTAACGATTATTATTCCCGTTGGGCGGGGGCGCGAGCGTTGCTGGTGGACGGCCGTAATCCTTATGACCTGGACGTAACCTATGAAATTCAGGAAGTAATTGACATTGACCACCGGGAAGTGGGCCGGGGAGGGTTTGCCTATCCATTGCACGTCTTATTTTTGTTTTGGCCGCTGGTTTATATGCCTTACACCTGGGCACAGGCATTTTGGCTGGTGATGTTGCAATGGATGGCGATGGGCGCGGGGTTGGTTTTGTTGGCAATCAACAAACGCAAATTATCCCCGGCGCTGCTGGTAGCCACGCTGCTTTTTGTGCTCACCTTTTACCCCATTACCCGCAGCATTTTCATGGGGCAGTTCACTATTCCCGTGCTGCTCTTTTTATCGCTCTCCTTGTGGCTGCTGCAAAGAGGGCAGGATGGCTGGGCGGGCGCTATGTTGGCCCTGACATCCATCAAACCACAGATGGTAATCTTCGTCGCGCCCTGGCTTTTGCTATGGGTGCTTAGCCAACGCCGGTATCGTTTTTTTGCCGGGATGCTTATTACCGGGGCGGTGTTACTGCTGGCTTCAATGGCCTTGCACCCCAGTTGGCCCTTTGACTTTTTGCAAGACACCCAACGGTATCGTCAGTTTGCCGGCGGGCGTAACCCACTGGCCCTGACGTTGAATTGGCTGTGGCCCGCTTACCCTCCTGCACTTTTTTATGCGATTGCCGGAGGATTAACGGCCGTCACCCTTTGGAAATGTTGGCAAGGGTGGGGTGGCAGCGAGAAACAATTTAACCAGGCGCTACATTGGGCCATCGTTGTCAGTCTGCTCATCACCTTCCAAACGGGCACGACCAATTATGTCCTGCTGCTAATCCCCATTTTTGCCTGGTTATCAATCCTGGCAGACCGGTTGGGGCGCCTATGGGCCATCCTCACCGCAGCCACACTAAATCTGGCATTGTGGCTATTATTTTTAAGCACAGTGGAAGGGAATGCCGAAAGCCTGGCGCTATTTCTGCCGCTACCCTGGCTCTGTCTGGCACTTTTGGTGGGACTAGACGGTTGGCAATGGTGGCGGGCCAGGCAAACGGCCGTCATAGTGTCTGAAAATAGGCCATGAACCGTTGGCTGCGCATTTGTTTGCAACTTGCCAGTTTAGCCCTGTTTATTCTCATCCTCTGGTGGGCCGGCCCCGAAGCCTGGCAAACCATTCGCCAGGGAGACCGCACCGCATTAACTATTGCTCTGCTTCTGTATGGGGTAGCGGGGGTTGCTTCAGCCTCTCGTCTACAACTCATCACCCACGCCATCCATTCACCGGAAGTGGCCTCCTGGCGGCAATTTTTCCAGGCCAACTGGGTAGCGCGGGCGCTAGGATTGGTTTTGCCACGCACCGTAAGCGCGGTGGGGGGGAAATCTGTAGCCCTGCGTTCCTTTGGTGTTCCCACCCGGCGCGCGGTGTGGGTGGTGATGGTAGATAATTTGTTTGATATAGCCTTGTTAGCGGCTCTGTGCCTGCCTGCTTTTTTTTATTTTCGCGGGCGGCTGATAGGGACGGAGCTGGTAGTAGGAATGGGGGTGATAGTAGCACTGTTGGCTACGGCCGTGTGGCAGATTACCTCACCTCGTTGGAATCGTCAGTTTACGGGGTGGGTGACGCGCATCCCCCTTCTGGCAAAAAAGCTAAACTTCGATGACGAACCAACAAAATGGCTGCCGCCACCCAAACCAGCTATCGGAGCTTTAGCCTGGTCATTGTTATTAAATGGCGTACTGGTAGCTGGCTTTTTTTTCATGGCCCAGGCAGTAAAAGTAAATGCTTCCTGGTTATTATTCCTGGCCGCCTATCCTTTTGTTCAGTTGAGCCTCGTCGCGGCCGTCACGCCCGGCGGTCTGGGCATTTTTGATCTAGGCTGGTTGGGGCTGCTAACGCTGGGCGGTGTCCCGGAAGAGCAGGCGCTCACGTTTGTGGTCGCCCAGCGGGCCTACGTGGTCGTCTTTGTGCTGATATGGACAGGTTTCAGCATTTTGCTATCTTTGACAGTCAAATCGCCACTTTCCAATCCACAGAAACCGGAACTTCCTCAGAAATAATCCAGACCTCACGGCTTCACCGCCAATGGCAGGTAAACGAGCCATACGGGATCAACGATGATCTCATCATCATCTTGAATGGTGACAGTGGATGATGCCTGGCCTAACCGGGCAAATGAGGGATCGGCAATCGTCACGGCAAAATCACGAGCAGGTTCGTCCTGGGTATTGTCCAGAATGGGAATGGCGAGGCTCTGGCTGATCACGCCAGGCGGAAAGGAGAGCGTACCGGAAATGGGGGTGTAATCTATGCCGGGCACGGCCGTACCCGGCACCGTCTCATACCCCACCGTCACTGTAAACGTGGAAGTATAGCTCAGTTGGACGTTTA
>CAYXUZ010000091.1:10183-24796 GCA_964467705.1 uncultured Ardenticatenaceae bacterium | reverse complement strand
CCCCCCCGGCCTGTGGGGCACCTTCTGGCGCCTGTCGCTGGTGGGGGCGCTGCTGTTGATGCTACCGGTGGCAAACAGTAACGGCCGTGTCCAACCCTTTCTCGACGCTTTTTTCATGTCTGTCTCGGCCGTCTCTACTTCCAGCCTCAGCCTGGTAGATGTGGGCAGCGCCTACACCTTGTTTGGGCAGGTGGTACTCATGGTTCTTTCGCAAATTGGGGGGGTGGGCTACATGACGCTCATTCTATTTGTCATTTACCTGGCCGGAGGAACTATCTCTTATCAAAGCGGCCACCTGATGACCGAATCTATGGCCGTGCCTTCACGCGGTGAAATGCGGCTGTTTGTGGGGCGCATCGTCAAACTTACGTTGTTATTTGAAGGAGTGGGCACGCTGGCGCTGTTGCTCTATTGGCAGCCTGCCTATGGCTGGTTGCAGGCTGCCTATCTGGCGCTTTTCCATACCATCTCTACCTTTACAACCACCGGGTTCACTTTGTTTACCGACGGTTTTGTGGCCTACCAGAATGATTGGGCTTTCAACATCATCATCAACTTGATTTCTATTGCCGGGGCGGTGGGCTTTTTTGTGTTAAGCGATATTTACAATGTGGGTCGGCGGCTGTTGCACCATCAGCCGGTACACCGCCTGACGACACACAGCAAGCTGGCAATGTTAGTGTCTACGGGATTGTTTGTGGGGGGCACGGCCGTGCTGCTCTGGCTCAATTACCTGCCCACTGTTCCCTGGCAAACCCAGTTGCTCACCGCTTCATTTCAAACATTGGCGGCCGGCAGTACCACCGGCTTTAACACGGTTAATGTGTCCCAATGGGGCCAGACATCGCTCCTCATTCTCATTATTGTCATGTTTGTAGGCGCGCCGGCCGGGGGGACTGGCGGCGGTATTAAGTCCACGACGTTTGGCGTCATTTTGTTGGTGATCTGGGCTGTGTTGAAGAACAACCGCGATGTGAATGCTTTTGGGCGGCGTATTCCACGGGAGACATTGGTGAAGAGTGTAGCCATCGGCATCACGGCCGTACTCTGGCTGACCGTCTCTACCACCTGGCTTACCATCACCGAACCGGGTTACTCCTTCCTGCACATCTTGTTTGAAACCACATCAGCTTTAAGCAACGTGGGGCTTTCCATCGGTCTGTCGCCGGTACTCAGCGACGCCGGGAAAGTGCTATTTATCCTGACCATGCTCATTGGCCGGATTGGGCCGTTAGGGGTGATGTTCTCGTTGTTTGGACGGCCGTCGGCCACCGCCTACCGTTACCCTCAAGAAGAAGTATTCGTGGGATAATCATCATTGGCAAAGAGGAAATGACTCAACAGGAGATTGGCCTTGAGTATCATCAACAAACTATTAGGCAGATCACAACCGGCTTCACCAGACAACAGCCCTACTAATTCTCCCCCGGCCTCCCGGCGACGTGGTTTTGTGGTCATTGGGTTAGGGCGATTTGGCAGCAGCGTGGCCGAAACGCTGGTCCTTGGGGGGCAGGATGTGCTGGCAATTGATGCTGACTTGAACCGGGTGCAGCACATGAGCAAGGTGCTGCCCAACGTGCTGCAACTGGATGCCACCAATGCCGATGCCTTGGGGCAGGTGGGCATCAGCGAATTTGATACCGGTATTGTCTGCATCAGCGATAATTTTGAGAACAACCTGCTGGCTACTGTCTTGCTATTGCGGCTGGGGGTGCGGCGGGTCATTACCAAAGCCGCCACTCAATTACAAAAGACCGTTCTGGAAGAGGTGGGGGCGCATCAGGTCATCATGCCAGAACATGAAGCCGGGATTCACCTGGGGCGGCGGCTGTCTAGCCGACACGCGATTGATGCTTATATGGAAATTCGAGATGGCATCAGTGTGGTGGAAGTAGCCGCGCCGCCACGCCTGTGTGGGCAAACGTTGGCGCAGTGCAATTTGCGGCAGAAGTTGGGGCTAAATGTGGTGGCGATTGATCGGGGAGGGCAACTGCTGGTCAACCCGGCGGCCGACTTTACATTGCAGCCGGGTGATATGTTGCTGGTATTGGGGCAGATTGAGGATGTGGAGCGGTTGCAAGCGTAAGGAATTTACTGGTAATTAGCAAATGGTTTATGGGCTGAAGGTAACGGCCGTAACACAAACACCGCTTCACCCTTGGGATCAGTAGCCCAGGCCACATCCACCTGCGCCTGTACCTTCCAGACCACACTCACATAATGCCCTTCAAAACTCCAGGGCTGGTCAGGCAAGATAAATTCAAAATCAAACGAACGGGGCATGCCACCTGATAATGTGCCCTGATACAAATCCATCTCCTCTACTTTTTCCAAAAACTGCGTACCACGTCCGGCCGTGTGCCACAACAGCCGCAAATACAAATGTTTACAGTTCACGTCACTATCAGGATAAACCGTCAAATTCCCCTGCAACACATCACCTGGCCTGAATTCCTGATAACCATCTTGCCCAGCTTTTAACGCGATCTCAATGAGAACCTCAGCCATCTGTGTTTACTCCTTTGCTTAGTTAGCCGCTACCATTTCCGGCAGTACCGACAACTCATATTCATCCACATAGTCAGGCAATTTGGGAATGGATGCGCGCACGCGCACAAACCATTGCAACTGGTTACGCCGCACTTTCAGGGTGTGCATGGCGTCTGACGGGATTTGCATGGTGTACGTTTCCTGGATGTATTGGCCGGACTGGTATTGGCCGGCAGGCAGTTCATAATTTTCGTAAATATCCTCATGGGCTACGGTGCGGGTATCAGTGCCCTGCTGGTAAGTGGCTGTTTCTTTGAACACTAACTGCACCTCCAGCCGGTCAATCTGTACATTGCTTTTGAATGTGTGCAGGAGCTGAACAGTGAATTGCTCGCCGACGCGCAAGGTGGAGTTGGAAACCGTTATATCCGGTTTACCGATACGGGCGCGGCTGTAATAAATGGTGGCCGCATAGCCCAATATGAAGAGACCTGGCAACAAGAAAATGGCGGCAAAAAGGACGCCCATCATCTCGCCACTGAGCACGGCGGGCACAATGGCAAAAAGTGAACAGCAACTCCAAAGGAGCCCAAAAATTGCCAGGAATAGAACGCCGTTTTTACTATTGAGAGAGATGGTTTTCTGGGTTTGCATAAGCTCAACCTGTTTTTAACCCTTGTAAAAAGGAAACGACACAGTGGCCCAACTGTGAGAGTAGATAGCCACCTTCTTGAATAACCAGGATAGGTAGATCAAGGGCGGCAATGTGGGCAGCCATACGGCCGTAACTCTCCACCGTCAGCTTAAACCCACCCACCGGATCGTCTGCCAATGTATCCGCGCCAAAAGAAATCACCAGCGTATCCGGCACAAAAGCACGAATCCGACGCAAAGCAATATCCAGCGTCACCATGTATGCCGGTTCAGCTGAGCCTAACGGTAGCGGAAAATTAAAGTTGTGGTTTTCACCCGCGCCAATGCCATATTCATCAGCAAAGCCCCAGTAGAAGGGGTATTCGTGCAGCGGGTCGGCATGGATGGAGCAGGTAAGGACATCAGCACGGCCGTAAAAAATCTCCTGCGTGCCATTCCCATGATGGTAGTCCAGGTCTAAAATGGCAATACGCTGCCCTTTTTCCACCAGCCATTGGCTGGCGATGGCAGCGTTGTTCAGGTAACAAAAGCCGCCAAACATATCGGCGGCGGCGTGATGCCCCGGCGGGCGACACAAAGCATAAGCTAGATGTTCGCCATTGGCCATGGCAGCGGCAGCGGTTACGGCCGTTTGTGCGCTCCAATACGCCGCATTCCATGTCCCTGCAAAAATGGGCGACCCCACATCAAAACAGTAATAACCCAACAAACCCCAAATGGAAACCGATTTATGGCGCGGGCGACGGCCGATGCTGAATGAATCTGGCGTGGCCACATCTCGCCCAGTCTCAGCCACAAAACGAGCATGAGCTGTCTGCAAGAAATCCACAAAATCATGCCGGTGAACTTCCACAATAGGCGCCAGCCCAAAATCCTGCGGCGGTTGGATACTGCCAAAACCGGCAGCAGCCACTGCATCATGAATGATCGGCCCTCGTTGGGATACCTCAGAGTAATAAACAACCGTGTGAGGATTATCCGATTGATGCAGCCTGGTTGGATCGTGTGCCAGATGATCAGGGTAATAGAAAGTGAGCATAACATTTTCAAACCTGCCAGGTCTTTAGAGACCTGTCAGGTTTCATAAACCCGGTAACAGGCTCAATTAAACCCTGAAATAGCTGTTTCGCCAAAAGATCAGACGGCCGTGTCCCCAAGAAGCGAACCAGGGAGAGGGAGGGCGCCCTCTCCCTGGCTCTTTGCAACTGCTACCCTAACCATAGAGGAGAAGAGGAGAAAAGGGAGGAAAGAAGAAAAAGTTTGAGCGGTTGCTCCTTACTACGTGACGCTGGTAACTATATCCGCCAGGGTTTAACGGGGTGTTAACAGGGAGATAAGGCTTCGTAAAGATTTGATTAAGTGCAAACAGACAACAGGTTGAGAAAGGAATCAATACTCAACCTGCTCAAAAAGGGCCATGATTGCGTCCAGACGCGCCAGGGTGCGCGCCCGCCCCAAAGCGATGATGGATTCGTAGACAGGTGGCGAGACTTGCTGCCCGGTGATGCCCAGGCGCAGTTTGCCCAGGAAGGGGCCGGGTTTACCGTTGGTGGTGTATTGGCTGCCAATCTGGCTGAGGCCGGCGCCAAGCGTTTCCACGTCAAAGGGCACGGCCGTTGCCAAAAAATTGCGGGCGGCCATATAAGCGGCTTGGGCGGCTTCAGGTGGAAGTTTGGCATCACTCAGGGTGACGGCCGTTTCCTGCAATGGCATCTCATCAAACAAAAAGCGCAGGAAAGGAATGGCATCAGGAAAAGTTTTTAAGCGCGGTTTCATCGCCGGCATCACCAGCAGCAGCGAATCCAGGTTGACCTCCCACCCTTCTTTTTCCAGGAATGGTTTCACCCCTTTTGCCAGTTCCACAATATCCATTTCCTGAATGTATTGGCCGTTTAGCCAGTCCAATTTGCTATATGGCAGCTTGACCGGCGCCGGGCTGATGTCGGCCAATTCAAAACGAGATAACGCTTCAGTAATGGTGAATTTTTCGCGGTCATCGCCAAAAGACCAGCCAATGTTAGCCAGGAAATTAACTATCGCTTCTGGCAAATAGCCCGCCTCCATAAATTCGGTAGCCCGTACCAACACTTTCTCGCCACTATCCAGAAAGGCTTGATGTCGCTTGCTCAGTTTACCTTTGCCACTGGGGTTCAAAATTACTGGCAAATGAACCAATACGGGCATTTCCCACCCAAATGCCTTGTACATGTTCACATGAATGGGGGCGGTGTTCAGCCATTCCACGCCGCGCGTGACGTGGCTGATTTTCATCAGATGGTCGTCTACCAGATGCGCCAGGTGATAAGTGGGCAGCCCATTGGACTTCAAGATAATGTAATCCGTGAACTGGTCATTGGGGAAGATAACATTACCACGCAGCAGGTCGGGCACGGCCGTTTCCCCCGTCAATGGCATCCTAAACCGAATGACATACGGTTTGCCCTGCGCTTCCAGGTCAGCCACTTGATCGGCCGGGTAGTCACGGTAACGGCGATCATACCCACCGGGTACGCCCGCCTCCCGCATCGCTTCCAACTCTTCCGGCGTAGCAAAACATTTATAGGCATGACCATGCCCAATGAGCCAACGCGCATATTCCTGGTACAGAGTCACTCGCTCCGTCTGCACATATGGCCCATAGGGGCCACCCACATCTGGCCCTTCATCCCAATCAATGCCAAACCAACGCAGCCCCTCCATCATATTCTCGATGGCGCCAGCTACCGTGCGGCTGGTATCCGTATCTTCAATGCGCAGCAAAAATTGGCCGCCATGTTTGCGGGCATACATCCAGCCAAACAAGGCCGACCAGGCGCTGCCGATGTGTAAATAGCCCGTGGGGCTGGGAGCAAAACGTGTACGTACCGTCATGTTATCCTCTTTAGAATGAATGCAACAGGGATTTTACTGTAATGGAGAAAGAGTATCCAGAAATCGGGGTATGGTTGCCAATTATGCCAATTACCCAAACTCTTGCTTTCGGTGACGCATCAGAACGGATTGCACAATGCCAATGGCAATAAAAAGGGTGGTGAGGGAACTGCCGCCATAGCTCACAAATGGCAATGTGAGGCCGGTTACGGGCAAAACGCGCACATTCATGCCTACGCTAACCGTGGTTTGAAAAAAGAGAATGGTGGCAATACCCACACAGATCAATTTTCCTGCCGGGTCAGGTGTTATAAATGCCACGCGCAAAATGCGCCACAGAATAAAAGTCATCAGGGCCATGACTATCAGGGAGCCAAAGATCAAACCCATTTCTTCGGTAAGTACGGAAAAGATAAAGTCGGTATGCTGAACGCGCAAAAAACCCAGCTGGCTCTGGGTACCGTTCAGATACCCTTTACCGAACCAGCCACCGGAGCCTATGCTGATTTCCGCCTGTTCGATGTTAAAAAGGGCTTCTTCGTCCGCATTTTCAGGACTGAGAAAGGTGGTGATGCGTTCCTTTTGGTAATCTTGCAAGAGGGGGAAGACGGCCGTTACTGCCAACACCCCTATCACTGCCAATAACGCAAAATGGGAAAGCGGCAACCCAGCCAGCCAGATCATCACAAACCAGAGGACCAAAAAGAAGAGCGCCATACTCAGGTTTGGCTCCAAAAATATGAGAATGGCCGGGATAACAACATATATCACAGTAGCGATGGTATTGGAGAAATGGTGGATTTTGTGCCGCCGGTTGGTCAGAAATTGGGCAAAGGTCACCGCCATAATGACACGGCCAAACTCAGCCGGTTGAATGCGAATGTCGGATGTAATCTGAATCCATCGGCGCGTTTCGTTCCCAACTGCCCCGGCAAACAGCACAAAAATAAGAGCGGCAATGAGTCCAAAGTAAATGTACCAGTGCATCGAAGTCAACACGCGATAATCTATGGAAGCAAAGACAAACATGATGATGAAGCCAATGATCGCCCATCTCACTTGTGCTACCGGCAGAGCCTCAAAAGCCGGTGCGCCCGTGACAGCGCTGCGAATGATCAACACCCCATAGGCAGTCAACAGCAACACAGCCGCCGCCAGCCATACATCAAAATAACGCCAGGTAGAAGTACGTGCTAACATCAGGCAGTATCATAAAAAAAAGCCTGCCCTCTGACGAGGGCAGGCCCTTGTTTTACACTGATTACTCATTATGGATAATTGCTCAGTTACACAATTACTCACTTATTAGCGACGGCCGTTAGCGTGAACGGCCATCAACGGTACCTCTGCTACCAAGCGGCTTTCGCGCTCATCCTGGTCTACATTCACCACCACATCTTCCGGGTTAATATCCAGGTGCTTCACAAAAACCTGAATAATTTCATCCTTTATTTGGGCCAGCACACCCGGCGACACATCGCTGCGATCATGAATCAGCACCATTTGCAACCGTTTCTTAGCCGTTGCCCCACTCTTCTCTTCTCTGCCCAGTAATCTGTCTACCCAACTCATGGCCTTGCTCATAGCCCTTCTCCATCTTTGGTCAATCGGCAATTGACAATTGACACTTGCTAATTGTCAATTGAACAGGTTGCTTAACCTGTCTAAAAAGCTGACTTTTGCTTTCAATTCCATAAAGGGCACTTCTTCGCCTTCCAGCCGCCCGGCGATATTACGAAATGCCTGACTGGCACTGGCCCCGTTCGATCCATTCATGGCAACAGGCGTGCCCTGATTGGAGCCAATCAGAATGTGCTCATCTTCTGGAATAACACCAACAAGCTGAATAGCCAAAATATCTATGATATCTTCAATGGAGAGCATGTCACCACGGCTGACCATAGCTGGTTTTACTCGATTAACAATTAAACGAGCCGGTCCTTTCTCTTCAGCCTCAACAAGGCCAATGATGCGGTCGGCATCACGCACGGCAGAAACCTCAGGATTGGTGACAATGAGAACCTGATCTGTAGGCGCGATAGCGTTGCGGAAGCCGCGTTCAATGCCTGCTGGTGAATCAATAATGATGTAATCCATCTCCTGGCGCAGTTCGTTGCACACCAGCACCATGTCGGAAGGGCTGACGGCCGACTTGTCACGGGTTTGGGCCGCCGGGATGAGATACAGTTCCGGGTGGCGTTTATCTTTGATCATCGCCTGACGCAAACGGCAACGTCCTTCCACCACATCTACCAGGTCATAGACGATCCGGTTTTCCAGCCCTAACACGATGTCCAGGTTACGCAGGCCAATGTCGGCGTCTACAGCCACTACTTTGCGGCCGCGCATAGCTAAGGCTGTGGCCAGGTTAGCGGTGACGGTGGTTTTGCCCACGCCACCTTTGCCTGAGGTTACGGTGATCACTTTTCCGCTCATATGAGTCTCCTCTGTCCACAGTAGATATCCGATTTTTCAAAAAAAATCGGATATCTGGCGGGAACTAATCTCTAATTCCCTGATTTCCATCGTTCGGCGATGATTTGCCCATCTTTGATGGACGCCTGTTCCGGATAGGGGGTACGGCCGTTTTCATGTGGGGCGATGGCGATCTGGTCAGCAATACGCAGTTGGGTGGGGTTGAGGTCGAGGGCACAGATGACGGCCGTACTATTCCCCATTGCCCCGGCATGAACCAGACCCCGTAAACGACCCCATACGAGTACATCACCACGGGCAATGATTTCCGCTCCTGCGTTTACATCGCCAATAATCACCACATCCCCTTCATGTAAAATGGAGCGCCCAGACCGAACGGTTTCCCGCAACAGCAAAACACCTGTTTGGTGGCTATCGTCAGTGGAAGGCCCATTACCGGCCGATGCCAAAGGCTGAATCAGGGCATTGCCGTCCAGGTCTGTCTGGCTGCCTGCCAGCCGGATAGCTAAGTCCAGGTCCCGCGCAGTAGTGCGGGTTTCGGCATCATCGGCCAGAATGGCCCATAGTTCCAGGTTGTGTTCCATGAAGAGGCGTTGTAATTGGAGAATTTGGACTTTGTTTAACGGCCGTGACTCCACCTGCAACGCTACCCGGCTACCTTGAAAAAAACCACCTTTCTGCTGCAACTCCGCCTGCAATTGCGCGCACATCTCCTCAAACGACCCTTCAGTTGTTGTCGTAATGAGCAGTCCTTCCCGAATCCCTTTAACACGCAATTGTTGTGCTTCTTGAATCATCACCCGTCAAATCTATATCCTATACTTATGTCAAATTTTTTGCCTATGCGGGATACTACAACAAAAAAGAGTGTTGTAATAATACAACAAATGTGAGGGCGTGGCAATACCCTTTCGTAATACGTGAACCGTGACACGCAATCCGATAACGAACAACGGATAACGGATTACCGATAACGGGCTATGGATTACCAATTGCCGATAATCGCACCGGCAAACGGCGGCGGCCCCAATGACCGGGTTGGGGAGCGAAGACGCCAGCACAAGGTGCATCACAGGTGGGGCAACGGCCGTCGCCTGTCAGCCGGTACCCCTTCAACTCATACCAATCCCGTTCAATCAACTTTGTCCCGCAGTTGTGGCAAAAGGTGGTGTCCCCGGCCGCATCATGCACATTACCGGTGTAGGCATAGCGGACGCCATTTTTCAGGGCGATGCTGCGGGCGCGGGTGAGGGTGGTTGGCGGGGTGTGGGGCACATCCAACATCTTGTAGTCGGGGTGGAAAGCAGAGAAGTGCATGGGCACATCTGGCCCCAATTCGGTTACAACCCATTGGGTCATGGCTTCAAGTTCGGCGTCAGCGTCGTTCCAGCCGGGGATGATGAGGTTGGTGATTTCAAACCAGACGTTGGTCTCGTGTTTCAGATAGAGCAGCGTATCCAGCACCGGTTGTAATTCACCCGCGCATAATTTTTGGTAAAAGGCATCGGTAAAGCCTTTCAAGTCTACATTGGCAGCGTCCATGTAGCGGTAAAATTCGCGGCGGGGTTCGTCGCACATGTAGCCGGCGGT
Source organism: uncultured Ardenticatenaceae bacterium (assembly GCA_964467705.1). GTDB lineage: Bacteria > Chloroflexota > Anaerolineae > Promineifilales > Promineifilaceae > CAADGU01. The sequence goes on along the minus strand of CAYXUZ010000091.1, from coordinate 14,755 downwards.
GACGGCTACCGACTTGATCCCTCGTTCGCGGCAGGCGAGGGCTACATCTATGGCATATTCCATAAAGATGACAGGATCGTTGTAGGTGAAGGCGACGCTGTGACAGCCGAGTTGTTCGGCAGCGCGGGCGATAGTTTGGGGATCGGCCTGGTCGGCCAGGGTGTCAATTTCGCGGGATTTGCTGATGTCCCAGTTCTGGCAGAATTTACAGGCCAGGTTGCAGCCGGCCGTGCCAAAACTGAGAACGGCCGTACCCGGCAGGAAATGGTTGAGTGGCTTTTTTTCGATGGGGTCTACGCAATAGCCGCTGGAACGGCCGTAAGTCGTCAACACGATCTGGTCATCCTGCCGCATCCGCACAAAACACAGGCCCCGCTGCCCTTCGTCCAGCTTGCAAGCACGCGGGCAAACATCGCACTGAATACGGCCGTTGCCCAGTACATGCCAATACTTCGTTGGAAAATAATCTGGTTGGTTCATCTTATTCCCCCTTGGGATGGTGTATCCCTACAATCCTGAGTACAGTATACTACAAATGTGCTGGTGATTGGCGTTGCGCCAATTGCCGGAGGAGAAAACAATGGACAAGATACGCCAACCGGCCGTTGCCGGCATGTTTTACCCGGCAGACCCTAGCCGCTTACGGAATATGGTGCAAGAGTTTTTAGACACGGCCGTACTCCCACCCACTCCGCTCCATCCCAAAGCTATTATTGCCCCCCACGCAGGCTATGTTTACTCTGGGCCAATTGCCGGTTCTGCCTTTAAGCCCTGGGTGGGGCAGTTGGCCGATGTGAGTCGTATGATCCTCATTGGACCGGCACACACGATGGCTGTGTCTGGATTAGCGGGTGCCAGTGTGGATGCATTCCGCACGCCGTTGGGTGATGTTTTGGTGGATAGAGTGGCGATGGAACATATACGGCCGTTACCCCAGGTGCAGATTCACGATGGCGCACACAGCCGGGAGCATTGCCTGGAAGTGATGCTGCCCTTTCTGCAAATGGTAGCGCCCCAGGTAAAGATTGTGCCGTTGGTGGCCGGGCAGTGTGACGGCCGTGACGTGGCCGCACTATTGCAGGTACTTTGGGGCGGCCCGGAAACCCGCATCATCATCAGCTCTGACCTGAGCCATTACTATGATTACCAGACAGCAAAAAAGTTAGACGCGGCCACGGCCCAGGCCATTGAAGAATTAACACCAGACCAATTGGGCAGCGAAAGCGCCTGCGGCCGTATTCCCATCCAAGGGCTGCTGCATCAGGCAAAAGCCCATCATCTGACAGCGCATACGGTTGATTTGCGTAATTCGGGGGATACGGCCGGGAGCCATGACCGGGTGGTTGGTTATGGCGCGTTCCTCTTGGCCTGATGATCTGGCAGACCCTAAGGGTTTCAGAAACCCTTAGGGTCTTGTTCAGCGATTGGCGTTGACCAACCGGCTGATGTGTGTGCCCCCGGCCAGCACGGCCAGCGTGTCTCCGGCTGTCAGCCGCCGGTCGCCCGCCGGGTGAAAGTCCGAGACGCCATCATGTCGCAACAGCACAACACTGACCTCATACTCCTGTTCCAGTGCGGCCATACTCTTGCCAATTAACGGCGACCGGGCCGGGATTTGCAGTTGGGCCAGACTAAATGACTCTCCCTCAACGGTGATGGGGCGGGTGACATCTACGTTGGCAGCGGCCGTAGCAAAAATGGGGGCGGACATGCCGGTGGCGCTCATGGCCCGGAAGCCAAACTGTTCTTGAATGGTCTGGGCGAAATCATCGTCAAAAATGCGAATGACCACGTTGATATCTGGGTTTAGCTTTCTGGCTTTGAAAGCAATTTGCAGATTCACGTTGTCATTTTGGGTGCAGATGACCAGGGCGCGCGCTTTTTGAACGCCTACCCCGGTTAGAATTTCTTCACGGCGGGCATCGCCGGGTACAACGGGGATACCAATGGCCTGGGCGCGGGCGATTAGCTCTTCCTCTGGTTTCCACTCAATGGCGACTACTTCTTGATCGAGTTCATGCAGCTCTTTAGCCACCCGAAAGCCCAGATGACCCAGACCTACCAGAACGGTGTGATAGTTAAATGTGGAGGCTACGGCCATTTCCCACTCCTTTGTGCGCTGCCGCCGGTTGAAAAAGAGAATGCCAAAATCGGTCAACCCCAGGGCCAGCAATACCAGACCAATGAGGGGCATGAAAAAATAAAAAAGTTCCAGCCGCCAATCGTCTGGCAGGTTGTCACCGAGGGGTTGGAAAAAGGTGAGGCCCAATACATGATAAATGGCTTCGGCCAGATCGTGGCTGCCAACGGATTGGGCTGTTTGCCGCGCCAGGTTGTGATAAATGAGGCCGCCAATGATCACGGCCGTGCTAAACAGCAACAGCGGCCACATAAACTGCCGCACCAGCAGAAGGGTGTCTCGCCAGACGGCGCGCAACGGCCGTAACCGCCGCCAATGTTTGGATGCTCGAAATCGGCGCCAGCGCATAGGGGCACATTGTACCAGAGAAACGATGATTGATGACCTGAACCACCGGCAAGCGAACCTTGTGTCATGCTGAGGTCTTCCGAAGCATCCCTTTCACCTGAAACGACCAAGACGGTAGGGATTTCTCGCTCCGAAGACTTCGCTCGAAATGACAGGTGGCTTGTTACCGAGTTCAAAAGCTAATCTTCATCAGTAGACTTTATGTGTCAGACGCCAAATTCCATTCGGTGGCATCTGTAAAGGCAAGAGAATAACTATGAGGGCAACAGAATCACCATGAGGGACGATAAAACGAGTGTGCATGGAGATGGAACGACGCTGAGGAACGATGGAATGGCCGTGTGCTATTCAATGCGCAGACCGCCGGTAATAAGTTTGTCCTCTACGGCCGTACCTTCCCCATCCAACACCGGCAAGCGACGGCCGTCGGCCAGCAAATACCAGCCCACCAGCAAACGATAGTCACCGGGTGGCATATCGGCGCTCAAAGGAATGGTAAACATGTCGGCAATCGTTTCCCCTGGCTGCCAGCCGCTGGTGGGGCGTGTGCCCTGCACCGGCCAGCTATCCACCTGCCCCACAATCCGATCCTGCGCATCCACCACCTGCAAAAAGAGGGTGTAATCGGCGGCCATTTCGGCCAGCGCCAGCCAATTTAGCTGCACTTCGAGCGTGCCACCCGGCGACAACGTTGGGCCACTGGTGGTCACATCTAACAGGGCAATCTGGTCAGCAAAGTTCACGGCCGTCTCCGGCAATGCCACCCCGCTAATTTCCACCTGCCCCACCGTACAATCAGCCCGCGCCGGAGACATCCAGCCACAATAAGCAGGCGCAGCAGGGCAACGGCCGTCCGCACAATCACCTTTATAACCGGCCACCAAATCGTACAAACCGGGTGGCACATCAGAATCGAGGTCAGCCAGCCAGATACGGGCCGGTTGGAGCGGCGGCGGCGATGTAAAGCCCGTCAGCGGGCGACTGATGGCATCAATCGGGCGCAAACTGAATTCCAGATCAGAATCGGCCGTACCAAAGCCGGTGAGCAGCAGCGGCAGCCGTGCCTGTGGCCGAATTTGCGCCGGAAATGCGGCCCCGTTCACCAATGCCTCGCCAATTTGGGCGCGCAGCAGGCTGGTGGGTGGAGCCAATTCTGTGTGAACGGCCGTCTGGTCAATCGTGGTCAAATCTTGCCAAACTAACTCGTCAGGTGGCGCGAAAGGTGGCCCAACCGCCACCTGATAGGTGAGCGGGGCGTCTGGCGCTGCCATCGGGCCGGGCAGCAGGTGGTAATCGGGCACAATTTCGCCGGGCCGCCAGGCGTTGGTGGGGTAAAAATTATTCGCCGGGTGTTGGCCGTTGGTGGGGGCACGGCCGTCCGCGACCACACGCACATACACATGCAAAACCTCTGCCACTACTTCATCTGCCTGCCAGTAAAGGGTCACGGCCGTACTGGTTTCATCCACCGCCGCCACCGGCTCCAACCAGTAGCCGATCAGAGTGAGCGGGCCGAAGGAAAGATGGGGAGATGGGGAGATGGGGAGATCGGGAGATGGGGTAATTGGATGACTAGAGACTTCGGTAAGGGGGCCAACGGAGCGCAGATGGTACACCCCTTGCAGACCGGGCAGGTAACGCGCCAGATAAACAGGTTGGTTTTGGGCGATACGGCCGTCTACCTGCGCCCGGTACGCCGCCTCATCTGGCCAGACGGAAATGTCCAGGTCAGGCCGCAGCCCCTCCGCCACCTGCAAATAGAGCAGCGGTGCAATTTTTTCACTGTCCGCCAAAATCGCCGCCCCTTCCGCCAGCGGCAGCGCCAGCACCGCCCGCCCCCACCGCTCCAACGGGTTCTCCCCCGATTGATCATTAACCGCCCAACTATCTACCGCCAGCATGATGGCGGGTATTAGGGCAAAGGTCAGCGCCAGCGGCGTTACGTCCGGCCACTGTCCCCAATGCGCCACCTGCCGCACCAACACCAGGCCAAAACCAAGCCCCACCGCCCACCAGATGCCCACCACCAGCTGCGCCGGAATCACAAATACCGCCAGGTCAGGCACATAATAATTGAGGGCGTA
>CAYXUZ010000091.1:0-10170 GCA_964467705.1 uncultured Ardenticatenaceae bacterium | reverse complement strand
GAGGAGAAGGGTGACGGCCGTTTGCCATTGCCGCCACACCATCCATACCAGCCCCAACCCGGCCAGCGCCAGATTCCACCAACCCCAATTTGCCACAAACAACCGCCCCACAATCTGGTACCGCACCGGATCATCCAGCCACGCCCGCAGTTGCAGCGCCCCCTGGAAACGGCCGCCCACCACCCATTCCACAAACCGCGCCGCACCCATCGCTTCCCCATTCACCGCCTGCCAGCGCAGGGGAAGATAGGCATAAAGCAGCAGGGGGAGGAGAAAGGCCGCCATGGTTTTGAGCCAGAAACGGACATCCGTAAGCGGTAATCCGTAATCCGTAATCCGTAATTCGTCATCCGCCATCGGACTTCCAATGACGGGCTTCGGATTACGAGCTTCGGGCTTCTGCCGGGCGGCGAAGAGAATGGTGAGCAAGGCCGGGGGCAGCAAGAAGACGGTGGTGACGTGGTTGGTCATGCCCAGGCCGATGGTGAAGGCGAGGAGGTAGACAAGGTGAAGCCGATTGCCGCAATCGGACGATGACAAGGTGATAGGGTGAGGGGGTGAGGGAGTGATGAGGTGCGCGGGTGAATCTCCAATCTCCCAATCCTTCGACAGGCTCAGGACAGGTTCTCCTAATCTCCAATTCCCAATCACCGCCATCAAATGCAGCGACACCATAACGATGAGCGCGTGCAGGGCGTACACTTCGGCGATGATCGCCTGGCTCCAGAAGGTGAGCGTGAGGCCGGTGACAACGGCGCCCAGGCAGGCCAGCAGCAATCGCCCCGTTAGTCGGTACAGCAGCCAGTAGAGCATACTCATGGCCGCCAACGCATACACGGCCGACGCCAGATTGAGCCGCCAGGCCAATGTGCCCACCGGCAGCAGCGTAAACAACTTGCCCAGCAGCAAATACAACGGGTAGCCGGTGGGATGCACAATGCCCAATTGGGGCGTGACCACCTGGAACTCAAACGTATCGGCGGCCCCCACGCTGGCGGACATGGTGAGCCAATAAACCGGTAACAGCGCGGCCATTGCCAGCCCCCAACCGCCCCATTTGAGCCGGCCGGGTTGCATGGGATGTGACTGTGTTAAAAGCAGCACGGCCGTCAGCCACACACTGGCCGCAAACACAAAGCGGCTGCCTACCAGGTCTACCGCCGGGTTGAACAACCAGAGCAAATTGAGCAGCAGCGGGCTAAGGGCCAGAGGGGGGCGGCGGGGCGCGGCTGTCCCTTTCAGCCAGACGGCCCACACAGCATAGGCAATGAGGGCGGCAAAGGGGAGGGCGATGTACGGCCGTGCCAGCCACAACAAGCGCGGGAAAAACCCCTCATATAACAAACGGCTGAGCGCCAACCCGGCCACAAACGCCAGAAAAAAAAGGGTAAACTGACCGGCATACAGGGATAAGCGCCCATTGTGTGGGGGTGAAACGGGGTGAACAGCCATAGGCCGCCAATTGTATCACCACCTGCCTGATGAACCCTACTGGCAGCCACCGCCCATCAATTCATCAGCGATTTCAATATCAAGCAGGGGCGGAAAAGTGTTCCTGATCAACTTGTTGGCGTAACCAGAGATTAACCAGTGTTTGCGTACTAACTTTTCGCGTGCGGGCGATTTCCCGCACCTCCGCCAAAAGCTGGGGCTCAATATTGATGGCGTTGTGCCGCGCCGAGGGAGCAAAGGTCATCTCCACTTCATAGGTTTGATCCTCAAAGTCAGCCAGGCTGTGCGTATCCCAAAATTCCCCCATTTCTTCATAGCTACTTGCCTGAGAAATAGTGCTTTTATTTTCTGCCATAACGTCTTTTCTCTTTTTTGTCCATGTCACGGGCGCTAATAATCAATGCTGCACCGTCCGTTTTGTATACGTAAAAAACAACCAGATACCGCCCTTCTTCTGTACGGCCGTGGGCTGCGTACAAATTCTCACCAGGAACATGTCCGTGCTCTACAAAGTAGGTGCGTGGCTGGCCAAAGAGAATTTCTTCAACTTCTATGGTCAGCACATTATGCTTCCATAGCAGCTTATCTTCAAACTCAGGCAGCCAGATGATCTGTTTAACTTTCATGTTAACGATGCCTATGATAGGGAATAGTAACCAGCTTCGTCAAGAGAAAAACATGGGTCTGGTGGTCTCAGGTATGGTACATGGGGTGGCAGTGTCAGGCATGAGGCACAAGGGAGTGGGCATTTAAGGTATTGATGCTCCCTGCCGAGACGGCGCGGAGAGGAGACCTCTTGTTTGGCCCACATGGAAGCCGCGCCGTCCTACCCCTACGACATACCGGGTGGGAGCAAAATCTGGTTTTCGATGGCGGCACGGTCGGGCACGTAGGCCAGGTTCAGACATTCCACAAAGAGCAGGTTGGCCTGCAAATACTTTTCCAGTAGCGTTACTTGCTCGTCTGATAGATTCCACTCATGCCCCAGGTCGCGGTGGGTATGAGCTATTGTCGCCAATTGCGTGGCAAATGCCCGAAGATCCCGGTCGCTGGCTGTCACCTCAGGCATCGGTAAGATGGCAAGAGCAGCCTGCAATTCGGGCAATCTAGCATCACGGCAAAACTGTTCAAGTTGTTCGACCGTTTCCTGTAATTGTGCCGCTATATTTTTATCCATTGCCTTTGTCCCAACTATCACTAGGATCTGAGCAACCTCCGAAAGTATGCTTAACAAATAATCAAGAGCAAGTAGGGGGTAAGGACTAAGAGAGTGGGCAAGCTCACGGCTACGAGTGAGGAGAAAGTCGAGAGCGGTATCCAGAGTATGAGCAAGGTCACGAACCAATGTAAGAGCAAGTGCGAGTGTTGGGTTAAGGTCGAGGGCGCGGACAAGGCCAATAATACGGGCACGATCAAGGTCGAGAGATCGTGCGCGGGCTATGTTGGGATCTAGTGAGAGGGTTCGGGCAAGAGCAAGAGCGCGGACGAGGTCATGAGCACAGTCCAGAAAGATATAGAAAGCGCGGGTGGCAGATACTGATCCTCCCAGATTTGTACTTTTTACAACCCCCCATTGCAGAAGAGTCTTCAAATCTTTGTCTTTTTTCACCATTGTTTGCAATTCATTCAAAAACAGATTACAAAAGTCGGTAGCATCGCTCAATATACTGCCAGTAAGTAAAAAAACCTCACGCCATCGGTCTTCACACACGTGGGTCATCAGCCGAGGCAACGTACCGCCCGCCTCGTTTTCCACGATATAACGAGCGGCGTAATACTCTTGCAACGTTAGGTGGGAAAAAGAATGAATGGCCTGCGCTCGCTCCACAAAGATGCCATGCTGCGATTCCATTATCCGCAGCACCGCCACACCATCCAGATCTTTGTCCTTCAACCCTGGCACGCCACGTAAAAAGGTTTCAATGATGCCTGCCAGATTTTCCTCTTCGATGAAGTATTGGCCATCATCGAAGGTTTGGGCAGCTACGTGGGCCAGCAGCTTTTGTTTGTGTTTCAGGGTCAAGTTTTCATAGACCGCGTTATCCGGCACAAACTCTCGCCCCCGTTTGATGCGGCGACTGGCGTCCCAATCATTGAGCAGGGCGTCGGTAGCCTCTTTGTAAATCTCATCCCGCTCCTGGGGAAACTCATTTCGTTTTTCATAGGTCAGGCAAAGCAGGGAGAGCAGCATTGGCACCTGTGCCAGTTCACGCAAGGTTTTGTTGTGGTCGGTTTGCAATGCCTCCCAACAGGCATTCCGCTGCACCACGTCGTGCTGGAACCAGCGAAAGACAAAGGTTTGCATTTGTTCTTTGTCAAAGTCAGCCATTTCTACATATTTGTAAGTGTCAAAGGTATAGTCGGTGACGGCCAGACGGCAGGTGATGAAGACCTGACTGTCGCGGAATTCGCGAGTGAAATCTTCCACAGCCGTGATGAGTTTATCTCGTTGGTCGTTTTCTACACGTACCTCGTCTAGCCCATCAAAGAGGACAATAGCACGGCCGTCCTCTAATACTTTGCGTACAAAAGGCCCCGCATTAGGAAAGCCACATATATGGAACTGTTTTCCGATGTATTTCTTTAGCGGCAGCCCAGAATTTGCTAAATCCCACAAGGAGATGAAAATGGGAATCTTCTCGCCCATCTCCCCCTTAATCGCCTGCAAGGCCACGTGTTTCAAGAAGGTGGTCTTGCCCGCCCCCGGTTTGCCCAAAATGAAAAGCCGTTTTGTATCGCGGGCCAGTTTCAAGCCATCCTGCCGCTCTTTTTGCTGCCAGCGCAACCCCACCCGCTCCTCATACTCATCCGGCAACTGCGACAATTTGTACCGCCGTTCCGCGCTCAGTTCCCCCAGGACGTTGACATCGGTGTACATGCGCTCGATAGGCTGGTTTTCCATTTTGCCCAGGACGCGCAGCGTACTCACGTCCGCATACAGGTTTTTCAGGTATTTGTCGGCAGATTCTTTCCACTGGCGTTCGTCCCACAGCTTTTTGCCTTCACGGCCTGTCTTTTCCAACACAGCTTTGCCGGCTTTGTCCAGCAACTCTTTGCCGTATTTGTCCCAAAGCCAGGATGTGGTTTTGCTAATAGCGGCGGTGGCGGCGGCAGCGGTTACGGGGTCTATGGTCATATGGCCTCCTTGTCGGGCGATTTGGAAAATCGCGTTACGGCACAAGGATACTGGTTACGGCCGTGCCTGCCAAATGGTCGGAATGGGAGTGCCGGGTGATTCCAAAGTCCAAACATTCTCTCTGCGGAGAGCAGCACGCCCACGTGCTGCTCGTTCGCACGTGGGCGTGCGAACTCCACCATTTCGAATTAAGCCTGATTTTGGAATCACCCTGAATGGGAGTGCCTGGCACTGCTCACAGATTGGTAGGCGGCCAGGGTGCGGGGGCGGGTTTGGCTGTGGTCTACGAGGGGGGTGGGGTAGTCACGATTGAGGACAAAACCGAGTCGCTGTTGTTCCAGGGGCGGCATGAGCCAGGGGGTGTGGATGTACGCATCGGGCAGGTGGGCCAGTTCGGGCAGCCACGTTCGCAAGTAACGGCCGTACCGGTCAAACTTCTGGCTCTGGCTGACGGGGTTGAAGATGCGGAAATAGGGGGCGGCGTCCGTGCCCGTTCCGGCCGTCCACTGCCAGCCGCCATTGTTATTGGCCGGGTCACCATCCACTAACTGCTGCATGAAAAAACGTTCCCCCCAGCGCCAATCAATGAGCAAATCCTTCACCAAAAAAGAGGCCACGATCATGCGGGCGCGGTTGTGCATCCAGCCGGTCTGGGTGAGCTGGCGCATGGCGGCGTCTACCACCGGGTAGCCGGTCTGCCCGGCCTGCCAGGCGGCAAACTCGGCCGGGTCGTTGCGCCAGGGGATGGCGTCATAGGCGGGGCGGAAGCTGCCGCGGGCGACGTGGGGGAAGTGGTAGAGGATGGTGATGTAGAACTCGCGCCAGATGAGCTGGCTGAGCCAGGTCTCCGCCCCTCTGGCAGCGTCGGCGTCTGGGGCGGCAGTCAGTGCGTCTTGGGCGGCCCAGGCTGCCTGCCGCGCCGAGACCATGCCAAAACGCAGATAGGGAGAGAGTTGGGAGGTGGCGGGTTCGGCCAGTTGGTCGCGTTGGGCGGCGTAGGCGAAGATGGGGTGAGCGGGTGATGAGGTGAAGGCATTGAGCCGACGATGAGCTGCCACTTCGCCGGGGGGGAAGGTGGAGGGGATGGGGGGCGTGGGCAATGGTAAGCTGGCGATTGTGGACGGGGTAGAAAGATGAGCGGGGGCAGACAACGGCCGTGCCGGAAATGGTTTTGCCAACCAATTTTTCTTAAACGGGGTGAACACGGTGTAGGGCGTACCGTCTTGTTTGGTCAGGGCGGCGGGGTGATGCACGGTCAGGCCGTTGGTGAGGTGGAGGGGCAAGGTTTGGGCGACGGCCGTGTCCCGCCGCCGGGCATAGGACGAGTAGTCGGCTTCGGCGAAGATGGCGTGGGCGTTGGTTTCGGCGAGCAGGTGGGTGAGCACGGCCGTTGGTTCACCTTGGCGCACGATCAGGTGGCTGCCCCGTTGGCGCAAGGTGGCGTCCAATTCGGCCAGACCGCCATATAAAAAGGCCAGCCGTTTTTCAGCCACGTAGGGCGAACGGGCAAAAAAGGGGTCGAGGATGAAGAGGGGGATGACCTGATCGGCGGCCTGGCAGGCGGCGGTCAGGGCTTGATTATCGGTTAAACGGAGATCACGGCGAATCCACCACACGGCCGTAGACATAGTTATGCTCCTTTTTGACGCAAAGGCGCAAAGAGGTAACGGTGTAATGAAAGAAGAAAAAGTTGTACAAATTATAAGAAAACCCTCCACACAAGTCAACAATAATTATACAATACATTGACAACACGGGTGATTTCTGTTATGCTACGGCCGTGTTATGGAAGTGGACAAAAGGATATAAATGATGAACAAGGATTTAGTTCGACAAATTAGTGTGATTGTTTCGCTTGTTGTCATGGTGGTGGTAAATGGGTTGGCAAACGCCCTACCCATCAATGGCATCACCACTGAGGAAATTTCAGATAGTTTCGACGTGTTTTTTGTACCGGCGGGGTATGTTTTTGCCATTTGGGGCCTCATTTATCTGGCGCTGATTGTGTATGCCATTTACCAGGCATTGCCGGCGCAGCGTGAGAATCCCCGGCTGCAGCGCACCGGCTGGATTTTTGTGCTTAGTTCGCTGGCGAACACGGCCTGGATTTTCTGCTGGCATTATGGCTACTATGCCCTGTCGGTGGGCATGATGGCCGTGCTGTTGGGCAGTCTGATTGCCATTTACTGGCGATTGGGGACGGGGCGCACGGCCGTGTCCCGCGCCGAACAATGGGCCGTCCGTGTACCCTTCAGCATTTACCTGGGCTGGATTACGGTGGCAACGATTGCCAATGTCACCATTTTGCTTGATTTTGTGAATTGGAGCGGCTGGGGCATCGCGCCTGAGGTATGGACAGTGATCATGCTGGCGGTAGCTGTCGTCGTCGCCGGGTTGATGGCCTTACGGCATCGGGATGTGGCTTATTTGCTGGTGCTGGTATGGGCTTTTGCCGGGATTGGCGTGGAGCAGGCGGAGACGCCGTTGGTGGCCAATGCGGCCTGGGTAGCCGCAGCGGTTGTGGCGCTCATGGTGGTGGTCACGGCCGTGCAATCCCGCCGTAAACCGCGCAAACTGACGTATGCTGCTGCGTAAAAGTGTGGGTGGCGCGGTCGCGTCACCCACACTTTTTTTGTTATACTTGGCACTATCCTATGCCCACAAGGAGTGTCCAAGATGAATTCCCCCTTTGAACGGCTGCAAGAAAAAGTCTACGAAATCCACGATATTGAAAAAGCGATCCAGGTTTTAAGCTGGGACAAAGAGACCAATATGCCGGCTGCGGGCAACAGTGCCCGTGTGCAGCAAATGACCACGCTGCGCCGCCTGCATCACCGCCTGTTTACTTCTGACGAGATGGGCGAACTGATTGAAGCGGCCGCTGCCGCCCTGCCCAACGCCGACCCCGACAGTAACGAAGCCTGCCTCATCCGCTATTTGCGACGCAGCTATGCTGACGAGCGCAAATTGCCGGATGAATTTGTGCGCCGGGTGAGCCAGGTGAGCGGGGCGGCGCATCCCGCCTGGGTGCAGGCCCGCGCCGAGAATAATTTTGCCCTTTTTCGCCCTCATTTGGAGCAGGTAGTGGCGCTGGCCCAGGAAATGGCCGAATTGTACGGCTATGAAGACGAGAAGTATGACCCGCTGTTGGATAAGTTTGAACACGGCATGAAAACGGCCGATGTGCGGGCCATCTTTAACGCCGTCAAAACAGAATTGAAGCCACTGCTCACGGCCGTAGCGGAACGCACCAACGCCATAGATGACCGTTTTCTGCACCAACCATTCCCGGTAGCACAGCAGCAGGAATTTGCCCGGTATGCGGCCACGGCCGTTGGCTATGATTTCAGTCGCGGCCATCTGGGCACAGTGGTACATCCCTTTGCCACCAGCTTCAGCCGGGACGACGCCCGCATTACCACACGTTGGAACCCTGACTTTTTGAATGCGGCGCTCTTTGGCACGCTGCATGAAAGTGGGCACGCCATGTATGAACAAGGGACTGCGCCCGACCTGGCACGCACACCACTGGCGCGGGGCACCTCCTCTGGCATTCACGAATCCCAATCCCGCATGATGGAGAATATCGTCGGGCGCAGCCGGGGTTTCTGGCAGGTACACTTTCCCCGGTTGCAGACATTATTTCCGGCACAGTTGGCCGGGGTAACGGCCGTAGACTTTTACCGCGCCGTCAACAAGGTGCAGCCGACCTTTATCCGTGTGGAAGCAGACGAATTGACCTATAATTTTCACATCATCTTGCGCTTTGAACTGGAACAGGCGATGCTGAACGGGGAACTGGCAGCGGCTGACTTACCAGATGCCTGGCGGGCCAAGATGGAAGAACTGCTGGGCGTAACCCCGCCAACCGACACAGAAGGTTGCCTACAAGACGTCCATTGGACGCGCCCCAGTTTTGGCTACTTCCCCACCTATGCCCTGGGTAATTTGTATGCGGCGCAGTTGTTTGAGACGGCCGTGCAGCAAAATCCGACTATTGCGGACGATATGGCTCAGGGCAACCCGGCGTCGTTGGTGGCCTGGCTGCGGGAAAAGGTGCATCGGCACGGCCGTAAATACACCCCTGGCGAACTTATCATCCAGGCCACCGGCCAACCGCTGAGCCACAAACCTTTTATGCGTTATGTGACGGCTAAATTTGGCGAGTTGTATGGCTTGTCGTAATCCAACCACCGGCAACAGATTACGGGTTACGAATTACGGGTTACGGATTACGAATCTTCCTGGTTGGGAACAGGAAACTCGATACGCACACGGGAAACGGCACGGCCGTCTACGGCTACTACTTTCAGATGCACCGTATCGTTGTAAATCACCTCATCACCTATTTGTGGTGGGCGGCCTAATTTGGTAACCACTAACCCGCCCACCGTTTCCACGTCTGGTAGATCTTCTTCATTCCCCCAAAAACCTTCGTCGAAATCATCCACCAGATAATTTCCAGCTACTTCCAGCACGCCAGGGCTAACTTCAACATATGGTTCTTTTTCCAGGTCAAACTCATCACGCACTTCCCCCACCACTTCTTCCACCAGGTCTTCCAGCGTCACCACCCCGGCCATGCCGCCAAACTCATCCAACACAATCGCCATGTGCAGCCGCTGCCGCTTAAAGGCTGCCAGCAAAGTCTCTACAGGCAAATCTTCGGGGACGGCCGGGGCCGCGCGTAGAAGAGAACGTAGATTAAATCGGCCTGGCGCATCCACGGTCTGCCGGATTAAATCTTTTAGGTGCAAGATGCCAATGATATGGTCGCGGTCTTTGACGTAGACAGGAAAACGACTGTGACGGCTTTCAGTCACAATTTTGAACAAGTTTTCCCGCGTTACATCATGGGGAATGGCCTGCACTTTGGTGCGTGGCGTCATCACCTGTCCTACGGTGCGTTCACTGAACTCAAAGATATTGAGGATCATCTCTTGTTCGTCTTCATTTAACAGGCCACCTTCGGTGCTTTCCGTGACGATCAGCTCGATCTCTTCGGGGGAACTGACACGGGCATGTCCTTCGGCCGGGGGTATGCGAAACAGATGCAACAGCCACAAACCCACTCGATTGAGAGCACGCACCGGGTATCTCAACACCAGGCCCGAAAGCCACATGGGATTGGTCAACAACAGTACCATTTTGGGAGCATCGGTGAGGGCTAATGATTTAGGTACCATTTCACCCAAGACGACGTGAAGGTAGGTGAGTGTACCCAGGGCAATGAAATAACCGATGGTTTCCACCGCTTCTGGAGCCAGTCCCTGTTCGGCCAACATAGGTTCAATCAAATGGGCAATGCGTGGCTCACCCACCATAGCCAGGGCCAGGGAGGCAATGGTGATACCCAGTTGGGCGGTGGCGATATATTGGTCTTGTTTGGGGCGCGATTCCAAAATAGACAAAACGGCACGGGCACGGCCGTGACCCTCATCCACCATCTGCTCCATCTGCGTCGCCCGCACCCCAATAATGGCAAATTCAGCAGCCACATAAATGCCATTTAGCAAAACAAAAAACATAATCAGCACGATGGTGATCAACAAAAAGCCAATATCGCTCTCGTTTTCGGCAGC
>CAYXUZ010000090.1:17412-25024 GCA_964467705.1 uncultured Ardenticatenaceae bacterium | reverse complement strand
AACCGAAACAGAAATCACCTCTTCCATGCCCTGGCTGCCTCTGCTTGCCGGCGGCGTGGCCTTTCTTGTTTGTATTGGTCTCATTGTCTATTTTGTTCGTCGTAGAGGATAAGAAGATGAAAACCCGAATCAGTTGCCTACTTTTGTTACTGCTGGCCTTGGCCGCCTGCCAGAGCCAATCAGAAGAACCCCGGATAGCGGCCAACTGGCAGCCAACGGCCGTGTCTGCCCACCCCCAACGCGCCACCGCCACCCCGCTGCCCACCGCCACCGAACCGGTCATCCCCACCCGCGAGCCAACGGCAACGGCCGTTGCCAATCCCCCCATCCCCACCATACAACCCACCGAAATCCCACCCGGCGTCTACATCCGCCAATCGGACGGCTTCACCTTTCATTACCCCAGCGCCTGGGAATTCGAGGAAACCGACGAAGGTGGGATTCAACTTTCAGACCCCGACCTGGGAGTCGTCGTCATCGTCAACAGCGACTTCCAATCCGAAGATGATTATGAATCCCTCAAAGAATACTTCACCACCCAATGGGGAGACGCTGTTGGAGCCACAAATGTGACCATTCTTGACGAAAAAACCATCTCTCTGGGCGAAGATAACACCGCCCAAATAGCGATCCTATCGGCCACCCCAGAGGGCGGGCAGCCCGTTGGCATTTACGTCGCCTATGCAGAGGATGAAGTGCGCAGCTTTTCATTGATCGCCTTCGGCCAACTCCACAATCTGGAAGCGCGGCAGCGTTCGCTGGACGAAATGGTGCATCAGGCCCAAATGGGCGGCACACAACTATTTGGCCTCGACCCGGACAATACGCTGGTCTTACTGGGCTATGAACCCCTGCCGCGCAGCCTGGACCCGGCCCGCCAGCTCGGTTCCGCCGATAGCTACGTGGGGCTGCTTTACAGCGGTCTGGTGCGTCTGACCCCTGACTTGCAGGTGGTTCCCGACCTGGCCGAAACCTGGGAAGTCAGCCCGGACGGTACGGTGTATACCTTTACGTTGCGGGAGGGATTGACATTTGCCGATGGACGGCCGTTGACCGCCGCCGATGTGCAATATAGCTGGGAACGCGCCGCCAACCCGGATACCGAATCCACCACCGCCGCCACCTACCTGGGCGACATCGCCGGCGTCACCGAAAAACTGGATGGCGAAGCCGACTCCATTAGCGGCGTTACCGTCATTGACGACCGCACCCTGGAAGTCACCCTCACCGGCCCCAAACCATACTTTCTGCTCAAACTCACCTACCCCACCTCCTTCGTTGTTGACCAGGAATCGGTGGAAAGTGCCGACCCCGATGAATGGGTATTCACACCCAATCCGAGCGGCCCCTATGCCCTGGCCGAGCGAATTGAGGATGAACGCTGGACATTCACCCGCAACGAGGCCTTTTATAACCAACCCGCCATCGAAAACGTCGTTTACCTCATCTCACGGGCCGGTAATCCGCTCAGCCTGTTTGAAGCGGGCGAAATTGACCTGACTTATCTGGGCACAACCGACGCCCAGGAGGTGCGCCGCCCCACCCACCCCCTACATGATCAATGGATTTCCACCACCTCCCTTTGCACTACCTTTGTGCAAATGAACAACACCCTGCCGCCGTTTGATGACCCGTTGGTGCGGCAGGCCTTTGCCCTGGCGGTGGACAAAGAAGGGCAGAATGAGTTGCTAACCGAAGGGATGGACGTGATAGCCGACACCATCTTGCCGCCCGGAATGCCAGGGTACACAGCCGCGTTGGCGGAAACACAATCCGCTAACCGGTTTAACACGGAAGCAGCCCAGGCTGCCCTGGCTGCTTCTACCTACGCGGATGATCTACCGCCTGTGATCATCAACGCTTCCGGTTATGGTGATTCAGACCAGGATTACCTGAACGCGATGATAAGCACCTGGCAAGATGTTTTAGGGGTAGAAGTGACCATTGAACTGCTTGATCCTGAAAACTTCTCGGCCACCGTGCGCGAAGAACACGGTCATATGGTTGCCTATGGCTGGTGCGCCGACTACCCTGACCCGGAGAATTTCCTGGACGTGCTGTACCACAGCGAGAGTGATTTTAATGTTTCCGGCTACAGCAATCCAGAAGTGGACGCTTTGCTCGAGGAGGCGCGCGTGGAGTTGGATGTCAATCGTCGCCTGGAACTGTATGAGCAAATTGAGTCCCTGTTATTGGCCGATTATGCAACCGTACCTTTGCGGCATGGTGTCTCTGACGTGCTGGTCAGTGACCGGATAGAGGGATTTGTGCTGGTTCCTATTGGCGCACCGATCATTCCATTATTGTCATTAAATCCTGAAGGGGAGGGAGAATAAACCATGAACGAGCAACCAGAACAAGAATTGCCAATCGAAGTCAATGAAAATGCAGAGGGTGATGAGCCTAAGGCAATTGAGCCTGGGCCATCGGCTGTGTCGCCTAAATCGCGGCGTGGTTTATGGTTGGGGATCACGGCCGTCATCATTCTGCTGCTTATGGCGGCGGCCTTTGTGGCCTACAGTCGGCAACAAACAGAATCCCAACTGTTGCAGACGACAAAAATTGCCATTGGCACCGGAGCATGGGAAACGGCCGTGACCGAAGCCGACCAACTGTTGGCCCTGCAACCCGCCTTTTTGCTGCGTCACACAGCCGAAGCCACCGGTCTGCGGGGGGTGGCACACTACCATTTGGGGAATCTGGACGAGGCGTTGGCTGATCTGAACAGTGCATTGGAAGCCGACCCTAATCTGGTGGATTTGTGGGCATACCGGGCGGCCGTTCATTATATGCAAGGTGATGAAACGGCCGCTCTGGCCGACACAGAAGCAGCCCTGGCCCACACCGATCTGCTGCCCGCCCATCTGCACGCCACCCTCCTGGCAAATCAGGCGCAGGTGTATGCCCACCAGGACGAGAATGAAAAAGCCTTAGCCGCCGCCGATGCCGCTTTGGCATTGGCGAACCATTTACCCGTCGGGCAAGTGGCGGCGTTGTATGCTTTGCAGGCCCAATTGCAGGAGGCGGGTGGCGACTATGCCGCCGCTCTGGAAAGCATTGCCGCCGCGCAGTCATGGGAGACTTCCTTGCCACCAGAACAGGCGGCGGCGCTGGCGGTGTCCCAAACGTTTATCCTGGCCGACCAGGGAGAGATGGCGGCAGCGCTGGCGGCCAGTGAGCAGGCGCTGGGCACAACCGGGCTGAGCGATACTGAAAAAGTGGCGCTGCACATCTTCCGGGCGCAGCAATTTTATGAACAGGGGGAGCTGGACACGGCCGTGACCGAAGCTCAGGCCGCCGCCGATCTGGAAGGCGACCTGGCCCTGCCCCATGCACTGCTGGCCGCCCAGGCTTACCGGGATCTGGATTATGAAACGGCCGCCGCCGAAGCCACTACTGCTCTGGAAATAGCCAATGATGACCAGTTCAGCGCCGCCATCGCCCACCGGGTGCTGGGGGGTACGCTGACCTGGCAGGGGAACGCTCCCGCGGCGCTGGCCGAACTGGACACGGCGCTGGCCGTCAACCCGGAAGATATGGCGGCGCTGGCACTGCGGGTGTACAACCGGCAAAGCGTGGGCGATCATGTCGGGGCAATAGAAGATGGCGAACGGGCCATTTCCCTGGCCCCAGATGCGCCAGATGCGCTCTGGGCACAGGCAATGAACGTCATGGCGTTTGAGGGTGACTATGAATTGGGGACGGTGTTGATGAACCAGGCCATTACCCAGGAAGACGGCCGTCCTGAACTTTACCTCACCCGCTCCTACAGCTACCGCTACACAGCCGATGATCCCAAAGAACTGGCCGATATTCAAAAGGCATTGGCATTGGCCCCTGACCTGCCCGAAGCGGTAGCCGCCGAACTGATGTACCGTTATAGCCAGTTTGAATATGGCGATGGTTCTGAACTGGAAGCGTTGGCGCAGCAGTTTATTGAACAATACCCGGAATGGGATTCAGGGTTTTCAATGCTGGCGCAGTATCACCTGGATTTTTCCAAAGACCTGGAAGCCGCTTTGGAATATATCAACCAGGCCATTGAATTGCGGCCTGAGGCCGCCGGAAATTATGCCCTCCGTGGCAATATTCATCTGGAAAACAATGACCTGGAAGCTGCCCGCGCAGATTTTGAACAAGCTTTGGTTTTTGCTCCTAAACACCATGAAGCTTTCTCTGGCCTTTCCATCATTGCCGCACGGGAAGATGATCTGGAAAGTTCGCGGACACTCATGGAACAAGTGATAGCCAATTCGCCACGAACGCTGCGTGGGCGTGTGGAACTGGCTTCTGTGTTGTTAGATATGGGGGAAATGGAGGAGGCATGGGCCATAACACACCGGGTCTTAGCCGATGATCCGGAGTATCAGGGCGCTCTGCTCATGCGGGCTGTTTTACTGGGACAAATGGGGCAGCTACGGCCGTCACTGGCGGACATAGAGCGTGTCTTGCGCCGTTACCCCAACCATGCTTTTGCGCACGTGGTCAAGAGCTTTACTTTGCTGCAACTGGGCAGCCTGGACGAAGCCCAAGAAGCTGCGGAGCGGGCGCTGGAGCTCGACCCATCAATCTATGATGCTCATCGCGTTCTATATTCGGTGGCTTCACAGCAAGGGGATATGGCCGAAGCCGAAGCCCAATTAGAACAGTGGCTCACGGCCGTGCCTACCTACGAAGCTAACCCCGAATTGGCCGGTTACTTGCAGCTTGAAATTGGGCTGCTGGCCGAAGGGATAGAGAGCCTCACCGCTGCCCTTGAAGAAGCCCCAGACGACCCGTCCCCTCTGCTGTTTTATCGCGCTCAAGCACAGCAGCAATTGGGCAACATAGCCGCCTGGCAGGCAGACATGGAGGAAGTCCTGGAAAGTGCTACCAACCTGGACTTGATCGCCGATGCCGAGGCACAACTGGCCGGAAATACGGTGACGCAAGCGGACGACGGCCGTTATCGCCTCACTCGTGAAGACACTGGCTACACCCTCACCTACGGCGACATCTGGACAAAATCAGCCCTAGAAGCCAATAATAGTCTCGATCTGGAACTTGTTTATGAAACGAACGATGGCCTGGCTATCACCCATGTTTTCTCGTTTATTGAATCCAGCCCCACCACCTTAGAAGAGATTGTGGCTATCATTGACGAGCAAAACGCCAATTCCCCCTATGAAATTCTCTCGATAACTGGTGAAGACATTGCAATAAATGGCGCCCCAGGTCATCTCATTGTATATGAGTACGTGGTACCAGATGAGTCAGGAGAATCGGTCATTTTTAGTGGGCGTCAATACATCTACGTTCGGGACAACATTGTCATCCTTATCAGAATTGAGGCTGACACAGATTTACTCCCGGAGCTAGAAGAAGAAATCAACACCTTAGCCAATTCATTTGAATGGTTGGAATAGCTGCTGGGGTCTCATATCATAAACGTTAACTGCCGTCGTCCGGCGGGATGCTGATGATCTCATGGCCAGTGAGAAAATCAATGGCGGCCTGGAGCTGCGTATCCTCTGTTCCTAAAGCGATTTCGCCCTCAGGCAAGGGAATGAAATAGTCTGGCGTTAACCCTTGTTTGTTGATGGAAGTTTCGTCAGGGGTAAGCCATTGGGCAACAGTAATACGCACGCCGCCTTTATTGGAAAGGGTGTGCCAGGTCTGAACTGTGCCTTTGCCAAAGGAGGTCTGACCTATAAGAGTACCCCTTTCTGTATCTTGAATGGCCCCGGCCAGTACTTCAGAGGCGCTGGCACTGCCCTCGTCAATAAGCACGACCAGCGGAATCGTTTCAGCCACATTGCCGTCCTCTGATTTGAAGATACGTTCCTGCCCATTGCCAAATCGTTCAACCAATATCGTCCCTTCGGCCAGAAATTCGTCCGCTATCTCTACGGTGGTATCTAACGCCCCGCCTGGATTACGTCGTAAATCGAGAATGAGACCATTTGGATTTTGGGCTATTAGGCCCGGTAATAGCTCATTCAATTCGTTGCCAGTGGTGTCGCCAAAACGACTCAGACGCACATAAGCGATATTTTCCGGCAACATGCGGCCAGTAGCACTCACTAATTTAACCGTATCCCGGATAATTTCGATGTCGAAGGTTTCGCCATCGCGCTCAATTTGCAGCAACACGGCCGTACCCGCCGGCCCCCGTACTAAAGCCGCCGCCTCGCTCACATCCATGCCATCTAACGAAACGCCGTCTGCTGCTACAATAATATCACCGGGCTGCAAACCGGCTGCCTGGGCCGGTGAGCCGTCAATGGGAGAGACAATGGTAATACGGCCGTCAATCGCCTCCACCTCCGCCCCAATACCCTGATACTCGCCGGAAAAACTACGTTCCGCCACCTCTTGTTCGCTAGGCGACAAATACCGAGTATGGTCATCCTCTAGCGTCGCCAACATACCGGTGACAGCCCCCTCCATCAGCGCCTCATTATCCACCGGCTGTTCATAATAACGTTCCTGTACCAGTTGCCACACTTCCCAGAACGGTTCAAAAACAACCTGCGCCTCACCGGAAAGGGGCGGCCCGGCCAGGCGATAGGGCGCTATCGGCGACTGGGCCAGGATATACCCGCTCATAAAACCCATAACGGTAAAGATAAAAACAACAAAAATTGTGCGTCTGCGTGCTTCATTCATGCAGGGGATTATATGCCAGTTGGTGAGCTTTGTGTGGGCGTAGGTTAAGAGACGGCTGAAAGGCGTGAAAGCAGTGTGTAACTTTATTTGAACCTGCTACGGGGTCTGTTAAAATCGCGGGCCAAGACTGGAAATAAAATGACCACTCAAAAACTTAGAAACATTTACTCCATATCCCTTTTTTTGCTGGACATCCTCATGGTCTCGGCCGCCTTTGTGTTGGCGTACTATCTGCGTGTCTCCTTTGCCTGGCCTGATCCATTGTCACATGTTTATCCTCTTTCCAGTTATACTGGTCTGATGGTGCTGGAAGTGACCGCCGTAGTCATTGCCCTCTTCTTCTTCAAACAATACTACATCCCCCGCGCCATCTCCAGAGTGGATCAGCTTTATGCCACGGTGAAGGCCGTCACCATCGGCACCCTGGTCGCCGTCGCCATTTCCACCTTTATCTTCAAAGGAAACGTTATCATTAGTGACTACCCCCGCGCCATGATCGTCTACACCTGGTTCCTGGCGATTGTCTTGCTGCTATTGGGTCGTCTGGTACACCAGATGGTGCGCAGCAAATTACGAGATTATGGGCTGGGGCGCGACCGGCTGCTGATTGTTGGTTCTGGTGAAATGGCGCAAATTATTGTGCAGCGCGTTCAGTGGTCGTCTTATCTGGGGTATGAATTGGTAGGTGTGGTCAATGGTTCTGAACCGCTGACCCAACTCCACGGCGTGCCCGTCCTGGGCCGCCCTGAAGATTTACCCACCCTCATTGACCAACACGATATTGACGAAGTGATCATTGCCATGCCCGAAAAAGGTCATCGAGAAACGCTGCACGTACTCTCCTATTGTGAACGCGGTCGCATCTCCGTCAAAATCTTCCCTGATGTCTTCCAATTTATGACCTCCGAGGCCAGCATTGACGCTCTGGGTGGTCTGCCATTGCTCTCCGTGCGTGACTATGCAC
>CAYXUZ010000090.1:14468-17402 GCA_964467705.1 uncultured Ardenticatenaceae bacterium | reverse complement strand
GTTACATGCTAATCTTCAAGCGTATGATGGATGTGATGGGCGCATTCATCGGCCTTGTTTTCTTCTCGCCATTGATGTTGCTCATCGCCACGGCCATCAAACTAGAATCACCTGGCCCGGTCTTTTTTGTACAGGAAAGGATGGGACTGGATGGCAAACCGTTCCGCATGTTGAAGTTCCGCTCCATGCGCTCTGATGCTGAAAAACACGGCCCCGGTTGGACACTGGAGAATGATCCCCGGCAAACACGGTTGGGCCGCTTTTTGCGCAAAGTGGATGTAGACGAACTGCCGCAGTTGATCAATGTGTTGTTTGGCGAGATGAGTCTGGTTGGCCCCCGCCCGGAGCAGGCGCATTACGTGGAACATTTCCGGCGCACGGTACCCCGCTACATGGAGCGGCATCAAGAAAAAGGGGGCATGACCGGCTGGGCGCAGGTGAATGGGCTGCGTGGTGACACGTCCATTGAAGAACGTACCAAGTACGATTTGTGGTATTCGGCCAACTGGTCAATCCTGCTGGACATCAAGATTTTGTTGCGCACAGTGTGGCAGCTGATGGAGCACAAGAACACCCACTTCCGAACTACTCCCATACGGCCGTCCGAAACCCTCCTCTCCCCCAATGGCGAAAAAGAATCACCAACGGCCGTGCCCGTCGCCCCAAAACCAAAGTAAACAGGTGGCAAGTTGCAGGTTGCAGGTAATCACTCGCCACTTGCCACTTTCGACCAGCCACCACCTCCCCATCTTACGCTGTTCTTATTTGACGCTCAATTTTTGCCATGTTATGATAACTGACAGGCTATATTAGCACTCGTAATACACGAGTGCTAATTTTGTGAATAACTTCAGACCTGACAGGTTTCCAAAAACCTGTCAGGTCTCGAAAACAGTTATGTTTTTTGACCTGACCGAACGACAAGAAAAGCTACTAGAACTGGTGGTGCGGCATTACATAGAAACCGGCTTACCCACCGGCTCTAAAACGCTGGTTGAGCAATTTGACCTCAACGTCAGTTCGGCGACCGTGCGTAACGACTTCGCCGCGCTAACAGAATTGGGCTACCTGATGCAGTGGCACACCTCCGCCGGGCGTGTGCCCACCGAGCAGGGATTTCGCTACTTTGTGCAAAAGCTCTTGGGCGATTTTCATTTGCCGATGGATGAACAGCAGATGATCCGCCACCAATTTCACCAGGCGCGGCTGGATTTAGACCAGTGGATGCGGCTGGCAGCAGCAATCCTGGCGCGCACGTCATTAGGGGCCAGTTTTGTGACTCCGCCACGGCCGTCTACCAACCGCTTCAAACACGTGCAATTAATTGCTACCCAGGGTCGGCTGGTCTTAATGATCGTCGTTTTGTACGGCGGCGAAATCAAACAGCAAATGCTTACCCTGGCCGAACCATTGACACAACTCCAACTGAGCCAGACGGCCGACCGCCTGAACGCGCTGTTAGGCAACGCGACTTATGACGATGTGCGCAGCCGCATAAGCCAACTAGACACACTAGAACAGGATGTCACCAGTCTCATTTTGGAGACGCTGGAGCGGGCCGACAGCCGCGCCATCAGTGACATCTACCGCGATGGCTTGAGCAACATTGTGGAAGATGCCCGCACCCGGCAGGCAGTTCGCTTCCTGGAAGAGCGCACACTGCTGGCTTCCATGCTCTCGGAAACACAAACGGAAGATGCGGGCGTCCAGGTGGTGATTGGCGGTGAAGGGCGGTGGGAAGAGTTGAAGAACTGCTCCATCATTTTGTCACGGTATGGGGTGATGGATGCGTTTAGCGGCACAGTGGCGGTGATTGGACCAACACGGATGCCTTACGGCCGTAACGTCGCCGCCGTTCGTTATGTTGCCAATCTGATGAGCGGGTTTGTCTACGAATACTACGTGGAAGACACCCCGGAAAATATCGCGCACGAAACGGCAGGAAATCTGTCGGAGATTAGAGATTGAAGGTGAGTCTTTAATCTCCAATCTCCCCAACACATTTAGATAACGAGGTAACACAATACATGCAGACAGGGAATGAGATAATCGCCGAAGAAACCGCTGAAGCTGTTCTCAACGGCGCGGCGGAAGTAGTGAATCAGGAAGTGGCAGAAGGGGGCACAGCCGCCCTCACCCCCGAAGAACAACTTGCCGCCGCCCAGGCTGAAGCCGCCGATTACAAAGACCGCTGGCTACGCAGCCAGGCCGAATTTGCCAATGCTCGCAAGCGCATGGAAAAAGAGCGCATCGAACTGTACAGCATGGCTGCCGGGGATGTCATCAAAAAGCTGCTGCCTGTGCTGGATGATTTTGAACGCGCCATGAACAGCGTGCCGGAAAACATCCGCGCCGACGCCTGGCTGGAAGGCATAGACCTGGTGCAGCGTAAACTCTTCACCATCCTGGAAAACTTCAACGTCATCCCCATCGAGGCAGTAGGACAGGCGTTTGACCCCAACCTGCACGAAGCCATCACCCAGGAAGCCACCGACGAATATCCAAGCGGCCATATCTGCCGCGAATTGCAAAAAGGTTACAAGATCGGCGACCGGGTGTTACGGCCGTCGCTCGTAGCCGTAGCTGAATAACAAACGCCAATCAACACAAGTGAGGAAATTATGGGCAAAATAATAGGAATTGATCTTGGAACCACAAACTCTGTCGCCGCCGTCATGGAAGGTGGTGAAGCCACCGTCATCCCCAGCGCCGAAGGTGGGCGGCTCTTCCCCTCTATCGTCGCCATCAATGCCAAAACCGGCGAACGGCTCGTCGGCCAGGTAGCCAAACGCCAGGCCGTCATCAACCCTCTCAACACCATCTTCTCCGTCAAACGGTTCATGGGGCGCAAATATGACGACCCGGCCGTCGAGCGGGCGCGCAAATATGTTCCCTATGAAGTGCGCAAAGCCCCCAACGGCGATATACGAGTGG
>CAYXUZ010000090.1:10896-14458 GCA_964467705.1 uncultured Ardenticatenaceae bacterium | reverse complement strand
ATGAACGAGCGAGAATACTCCCCCCCGGAAATCTCCGCGATGATCCTGCAAAAGATCAAAACCGACGCCGAAGCCTATCTGGGCCAACCCATTACCCAGGCCGTCATCACCGTGCCCGCCTACTTCAACGACAGCCAGCGCCAGGCCACCAAAGACGCGGGCAAAATCGCCGGATTGGAAGTGCTGCGCATCGTCAACGAACCCACTGCCTCCTCGCTGGCCTACGGCCTGGGCAGCGATAAAGAAGAGGTCATCGCCGTTTATGATCTGGGTGGTGGCACCTTCGACATCTCCATTCTGGAAATGGACAACGGCGTTTTTGAGGTTAAGTCCACCAACGGTGATACCTTCCTCGGTGGTGACGACTTTGATCAGAAAATCATTGATTGGGCCGCCGAGCAATTCAAAATGGAAGAGGGTATTGATCTGCGCAACGACCGCCAATCCTTACAACGGCTGCGCGAAGCGGCCGAAAAGGCCAAGATCGAGCTGTCTACTACCATGCAGACAGAACTCAACCTACCCTACATCACCGCCGACGCCAATGGCCCCAAACATCTGAACCTCACCCTCACCCGCGCCAAATTCGAGCAACTTTCTGAAGATTTAATCAAACGCTCCATTGAACCATGCCGCCAGGCCATCAAAGATGCCGGTCTTTCTCTGAACGAGATCACCCAGGTCGTTTTGGTGGGTGGCATGACCCGTATGCCCGCCATTCAAGAAGCGGTGAAAAACTTCTTCGGCCGTGAGCCGCACAAAGGGGTCAACCCGGACGAGGTGGTGGGCATTGGCGCGGCCATTCAGGCCGGCGTCCTGGGTGGCGAGGTGAAAGATGTATTGCTACTGGATGTGACGCCATTGACCCTGAGCATTGAAACCCTGGGCGGCGTGGCTACGCCGTTGATCGAGCGGAACACTACCATCCCCACCAAGAAGAGCCAGATTTTCTCCACCGCCGCCGACGGGCAAACGCAGGTGGAAATTCATGTCACACAAGGTGAACGGCCGATGTCTGCCGACAATAAGAGCCTCGGCCGTTTCATCCTGGATGGTCTACCACCTGCGCCGCGCGGAGTACCGCAAATCGAAGTAACGTTTGACATCAATGCCGATGGTATTTTGCATGTCAGCGCGGCCGATAAAGCGACCGGGCGCAAACAAGCAATGCAAATCCTCCCCTCCAGCGGGCTAAACGACACGGAAATCGAGCGCATGGTGAAAGATGCGGAACAACACGCTTCAGACGATGCCCGCCGCAAAGAGACGGTGGAAGCACACAACAAGGCTGACTCCACCGCTTACAGCGCCGAAAAATTCTTAAGCGAAAACGGCGACAAAATCCCGGAAACCAATAAAGCCGCCATTCGGGATCGCATCGAAGCAGTACGCTCCGCGCTGGCCGGTAACGATGCGGCCGCGATGAATGAAACGGCCGATCAACTGATGGCGGTGATGAACGAAGCCGGCGCGGCGATGTACCAGCAGGCTGGCGGCGCTGCCCCTGGTGCGTCAGAACCCGGCCCAGACAGCGCACCCGGCAAAGATGAGGATGTAATTGAAGGGGAATTTAGCGATTCCTGAGATATGAAGTGCCAGGCACAGGATAGAACTGACTTGGACTGCCAACGAGTATAATCCTGTGCCTGGCACTGCTTTAAATATGGCCACTCAACGAGATTTTTACGACGTTTTGGGCGTCGCCCGCGCCGCCAACAAAGACGAAATCAAGAAAGCGTACCGCAGCAAAGCCCGCCAATATCACCCCGACGTGAACAAAGAGGCGGATGCCGAAGAACGGTTCAAAGAGGTACAACGGGCATATGAAGTGCTGTCTGACGACCAAATGCGGGCGGCGTATGATCGGTATGGCCATGCCGGTGTAGATAACGGGGCCGGGCCGGGCTTTTCTGGCTTTGAGGGTTTTACTGGTTTTGCCGATATTTTTGAAGAGCTATTTGGCGCGAACGTGGGCGGCGGGCGACGGCGGCGGCGTGGCCCAGGCCGGGGCGCGGATTTACGCTATGACTTGCGCATCTCGTTTGAAGAAGCGGTATTTGGTGCGGAAAAGGATATCGAAGTACGCCGTCCAGAAACATGCTCTAATTGTCATGGTGGCGGTGCGGAACCAGGCACCAGCCCCATTGCCTGTACTACCTGTAACGGCAGCGGCGAAGTGCGGCGGGTACAGCAATCCATCCTGGGGCAGTTTGTGAATGTGACCACCTGCCCCACTTGCCAGGGCACAGGTGAACTGATTCCCACCCCATGCAGCATGTGTCGCGGACAGAAACAGGTGGTGCAGACACGCACGTTGAAGGTCAAAGTGCCGGCCGGGGTGGATAACGATACCCAAATCAGGCTGAGCAACGAGGGTGGGCCGGGCGTAGCTGGCGGGCCGCCGGGTAATCTGTATGTGGTCATTCATGTGGAGCCACACGAGTATTTCCAACGGCGCGGCGATGATGTATTTATGGATTTGCACATCAATGTGGCCCAGGCAGCTTTGGGCGACGAAGTGACTGTGCCGACGCTAGATGGCGAGGATATGCT
Source organism: uncultured Ardenticatenaceae bacterium (assembly GCA_964467705.1). Taxonomy (GTDB): domain Bacteria; phylum Chloroflexota; class Anaerolineae; order Promineifilales; family Promineifilaceae; genus CAADGU01. Next base: position 11,905 of record CAYXUZ010000090.1, on the reverse strand, counting down.
GGAAATTCCGGCGGGTACGCAGCCGGGCAAGGTGTTCAAGCTGCGCGGCAAGGGTGTGCCCCGGCTGGATCGCAGCGGCCGTAACCGGGCCATAGGGCGCGGCGATATGCACGTCATCGTCCAGGTCGTGATCCCCAAGAAGCTAAACAAAGAGCAGCAGCGATTATTCAAAGAGCTTTCTAAATCGTTGGGCAAAGAAGTCATCCCCAAAACGGAGAAAGGGGTCCTAGATCACCTGAAAGAGGCGTTTGGAGATATTTTTGGCGTATAACACTGGTGAAAGACATCCGATTTCTTTGAGAAATCGGATGTCTTGTTAATGTATGAACTGGCTTGAAGTGAGCGTAATTACGGACGGGGAGGGGGCCGAGGCGGTGGCGGAGAAGCTACGGCCGTTCGCCTATCAGGATGGCGTGGTGCTGGAACAGTTGGGGGATATGTCCTCGCCAGACCCGGACGCGCTGGAAACGGCCGTCACCGTCAAAATCTACATCCCCGAACACGAAGATACCCCTCGTTTGCGCCGCCGCATTGAAGAGATCATGTACTTTTTAGGCCGTCTCTATCCCATTCCCCCACCCACCTTTCGCTTGTTGGCCGAAGAAGATTGGGCCAACGCCTGGAAAGCACACTACCACCCGTTCCGCATTGGGCAGCGCATCTGGATTCAACCAAGCTGGATTGAAGCCGGGGTGCCTGATACAGCCGCGCAGATTAAACCGGATGACGTGGTGTTGACGTTGGACCCTGGCATGGCTTTTGGCACCGGCCTGCACCCCACCACCCAAATGTGCCTGCAAGCATTGGAAGAACTAGTACAGCCAGGTCAGGCAATCTTCGATTTAGGGACAGGCTCCGGCATTCTGGCAATTGCCGCCGCCAAACTGGGGGCAGCGCGGGTATTGGGGGTGGACGTAGACGAGGTGGCGGTGCAAACGGCCGTGTCCAACACCAACCTCAACCACCTGACTAACCTCACCTTTCAAAAAGGTACACTGGCTACCATCAC
>CAYXUZ010000090.1:977-10886 GCA_964467705.1 uncultured Ardenticatenaceae bacterium | reverse complement strand
TGGTGGTCAACATCCTGGCCCCCGTCATTGTCGGTCTGCTGGAAAATGACAACCTGCTCGGCTACGTTAAGCCGGGGGGACACCTGATTTTAAGCGGCATCATTGAGGAGCAGATGGGGGATGTGGTCACGGCCGTGACCCAGACTGGCGGGCACATCCTTAACACGCTGCAAATGACCGATTGGGTAGCCATTATCGCTACCCCTTCCCCCTAGCCCTTCCGCCAAAAAGCTCCACACCGCTACACCTTATTGTCACGCACCTTTTTAAGGAGCAGCCGTTTCTCGCCCCTATCCTCCTTTCTCCATATAATGAGGTCATGTCTGGCGATTTGTTGCAAACGAAATTGTATGTGCCCCGACTACGGCCGTCTTTCATCCCCCGTCCCCACCTCATCGCAAAACTCAATCAGGGGCGGCAACAGGAGAGCAAACTCACCCTCGTCTCCGCTCCGGCAGGCTTCGGCAAAACCACATTGATCACTGAATGGCTAAATCAAATACGTAGCGATAGCAAGCAAAAAAACGAAACAAAAGAAACTTCCCTTCATCCTTCCCAAGTTGCCTGGCTGTCACTGGACGAAGGCGATGCAGACCTCGTCCGCTTTTTAACCTACTTCATTGCCGCTTTACAAACAGTTGCTGCCAATGTGGGCGCAGGGGTGTTAACGGCGCTGCAATCGCCACAATTACCACCAACCCAATCAATTTTAACCTCGCTGCTCAACGACATCATGACCATCCCCGATCATTTCTTCTTGGTGTTGGATGATTACCACGTTTTGGACGCACGACTGATTGATGAAGCGATCACCTTTCTGCTCGAACAATCACCGTCACAGATGCACTTGATCATCATCACCCGCGAAGACCCCAACTTACCTCTGGCTCGCTGGCGTGTGCGCAACCAACTAACTGAATTACGTGCCAGCGATTTGCGTTTCAGTTTGGGGGAAACGGCCGTGTTTCTGCAACAAATCATGGGGCTAACCCTCACCGAAGAAAATATCGCTACCCTCGAAGATCGCACCGAAGGCTGGATTGCCGGTCTCCAGCTTGCCGCCCTCTCCATGCAGGGGCGACAGGATGTTTCCGGGTTCATAGATGCCTTCACCGGCGATAATCGCTATATCGTGGACTATCTGGTTGAAGAGGTGCTGCATCGTCAGCCTGAAGCGACCCGCCGCTTCTTACTCCAGACTGCCATCCTCGGCCGCTTGAATGGCTCGCTATGCGATGCTGTTACCGGCCAAACAGGAGGGAAAGCGCAGCTAGAAACCCTGGAGCGGGGCAACTTTTTCGTCATTCCTCTGGATGACCGGCGCCACTGGTATCGCTATCATCACCTCTTTGCCGAAGTTCTCAAAGTGCATTTGCTAGCCGAACAAGCCGAGCACATTTCGGATCTGCACAAGCGGGCGAGTATCTGGTATGAGCAGCATGATTCAATAGCAGATGCCATCCGTCACGCCCTGCTTGCTGAAAATTTCGAACGCGCCGCAGACTTGATTGAACGAGCCGTGCCAAACATGCGCCAAAGTAGACAGGAACCCATACTGCTCACCTGGTTCCAGGCACTTCCTGATGAACTGTTTAAGAACAGACCCGTCCTCACTGTCCACTATGCGGGCACGTTACTGCAAAATGGTCATCTTGACGGTGTAGAGTCCCGGCTGCGGGCTGTCGAACAGTGGTTGGAGATGCCAGAAGATATTCGTGAGCAGCCCATCTATGTCGATAAAGAGGACTTTTGCCGTCTCCCAGGCTCAGTGGCGATGTACCATGCCGGCATTGCCCTGATTCAAAGCGATATAACGAACACCATCAAATACGCCCAACAAGTGCTTGCACTTGCGCCCCAGGACGATAATTTTCTGCGCGGAGCCGCATCAGCGCTCCTGGGTCTTGCCTTCTGGACAAGTGGTGATCTGGACACAGCCCATCAAGTCTATGCCGAGGGCATGGCGTATTTGCAGAAGGCAGGATACACCTCAGACGCGATTGGTGGCACTATGACTCTGGCCGATATACAGCTTATGCAAGGTCGCCTGCGCGGGGCCATGAACAGTTACAAGCATGGCTTGCAGCTTGCCACAAAACAAGGTATGCCTCCCCTGCGCGGCGCGGCCGACATGCACGTCGGGTTGAGCAAACTTGAGTGCGAACGCAACGATTTGAATGTTGCGGAGCAGCACCTGCTCAAAAGTAAAGAATTGGGTGAACTCAACGGGCTGCCCAAAAATCCATCTCGCTGGCGCGTTGCGATGGCTCGAATACGAGAAGCACAGGGTGATCTGGATGGCGCACTCGACCTGCTCGAAGAGGCAGATCGCCTGTATGTGGGTGATTTTTCCCCCAATGTTCGCCCCATCCCGGCGTTGAAAATACGCATGTGGCTTGCCCAGGGAAGATTGGCTGACGCCTTCGCTTGGGCGTGTGCGCAAAAATTATCTACAAAGGATGACTTAAGCTACCTGCGTGAGTTTGAGCACATCACGCTAGCCAGAATACTTATAGCTGACCTTACAGAAAACTCGCTCCGTGAAGCAATTGGGTTACTGGAACGTCTCTTGAAAGCGGCCGAAGAAGGCAAGCGGATGGGGAGGGTGATCGAAATACTTATCCTTCAGGCACTTGCGTATCAGGCGAGCGGCGACCTGCCCAAAGCGCTCGCGCAACTGGAGCGCGCTCTGAAATTAGCAGAGCCGGAAGGGTATATACGTATATTCCTGGACGAGGGTGCGAGCATGGTGCAGCTGCTTAATGAAGCAGCCGCCCATGGAATCATGCCAGACTATATCAACAAGTTGTTGGGGAGTGGACAAATCAGCAGCGAAAGCATTGCAACTGCACCCACATCCCCTGCGCTTATTGAGCCGCTCAGTCAGCGTGAGCTTGAAATTCTTCGTCTTTTTCAAACAGAATTGTCTGGGCCTGAGATCGCCGCTGAACTCATGGTTGCCTTGAGTACGGTGCGCACCCATACGAAGGGAATCTACAACAAACTCAACGTTAATAATCGGCGAGCCGCAGTCAATCGAGCCATCGAACTCGGCCTGATATAACCCCAAAACGCATAGCTAAAATATATTTTGGGATCTTTGGGATTTCAAGAGATTTTTCGTAAAACGTGATTCGTAAAACGTAAATTTACTCTGGTTACGTTTCACGTTTTACGCATTAAATGGTTTATTGCTGTTTCCATTTATCCCCACCTAATTCCCCACATGTGGGGAAGACTGCTCCCCACATTCATTTGTATATTGTCTTCAATCAAATCCAAACACGAATTTTTTCAAAAAGGAGAGTTACAAATGAATACAAAGAAAAACACCACAATCCAGAAGAGCAAAATGAAGATGACCGCCTCCCGGCTGATGCGTTTGGCAGGGCTGTCTGCCATGGTGGCCGGGCTGTGCTTCGTCATCGTGGGGATGTTTCATCAGGAGAATATCCCTTCGTCTGTCACCACGGCCACCTGGGCAAATGTCCACATTGCGGCTGTTGCCATGGGCTTTTTTGGCCTGTTTGGCATGGTCGGGATTTATGTGCGGCAAGCGGAAAAGGCTGGCTGGCTGGGTCTGGTTGGCTTTGTCCTGTTTAGCCTCTGGCTGGCGCTCATCATGCCCTTATCTTTCGTGGAAGCATTTATCCTGCCGCAACTGGCAACAGAATTGCCAAAATTTGTGACAGGCTTTTTGGGAATGTTTAGTGGAGCCGTCAGTGAGGTTGACCTTGGGCTTCTCCCCACCTTGTGGAATATATCAGGCCCCATGTTTATCTTCGGACCGATGCTGTTTGGTATTGCTACGTTCCGTGCCGGCGTCCTGCCGCGCTGGGCAGGTGGCTTGCTGGTCATCGGGTCTGTGTTGGTTCCCGTAGCGGCACTGGTTCCGCCCGTGTATGAGTCCCTGGTGATGGTTCCACACGGACTTGCGCTGGCATGGCTGGGATATGCGCTCTTTTCTGAACGTCGCGAGAAAACGTCTGAAACTTTTTCTGACCAGAAAGTTATTGCGCCGGAATCGGGTCAGGTTGCCTGAGATTGCAGGAAATAGACAAGCGCTCACACGACCACTTGTGTATTTGAAATGTGAAAATTCGATTTACGAAGGATTTAAAGATGAAAGCAAATACCCACTCTAATGACAAAGCCCGTGATTTGTCTCAGAAAACCAAAGTACGAAGCAGAAAAAGTACGGCCGTATGGCTGGTGCCTGCCCTGATTTTGCTCAGCATCATCCCCCTCATCTTCGGTGTGCTACGCCTGAATGAATTGGCGAGCGGCGCGGAAATTACACCGGAGAATGCCCGTTTCTTTGCCTCGCCTTACCCTGTCGTGCTGCACATCATCGGTGCTGGTGTGTTTGCCATTTTTGGCGCATTCCAGTTTGTGAGCCGCCTTTGGCAGCGTGGCCATAAGTGGCATCGTTGGGCTGGGCGGATTCTGGTTCCATGTGGACTTGTCGTTGGGCTTTCGGGGCTGTGGATGACCATCTTTTATCCCCGCGCGGAAGATGCCAGTGACCTGCTGTATGGGCTGCGGCTCTTGTTTGGGACGGGCATGGTTCTGGCGATTATCCTGGGCTTTGTGGCCATTCGCCGACGGGACATCGCGGGACACCGCGCCTGGATGATCCGCGCTTATGCCATTGGGCTGGGTGCTGGCACACAAGTGTTGACGGGGATAGTTGGAGCCGTGATTTTGGGGACGCCGAATGAATTTGAAAATGCAGTTTTAATGGGTGCGGCCTGGGTGATTAATTTGGCGGTGGCTGAATGGGCTATCCATCGGCAATCATCTAAAAACGGCCGTTTCCCATCCGCAATTGTTTCTGACATGCAATAAGAATATACACAAATTTTTATCCTAAGAGGAAGGTGTTGAAATGAAAGCAATTGTAGCGACACAATATGGGGCACCGGAAGTGCTTCAACTCAGAGAAGTTGAAAAACCAACGCCAAAAGATAATGAAATATTGATCAAGGTTTACGCAACGAGCGTGACAGCCGGGGATTGTCGGATGCGTAGCTTTACGGTTCCGCCGATGTTCTGGATTCCGGCTCGGATTACGCTGGGACTCACAAAGCCAAAACATACGATCTACGGCATGGAACTTGCGGGTGATGTGGAAGCTGTAGGCAGCGCCGTAACACGCTTCAAGGTAGGCGATCAGGTATTTGCCTCGACGCTGACGGAGAATTTTGGCGCTTACGCGGAATATAAATGCCTGCCTGAAACGGCGATGGTGACGCTCAAACCGGCCAATATGACGTATGAGGAGGCTACGGCCGTTCCCATTGGGGCGACGACAGCCCTGCGCCTGCTGCGCAAGGGAAATATTCAGCGCGGACAAAAAGTTCTCATCTATGGCGCATCGGGAAGCGTGGGAACCTATGCGATTCAGCTTGCCAGATATTTTGGGGCAGAAGTGACCGGCGTTTGCAGCACAGCGAACCTGGACATGGTGAAATCACTGGGAGCCGATCACGTTCTTGATTACGCAAAAGAGGATTTTGCAGCCAGAGAAGAACGATATGACATTATCTTTGATACGGTGGCGAAATTCCCCAAATCAAAATACGCCAAAGCACTCTCCCCGAATGGAAATTATGTGACGATTGCCAGACTGAACTCGAAAGAAAGTTTGGAAAATTTGATCTTCATCCGCGAGCCAATCGAAGCGGGAGAGATTCAAGTGGTGATTGACCGCTGCTATCCACTTGAACACATGGTTGAGGCGCACCGTTATGTGGATGCCGGCCATAAAAAAGGGAATGTTGTCATCGCCGTAGGACGCAAGAATGACAGATGAACCGAGTGCAAAATCGGACATGGAGCAACCAGTGATTTACCAAATCAGGATCAAAGGCCATCTGAGTCAGCAGTGGATGGGTTGGTTTGAGGGATTGAACATCCTGCTAGATACCGATGACAGCACGCTGCTGACTGGCTCCATCGTTGATCAAGCCGCCCTGCATGGTGTCCTCAAAAAGGTGCGCGATTTAGGAATGCCTTTGCTGTCGGTAAATTTTGTTGAATCGAGTGCAAATAGTGATTTGTAAATAGGTGTATCATGAATAGTTTCCTTCTTCTTTTCGTACAAGCCATCTTTATGGGGCTTGGGGCAACGCTGACGTTTGATCTTTGGGGGTTGTTTCTGAAATATGCTTTTAAGATAACCCCATCTAACATCTGCCTCGTTGGACGCTGGCTGCGATATATGCCGGAAGGCACTTTCAGGCATGCGAACATTGCCGCCTCTCCTGCGAAAAGCGCAGAATGTACGGTAGGGTGGCTCGCCCACTACACGATTGGCGTCACATTTGCCATTATTTTTGTCGCAATCATCGGGTCTGATTGGCTTTTATGCCCAACATTGTTTCCGGCGCTTCTCTTTGGTGTGGGCACAGTTGGTGCACCTTTCTTCATGATGCAACCGGAATTTGGGTTGGGGGTTGCGGCAGCGAAGACGGCCAATCCGGCTCAGGCAAGAGTTCGAAGTTTGATGAATCATATGGCGTTTGGTTTGGGGCTTTATCTGTTTGGGTTGTGGGGCAGCGAGTTGCTAAAGGTGTTTGCTTAAAGGGTGACAAATTGCTACCCTGCCCCTCGGGCTAGTGTGTGGCCTCAACAAAACGGCCGTTTCTCGCCCCTATCCTCCTTTCTCCATATAATGAGGTCATGTCTGGCGACTTGTTGCAAACGAAATTGTATGTGCCCCGACTACGGCCGTCTCTCATCCCCCGTCCCCATCTCATCGCAAAACTCAATCAGGGATTACAGCAGCAGTGTAGGCTCACCTTGATCTCCGCGCCTGCCGGTTTTGGCAAAACAACGCTGATTACAGAATGGGTTGCTGGTTGTGAACGGCCGTTTGCCTGGCTCTCTCTGGATGAACGGGACAGCGACCTCACCCGCTTTCTGCAATACCTCATTGCCGCTTTGCAAACACTCAATGCGGCGATGGGGACAAAGGCCGCGGCGATGCTTTCATCAGGGCAGCCGCCGACAGAATCCATCCTGACCACCTTGCTCAACGAAATCACGGCCGTTCCCCAAGAATTTGCCCTCGTCCTGGATGATTACCACGTCGTTGATGCGCCCGCCATTGACCACGCACTCACCTTCCTGCTCGACCATCTGCCACCGCAAATGCACCTGGTCATCACCACCCGCGAAGACCCCAATTTGCCCATGGCTCGGCTGCGTGTGCGCGGTCAATTAACCGAACTACGTGCCGCCGATTTGCGCTTTACCCATGATGAAACGGCCGTTTTCCTCAACCAAATGATGGGTCTCAAGCTTTCGCAAGAAAACATTGCCGCCCTGGAAGCACGCACCGAAGGCTGGATTGCCGGTTTGCAATTGGCGGCAATCACCATGCAAGGCCATCAAGATGACACAGCCCGTTTCATCCAAACCTTCAGCGGCAGTCATCGTTTTGTACTGGATTATTTGGTGGAAGAGGTGCTATCCCAGCAGCCGGAAAGTGTGCAGAGGTTTTTGTTGCAAACGGCCGTGCTCAACCAATTAACCGGCACTTTGTGCGACGCTCTTACCGGGCAAAATGATGGGCAGGCAATTCTGGAGCGCTGGAGCGGGCCAACCTGTTCCTCGTTCCGCTGGATAATGAGCGGCACTGGTATCGTTTTCATCACCTCTTCGCCGATTTGCTGCGGCAGCGATTGCAGCAAAGCACCGAGGCGGACGACATTGCCGAATTACACATCCGCGCCAGCCAATGGTACGAAACCAACAATCTGGAACTGGAAGCGTTTCATCACGCAGTTGAGGCCAATGACGTGGAGCGCGCACTGCGTCTGATTGAGGGCGAAGGTCTACCCCTCTACTTTCGGGGCGAGGTGGCTCCTGTGCAGCATTGGTTAGATGCCTTGCCGGAAGCCGAATTTAAGACCAGGCCATCATTGTGGGTAACGTATGCCTCCGTCTTAACCATGACCGGTTGGCTGCACGACAACATCGAAGAAATCCTGCAAGCAGGCGAAACGGCGCTACAAAACGCACCCCCAGATAACAAAACAAATGATCTGCTCGGCCAAATTGCGGCCATACGCGCCATGTTGGCCGTTACCAAAAGTCAGGCCGACACAATCATCACGCAGTCACGCCGCGCCCTGGAACTCTTGCACCCCGACAACGCGCCGATACGCACCACCACAACCTGGACGCTGGGCTATGCCTATCAGGTGCAGGGAGATCGGGCGGCGGCCAGTCAGGCTCATGCCGAAACCATTGCTCAAAGCCAGAAGTCCGGCAATATCATGACGGAAATAGCAGCAACGACCTGTCTGGGACAGATTCAGGAAACAGAAAACCAGGCCCATCAAGCGGCGGAAACTTTTCAGCATATCCTGAATTTAATGGGCGACCCGCCGTGGCCGGGGGCGTGCGAGGCGTGTGTGGGACTGGCCCGCATCCATTATCAATGGAACGATTTGGCGGCGGCCGAACAGTATGGGCAGCAAGGTCTGGAATTGGCGCGGCAGTTGGAAAATGTGGATACACCAGCGGCTTGCGGTGTTCTGCTGGCTCGTGTGAAGCTGGCGCAGGGCGATGCGGCGGGTGCTTTGACGCTGTTGGCAGAAGCGGAGCAGTTCATACAGCAGCAGCATTTTGATCATTGGGTGGGGGAGATAACGGCCGTACGCGTCCAAACACTCCTACACCAGGGCAATCTAACAGCCGCCGCCCAATTAGCCGAAACGCATGATCTCCCCCTCAGTCAAGCTCGCGTGAAGCTGGCGCAAGGCAATCCCAGCGCAGTATTAGCCCTGCTGGAACCGGTGCGCCAGCAGGCAGAAGCAAAAGAGTGGGCAGATCAACAACTCCGCGTGGCGGTGCTGCAAGCGCTGGCTCTCGATGCCACAGGTGAATGTGAACAGGCGCTGGAACGATTGGGTGAAGCATTGACATTGGCCGCACCGGGCGGCTTGATTCGCCTCTTTGTGGATGAAGGAGCGCCGATGGCTCATATGCTCTACAAAGCGTTAGCGCGTGGAGTTGAACCGGGAACTGTACGCCAACTGCTGGCGGCCTTTTCCGCTGCCGACGCTGAACCGATGCCATCGTCCACACCGCCAGCCGTCACAGATGTCTTCATCGAACCACTCAGCGAGCGCGAAATTGAAGTGCTCCAGTTCATCGCTGAAGGGTTAACCAATCAAGAAATCGCCAATCGGCTTTATCTCTCGCTGCACACCGTAAAAGTTCACGCCCGCAACATCTATGGCAAATTGGGCGTCAAGAACCGCACCCAGGCGGTGGCTAAAGCCAGGGCATTGGGCATCATAACCTCGGCCTGATCGTCGGCACAACTCAAATCATCCTCAAAAAAGGCGGGGCAACAGCCCTCCTTTTTAATTCTCCCAATTCAACAGAACTAATCCCCTAATACCTCTTTCGATGTATGACAGTACTCCCATCTGACTGGTATTGTTAGGGCATCAACTTAATCACCTATTCAAAAAAAGGAGTTAGTCATGGACGTTTTATACACTGTTTTATCCTGGGGTTCCCCCGTCGGCATATCGTTATTCATTTTCTTTTCGGCCAGTGGTGCGGACATTCTCTTTTGGGGGATTTCCCATCTCCCCAAAAGCGATAAGAAGGGTAAAGCAGAAAAAGCCTAGCCACATCCTCAATCGTTTTGGTCAATGGCTTCGCCTGACAGGAGGATCACCGGACGCTAATCGCGCCGGTGATCCTGGTGTTACCTGCCCTACTTAAACCACTCCAATCCTGCTGGCATAAGATGATGTCTGACGAACACACTTTTAGTACCGAGCCAGATGCACCCCGAATTTACCAACTCAGACTCGAAGGCCACCTGGGTCGTCAATGGTCGGACTGGTTTGTTGGCCTCGCGATCACGCTGACAGATGATGG
>CAYXUZ010000090.1:0-967 GCA_964467705.1 uncultured Ardenticatenaceae bacterium | reverse complement strand
ATCAGGCCGCCTTGCACGGATTGCTCAAAAAAGTGCATGATTTAGGATTGCCGCTGCGCTCAGTCAACTGCCTTGAGTAATCGGTCTCAACTGTATGGGCGGATTGACAATCCGCCCGACCATAAAAGGAAAAATTTGAAATGAAAACCAAAGTTAACGAATTGTCCCCAAACGCTTACGCTCGCATCGCTGGTGTTTTGTATCTGATTATTACTGTTGCTGCTATTTTTGCTCATTTTGTGATTCCCGAACAATTTATTGTGCCAGGTGATGCTGCGGCCACCGTTGCCAACATCGCCAGTTCCGAATCCTTGTTCCGCGTGGGCGCCATTGGCATGGAACTGATTATCCTGTTGAGCGAAATCGTGCTGTCTGTGGTGCTGTACGTTTTGTTTAAACCGGTGAATAAGATGCTGTCGCTGGTAACGGCCGTTTCCCGCATAGCAATGACAACCATTCACGGCCTTAATCTGCTGAATTACTACTTTGTTTTGCAACTTTTGACAGGGGACAATTACCTGATCGCTTTTGGGCAATAACAACTCAATGCGCTGGTAACGTTGTTCCTGGATGCCCACAGCATTGGCTTTACCATCGGCATCGCCTTTTTAGTGCCGCATGTGCTGATTCTGGGCTACTTGATTTACAAATCAGGCTATTTCCCCAAAGTGCTGGGCATCCTGTTTATAGCCGCTGGTGTTGGTTATCTGCTTGACACAATCGGCTTATTACTGGTGCCATCATACACAACCACACCGGGTTTGAATGCCGTGGTCATCGCCATCGCTGAAATTGCCTTCCCCATCTGGCTGCTCGTTAAGGGTGTAAACATGGATGGATGGCAACAGAAAACGCCGGAAGCCGTTTCTCCACAGCCGCTGCCACAAGGGTAATAACTTCAGTGACAGAACAGTATAATGGCCTAAAGAATTAGGACAGAAAAAACAGCGACTTTAAGGTAGACTGG
>CAYXUZ010000089.1:8907-25225 GCA_964467705.1 uncultured Ardenticatenaceae bacterium | reverse complement strand
CACCCAATCACCTTGTCACCTTGTCACCCCCTCACCCCCTCTCTGTAAGCCGCGTCCAATCCACCACCACCGCCGGCAGCACTATCGTCATCAGCTACACCGTCAGCAACAATCTGCCGCCTACCTTGCAGCCGGACATCCCGGAGACCACCCCGCTCACTGACACTGTCGAACTGCTGGCCGCCTACGATCTCACCGACGACATGAACACCCTGGCTGACCCGGAACTGCAACTGACGCTGACCAACGGCACGCTGGTAGACGCCAACGGCGGCACGGTCAACGGCAGCACCATCACCTGGCAACTGCCCGACCTGCTGCCCCAGGCCAGCCACCTGGTCACCGTCACCATCGCCGCCCCGACCACTGCGCCGGATTTTGTGGAACTAGACAATGGCGCGACCGTTTCCGCAGCCATGTGGGGTGAAGAGGTATCGGCTGCGGCACGGCCGTCTACTATCATCCCCACCGCCGTCAGCGTCAGCTTCACCCAACCCACCCTCGACGCCGACAGCCACGACAGCGATATGCTCTGGGCCACGGCCGTCTTCACCCAAGACCCCCTCACCGCCTTCTACCAGGTACGCGACTTCGCCTATGACCCCTACAAAGGTTCCCTGCGCGGCACACGCGGCACCCTCTGGGGCGAAGCGGGCAACAGCCTGGACAAATCCAGCCTGCTCATCGCCATGCTGCGTAGCGCGGGCATCCCTGCCCGCTATCGTCACGGCTCGCTGAACACCACCAACGCCCAACTCCTCATTACCAGCATGTTCCCCCCTGTGCATGGATTGGCCGGTTCCCAACCCGCCGACGAACCCACCGCCGACCCGCTCAACGACCCGGCGCTGTTAGCCATTGTGCAAGATCACTGGTGGGTGGAAGCGTACCTGCCCGGCAGCGGCTGGACGAACCTCGACCCCTCTTTCCCGGCCGCCCAACCCGGCGACATCTTCGCCACGCCTGGCAGCAATGACCGCATCGCCGCCATCCCCGACAGCCTGCGTCACAAAGTCGCCTTCAGCCTGGAAGTGGAGCAGTACCAGACCTTCCCCGTCGGCGGCACGAACCTGACAACCTTCGTCCCGCTCACCGCCACCTACAGCACCGCCCAACTGGCCAGCAAAGCACTCATCCTGGGCCATCTGGTGGACTCGAATGTACCCGGCGGCATGGTCTTTGGCACGGTGCAGCACACCTATACCCCCTACCTGGGCGTGAACGGCGCTGACCTGGTGACAACCGGCGAACCGTTCACCGACCTGCTCACCAACTTCCCATTGGCGACCACCTTCACCACCGCCGAATGGCTCACCTTCACCCTCACCGACCCCGACGGCAACAGCCAGACCTTCACCCGCCCCGTCAAGGATTTGATCGGCCCCGGTGTGCGCCTGCTCGGTGGCAATCCGAACATCTCGCCGTCTGATGACAATGCGCCATTCATCAGCTTTGCCGACTCCTTTTCGGCCGTCTTCCTGCCCAACCATCTACGTAACAACGACTTTGCCCAACGCCAACAGACCACCTTGCAGCAAAAGATGTTCACCCTGGCTACGGCCGTAGACGCTCTGCCCCGCGAAGACCTGACCGCCCCGGAAGTGCAAGACCAGGTGGGGGACACGGCCGTCCTCATCGAACAGACCCGCGCCCTCCTCTATGGCCTTTCCGGGCTGGAATTTGCCCGTCAGGCTGACCCCGCTGCCGATGATTTGCAGCAAAACCTCGGCGTCAAACTGTTCTACAACCAGCCGCGCATCATCATCATGCAGGGCGTCAGCGTGCAGGACGCCGCTACCCGCTCGGTAGATTTGCGCAATACCAACGCGGCCGTGATTGTGGCTCCGGGACGGCCGTTGGCTGCCGCCCGCACCGCCCAATGGGTGAAAGCCGTGGCCGAATCCTACTTTGAAGGAGACGCGCTGCGCCATCCGCTCGGCGAAACCCCCGTCACCACCGCCCGCATCTTCGACGAAGCCCAGGCACAAGGTATCGGTTTCGTCTATGTCAAGCCGAACCAATTGGATTTGCTCGACCTCTACCTGCCTGACCCCAACAGCTACGGCTACGCCGCCGCTGCCCTCATCGCCGGACAAGAGGTGCTGATTCCCCAGGCGCCCGTCCTCATTGACGGCGAACCGCGTCTGGGCTGGTGGGAGATTGATCCCGTGAAGGGCACGGCCGTGAGTGTGCTCGACGATGGCACGCACGGCGCACTGATCGAATACGCCCAGATGATCGCCGAAATCGCCTGGGAAGTGTGGAGCACATGGGACGATTTTGGCGAATCGGTGCATCAGTTGTGGTTTGACTGCATCGTGGATAATGTGGTGCCTGCCCTGCAAGGCAACCCCGGCGCTGGTTCTGGCGCGGCCTGCCTGGACGATTGGGAACCACCCGACCCCACCGCGCCCGCGCTGCGTGGCGGTTCCACTACCCCCTGGTTTTATCTGCCCGCCCCGCTCTGCCCCATTGACAACTGCGGCCTGGAACAATACCTGATCGCCGGTTACGACCACACGGCCATCCCACTGCCACAGATGCCTTTTGGCTATCAGACCGACCAATTAACGCCCACCGAGTATGCCGGGCAAGTCATTCCTGTCACCGGCAGTGGTGGCCCGCCCGCTTTCACGCTGACGGCTTCTGGTGCGGGCACGGCCGTCCCCCTCTCGGTTTACGCGCTGGACATCAACGCCCAGGCCAACTTCAACGGGCAGTTGGATGTGTGGACATATGTGCCCGCCGGTTGGAGCGTCGGTTTTACGGACACGGACATCGTGCAGATTGTGGCTCCGGCGGGCACGGCCGTTGGCGATTACACCATCACCATCGTCGGCCAGTCCCGCCAAAACCGCGCCCTCATTGAAACCATCGAACACACCATTACCGTGCCCACCCAGCAGGCCCTTGACCTGAGCTACCAGGTGGAAGAGAACATCACCATCCCCGTGGTTGCTGGCAGCACGGCCGTGTCCAATGAAACCAACGACGGCGAGGGCGAGATGCCCAACTCCGCCTTCCGCCTCAGCCTGCATAACCAGAGCAGCGTCACCAAAACGCTCACATTGAACGCAACTGGCGCGCCCGCCGGTTGGGTCATTTTGAACGGCCTGGAACAGACAACGGCCAATATCACTTTGCCGCCGTTCCACCGCACCCGCGTGGGATTGTACGTTGCGCCACCCACACGGCCGTCGCCCGGCGCCAGCTTCACCCTCAACGTCACCGCCACGGACGGCGGCAGCCTGAACGACAGCGTATCCATCCCCTGGACGATGCCCGGCCAGGCGCACAATCACCTGTTCATCAGCCCGCCCGTCCTCTACATGACGGCGGACAGCAGCAGCCAGCCGATTGAATTGAGCATGAGCAACGTCGGCAACGCCTCCGGCAGTTTCCCCATCACGCCAACCCTGCCCGTCGCTGGCTGGTCAATCGCCAATCTCCAATCTCCAATCTCCTTAGCCGTTGACGAAACCGACGCCCAAACCCTCACCCTCAACGTCACTACCGCCGAAGTCGGCCGCCGCTACCCGCTCTGGTTCGCCTCCTCCGCGCCGGATAGTTACACCCAATACGCGCAAGCCGAAGTACAAATCGTCAGCCCGCTCACCGGCCCGGTGTATGAGGCCGCCGATAGCTGCAATCTGGGCAGCCAGGCGCTTGCCGGCGCGTTGCAATCTCTGGCGCTGGCGATGAGTACATTGGAAGCAAGTTGCGCCGATGGTAGCTGTGATCTGGCGCAGCGGGACGCCACCGTCGCCGCCGGGCAAAATGTGGTCAACTATGCCCACGCCACCAGTACCCTGCTCACGGCCGTAGACGCCATCGAAACGGCCGTGACCACCCTCGCCACCCATACCACTCCCACCGACATCCTGGCCGACCTGGGCGACATCAGCACGGCCGTCTCCACCCTCAGCGATGAACTGTGTGCTATCGAAGCGTACCTGCCCGATGCCCGCTTCACCCCCTACCTGGACGCCATCCTGCTCGGTGATACGGCCACGCTCACCTTAACGGTAGAAAACCAGGGTAATCTGGCCGCCACCTACGCCGTCACCGTCACCACCCCCAGCGGCGACCAGACCTTCAACCCCACGCTCGACCCCGACGACACGGCCGTGCTGCCTATCAACACCACCCCCGCCAGCCTGGGCAGCTATGATCTCACCGCCACCGTCGTAGCCGAGGATTCTATCCTCGCCACCGACACGGCCGTTGCCCGCCTCAACGTGGTAGACAAATTTGTGCAGGTCACGGCCGTAACCGCCGATCCCCCCTTCGTCGAAACCGGCACCAGCAGCACCGACCTCAGCGTCACCGTGGCCAACGTGGCCGGTATCCGGCAAGACCTCATTGCCCACACCGAAATCCTGGCCCCGGATGGCAGCCCCACCTGGAGCGATGACATCCCCGTCACCCTGCTCATCGGCAACCCCCGCGCTTACGATCTGGCTACCGTCAACACATCCGGCTGGGCGGCCGGCGTCTACACCCTCACCGTTGATCTGGCCGTATCCGACGGCTCCGGCATCGGCTATCTCGGTGTTGGGCAGGGCTTAGGCGTCGCCCACAGCGTCAGCCCACTCATCGTGCCTTCCGGCGACATCACCGTCACCACCACCATCACCACCGAACTGCTCGGCGAAACGATCCTGCCGCCGACTTCGACGCAAACGTTGGTTGATTGGGTGGAACGGCCGTTGCTGAGTGGGCAGTTAGCAGTGAGCGGTGAGCAGTTGGCAGTGAGCGGTGAAGAGTCGCTGCTTGGGGGGCGGTTCGCATCTGTCACGGTGGCCGAACCCGAACCGATGACCGATCACCGATTACCGATGACCGATAGCCAGGACATCATCGAACCGATCACCGATGGACCCATCACCTCATCACCCCCTCACCTGCTCACCCCCTCAACAACATGGGCCATCACCCGCACGGAGAACAGCGACACGGCCGTGACCTACACCGGCTCCTGGACTAGCTTCAATGACGCCGTGCCTAGCGGCGGCAGCTACCATCGCTCCAGTACCACCGGCAGCACAGCCAGCTACAGTTTCAGCGGCACCTGGGTCGCCGTCGGCTTCTACACTTCCGGGCAGAGCGGCTACGCCGAAATCCTCATAGATGGCGTCAGCCAGGGCACCGTAGACCTCTACAGCCGCTATGCCGACGTCAAGCGCGTCACATTCGCTAACCTGACCAACGCCGCCCACACCATCACCGTCAGCGTCACCGGCACACAAAACCCGTTCAGCACGGGAACGCGCGTCAGCCTGGACTACTTTGACACCTGGGACGGCACCGACATGCCCAACGGCGCCTACGAACAAGACCACGTGCGCGTCTGGCGCAGCAGCAGTTGGGCAAACCAGAACGACGCCAACGCCAGCGGCGGCAGCTACTACCGCAACGGCCAGAGCGCCTGGTTCCCCTTCACCGGCGACTCCATCACCTTCCAGGCCATGATCTATGGCAGCTCCGAAAAAATCGCCCTCTACACCGACGACAACTTCCGCGGCTACTATGAACTAAGCGACTTCACCGTCCACACCCATACCATCACCTTCGACGGCCTCGGCGCAGGCCCCCACGTCCTCACCGTGCGTGCCTTTCGCGGCGCGGCCACCATGGATTTATTCACTGTGCCCGCCACTGAACCGGCCCCGCCACCGCCCACTATCGGCAGCTTCCACCGCTACGAAGAAAACGACGCCCCCATCCTCTACAACGGCGTTCCTTTCCCGCAAACGGCCTCCACCTGGAGCAGTGAGTTTAACGATGTGGTCAGCGACCATTACATGTATTCTTCCGGCAATCCAGGTGATACCATCAGCTTCACCTTCAATGGCGTCAGCGTCGGCGTTGGGCTTTACGGCGCAATCCAGAGTGGTTACGCCGAAATCTTCATAGACGGCGTCAGCCAGGGCATCATAGACGCCTACCGCCGCGACCCCACCACCGTCTCCGTCTATTACCACAGCCTGGCCTCCGGCAGCCACACCCTGACCATCAATGTCCTGGGGCAGAAGAACCCGTTTGCCAACAACGACCTGGTGCAAATGGATTACATTGATGTGTGGGACGGCACGCCGCTGCCTGATGGCACGTTCGAGGAACTGGATGAGCGCATCCACCGCAGTTTCCGTTGGGCACTTAACAGCAGCCCGCAGGCCAGCGGCGGCCAATACCTGCAAGACGCCATCACCGGCCAGGCCAACGCCTGGTTCCCCTTCACCGGCGATTCCATCACCTTCCATGCCATTGCCAACAACCAGGGCAGCCAGTGGACAAAGGTTAGCGTAGACGGCCAACCGCTAGCCGAAATCAACCTGTACAACGACACCGTTGTTAGCCGCACCTTCTCCTTCAACGATCTCGGCCCTGGCCTGCACGTGCTACAACTGGAACGGTATCATGGCGAACTGACCGTAGACGCCTTCACCACACCGGGCAGCCCGCCCTTTTACCAGACTCCCGTTTACACTGGCGTCGTCCGCTACGAACAGGACGACCCCGCCCTGGTCTACAACGGCGTGGCGGCTTACAACCAACGGCCGTCAAGCTGGAGCGAGGAGTATCAATGGGATGTCAGCAATGGCTATTCTGTCCTTTCCACGACTGCTAATGACACGGTGAGTTTGACCTTCGACGGCCGTTGGGCCAGCGTCGGCTTCTTCACCAACCAATACGGAGGGCAGGCCGAAATCTTCGTGGACGGCGTCAGCTACGGCACGGTGGGTACCTACAGCGCCAATTCCGGCGTGAAGAGCTTCCCCGTCACCGGCCTGCTGACGGGTACACACACTATCAGCGTCACCGTTCTGGGCATTCCCGACCCGCCCAGCCCGCAGCACCGCATTTACCTGGATTACATTGACGTGTGGGACGGCCAGCCCATGCCGGACGAGATGGTCAATGCCAGCCAGGTGGAACTGAACGGCCGTATCCACACCAGCGACCTGCTCAACACCGTCAGCCATCCCAACGGCATCAATGGCGACTACATCGTTAACGGCGCGGGCAACTATCCCGGCAACCTCTGGTACGCCTTCACCGGCGACAGCTTCACCTTCTACGGTTTCAGCCACAACGTAGGCACACCATTGATGGATGTGTATGTAGACGGGCAGTTTGTGGAAACAGTTGACCTGTCTTACCCCTTCTCGCTGCAACCCATCGCCCACCACTTCAGCGGCTTTGGCGAAGGAGCGCACGTTGTGTACATAGACCAGAACAACGCCATGCGCGTAGATGCCTTCGCCAGCAACCAGCCGCCTATCGCCTACCAACCGCTGGCCGAATGGTGGGAGAGTGCCCGTACCGGCGGCGCGTCCTGGTGGGGCGGTGTGCATTCCGCCCTGGCCACCGGCGACCTGGACGGCGACGGCACGGTGGAAATCGCCCTCACCGCCAGCCATCTGGGGCCAAACGGTGAACTGTTCGTGCTGCGCGGCGACGGGCAGGATGCGGGCAATGGCGACCCCATCATCTGGAGCGTGGCCTACAACATCTTCAACGGCTTCGAGCATGTCGGCGGCGTAGCCATTGCCGACCTGGATGGGCAGCCCGGCGCGGAAATCGTCACCGCCAACACTTCGGGCATGTACGCTTACCACCACGATGGGACAACTTATTGGTACACCAATACCGTTGCCTCCAATCGCTTTTATGGCACACCCAGCGTGGGCAATCTGGACTTAGACCCGGAACCGGAAATTGCCATCAACCTGAATACCAATCTGGTGGTCTTTGAACATGATGGCACGATTGCCTGGCAAACGGCCGATACCGACAGTTGGGGCATCCCCGTCCTGGCCGACCTGACGGGCGACGGCCTGCTGGACATTCTGGTACACGACTATAACGACACGCTCACCCTGTATGATTACAACCTGGGCACGCCGCAAATCGTGTGGACGGCCGTGTTCACCAACCCCCTACACGCTTACGGTGCACCCGCCGTCGCTGACCTGGACGGGGACGGCCTGCCGGAAGCGGTGATGGCCTCCGAAACGCTGCTCTTTGCCTTCAACGGTGCAGACGGCTCGGTGCAATGGACGGCCCCGCTCGACCCCGGCCGTACCGGCGGCGTCAACATCGCCGACATTGACGGCGACGGCGCAGTAGAAATTATCGCCTCCTCCCTGTTCAACGGCGGCACCCTCTACGCCTTTGAGGCGGATGGCACGCTCATCTGGACGACACCCGCGCCCGACAGTTCGCCGCTCAACACCTCCGCTGCCGACCTGGATGGCGACGGTGCGTTTGAAATTTTGTGGAATGGGGACGGGCAGGGCTTCACGATTTACGACGGCCGTACCGGGAACATCCTCTTCAACGAACCCCTCGCCTACTCCGCTACCGGCACCGACGTACCTGTAGCCGCCGATGTGGACGGCGACGGCTACGCCGAAATCATCGTGCCTGCCTTTGGTGGCATCCGCGTCTTTGGTTTTGATGGTGTGTGGGGGCCGGCACGGCCGTTGTGGCACCAACTCAACTACAGCATCACCAACATCGAAGACGACCTGACCGTACCCTTTAATGAGGTGCCGAGTTGGGAGACCCACAACACCTACCGTACCCAGACCGAACTCGTCCATCCGCTGCCCAATTACAGCGTCAACCTGACGCACACAGCGGCCATTACCGGCGTGGCCGTGCTGCCGGGCAGCTTCAACGTGCCGCCCAGCACATCCGCCGACCCGACGTATGGTTGGGATTACAGCCAGAACTGGACTGCGTCCGCCGTCACCCGCACCTTCCAAAGCCTGGTCACAGGTTTACAGCCCGGCGAAGTGCGCAAAGTGGCCGAAGGGACGCAGGTGGCCTACACCCTGGCCGGTGGCTCCAACTATCTGACGCTGCCGCCGCTCTACGTCACCGCCGCCCGGCTGGCCGCCCTGGAGCCACCCTTACACACCAGACCGGCGGGCGGCACGGCCGTGTACACCCTCTCCCTCACCAATCTGGCGGCCACACCGGACACTTACACCGTCACCATCAGCGGGCCGCTGGCCGACTGGACAACGGCCCCCGCCAGTGTGCCCGTCCCGGCCAACAGCACCATTACCGTGCCGCTGACTGTGACGATTCCGGCTACGGCCGTGCCTGATACCCTGCCCCTGCTCGTTAACGTTGACAATGGCAACAGTGATGAGGACGTGGCCGCCGAATTGACTATCACCGACGGCGTGGACGCCGCCATCAACCCGGCCTATCAAACGGCGGCAGTGGGCGAAACAGCCGCCTATACCTTGACCATCACCAACATGGAGGCGGCCGACCAGAATTACACCGTCACCCCGTCCGGTCTGGCCGATGTGACTCTGCCCGGCAGTTTCTTTGTCCCCGCCGGGCAATCAGCCGATTTCCCCTTTACCGCCAGCGCGGACGAAGCCGGGCCACAGCCGTTCAACCTGCACGTAACAGCCATTGCCAGCGGCGCGGCTGACAGCGCCGACGCCATTCTGGAAATCACGGCCGTACCCGCCGTAGACCTGGCCCTGGCCCCCGATCCGGCCGTGACCGGGCCGGGCAGCACGGCCGTACTCACCCTCACCGTCACCAACAGCGGCGATGTGCAAGAGACGTTTGATCTGGACGTGGCCGCGCCCGCCGGGTGGGGTGTGGAATTACTGGACAATGGGCAGCCGGTCACGGCCGTGACCCTGCCACCCTACTACATGAACAGCCGCCCGTTGACGCTGCTGCTGACGCCGCCGGTGGGCACCGCATTGGGGGATTATGACGTGACGGCGACGGCCGTTGGTCAAAATTACCCCACCGCCACCGCCGACGTGACCGGCGTGGTGCAGGTGGGCAATCGGGGGGTGCAAATCAGTATTCTCTCCGGGCCGACGAGTGTGGATCCACGCAATACGGCCGTGTGGCAGGTGGAAGTGCGCAATACCGGGCTGGTGGACGACACCTTTGAGTTGCAGGTGGCCGGCGTGCTGGCGACGGTAGCCACCTTTGCCAGCAATACGGTGACGCTCAGCCCCGGCCAGGCGCAAACCATCGCCCTGACGGCCGATGACATGGAGACGCTGCTGCCGGGCACAGTTGATCTGGTAGTGGCGGCCCAATCCCAGACGGAAAGCGCCATCATCAGCCAGGACACCCGGCCGGTGACGATCCTGCCCTATGAAGCGGTGACGGTGGCACTGACACCCACCAGCCAGACCATGCCGACGGGAACGCTGACGGCATCCTTCACGCTCATTGTCACCAACACGGGGAATGTGGTCACAACCTACAGCTTCCAGAGCAGCGTGCCGGGGGCCAGCAGCCAGGTGGAACTGCCCGACCTGCCCTTGCCCGCGCACAGCACCGCTTCCCTGCTGCTGACGGTGACAGCGACGGGTGGGGGGACGTATGTGGTGACGGGTACGGCCGTGTCCGCCAACAACACATCCGCCAGCGACACCGCCACTCTCATCATCCCCGGCGGCCCACCCCCACCGCCGGATAATTCGGTGGTCTACCTGCCCATCATCGTCAGGCCGTAAAACAAAAAGACCCGAAGGGTTTCCAAAACCCTTCGGGTCTTGTCCTATATTTGACATTCGTTGTTCGCGGCGGCATAGTTGTCGTTATGAGACTGCTGACCATTCGTTTACCAGACAGTTTGCATAGACAGATCAAGGAGTTGGCTAAGGAGGAAGGGGTTTCGATTAACCAGTTCCTGACCTTAGCTGCGGCGGAGAAGATCAGCGCCTTGCGCACGATAGATTATTTGCGGGAAGAAGCCAGTAAAGGGAGCCGGGCGGATTTCGAGGCATTTTTGGCGGCCGTGCCCGCCGCTGAACCAGAAGAAGATGACCGGCTGGAAAAGATCACTTAAAATGCCCACTGTCAGGCATCTACCTGCCACTATCCGCAAGCCGTAAACGACAAGACCCGAAGGGTTTCCAAAACCCTTCGGGTCTTTTGTGTGGCGATAGAGGAAGGGGGTACGGCCGTGTTGTCCTCCTTGCTATATCAAAAGCCTTCCTAACGGCTGCGTTACCGGTGGCTGGGGAGAAACAGGCTCGGAAACGGGAAACTGCCAAGACACAGAACAATGCCCAAAAAACGCGCCGAGCCCCAGCCATCCGGCGCACGCTTTGTTAGCTGGCTTTCTACCAGGGTTGATACTTTTCATGGTCATCACGCCAATATTTCAAAGCCGAGCTTGTGCATACTCTTGCGCTGGTGATGCAGAAACAAGACTGCGATTTTGCTGATCACTCCAGGATTTTCCAGAAAGAATCCTTGCGGATGATCTTCCCTTCGGCAAACTCCAGCAGATCCACTCCTCGCACTTCTATTTTTTGCCCGGACACAGATGTCCCCGTCAGGGTCCATTCGGAAACTCCGAAAGCCTCACACACCCAGTGTCGATCTTCGCCATAATGGACATCCGGAATGCCTTCAAATCGTTTTGCCAGGCCGGCCCGCACCTCCGTCTTCCCCACATACCGATTACCGCGCGGTGCCGCGCCGCGCGGCATGTACAAGACGCAGTCCTCTGCGAAATAGCCCATAATGGAATCTAGATCATGGCGATTGAATGCCTCCAGGAATCCCTTCAACACTTCATAGGTTACAGGTTCGGACATGCGAAACCTCCATATGCGATACTAAACTGAGAAAGAGCCAGCCATCGCTTATTATACTGCACGAATGCGGGATAAACCCCCACAATTCGTCTTACCCTGCGTATTTTGCAGGGTAAATCCCCAAATCTGGGTACATACCCGGCAAAGGTGCAGGATAAACCACTTTTTTGTTGGTAACCATTTGCTCTGACGGGGCATAGTATAGCGAGGGTACGGCCGTATCATCCACCACAAAACCGGCATGATGTATGGGGTACGGCCGTGTCTGGCAACAACCCGTTGGTTAAACCTGCCCCGGTGGTTTAGGTGATTGTTCTGTAATTACCTCGGTGGGGAGGTCAGGACATTCAGGCAGGGGGATTTTGGGTGTGCCGCGCATCCCGGAGATTGCGCCGATATACACGGCGACAATGACCAGCGCGCCCCCGATCGCCACTGGCATGGTGATGGGCTGGTCAAGCAGCAGCGCACCCAGCCCGGCAGCGATGACCGGCATTCCGGCTAAGGCATAAACGGAAGCGGAAGCGGTCAACCGTCGCAATATATAAAGGAATAGTTGGAAGAGCATGACGGAACCGAGGACGACCAGCCAGAGGATCGCCAGCCAGGTTTGTGTCTCGTGGGGCAGCGCCCAATGCTCACCGACCAGTAATGAACCAACAGCCAGAAAGAGTGTGCCGGTGGTGATGCCAATGGTGTTGAGATTGAGCGGATGTATGTCGGTCAGGGATTTGGCGAGGATGCTGGAAAAGGCGGAGACGACGGCGGCGAAGATGGCGGCGAGCAGGTAGGGGCGGCTGAGGCTGCCGCCGAGAGCGCCGGCTGACAGGATGGCAATGCCGGCTATGACCAGGACGCCGGACACAACGCGGCGGGGGGAAAGCTGTTCTTGCCGCAGTAAGACGGCGATGATGAGTGTGAATAAGGGTACGGCCGAGACAATGACGGCCACTGTTCCGGCGGCCAGGCCAACCAGGGCGTAATACATGAGGGCCACGCCGACGCCAAAGGTGAGCAGGCCATAGAGGGCAGCGCCAGCAGCGGCACGGCCGTGTGCCAATGGAATACCTCTGGCGCGGGCAATGAAAAAGAAGAGGAGAGCAGCCATGGCAAAACGAAAGGCCGCGCCAAAGAGGGGAGGCATTTCCCGGTTGCTAAAGCTGACGGCGATGAAGTTTGTGCCGCCAATGAGTACCGTACTGGCAAAGGCAGCGAAGGTGGCGTTATCCGGTTTTTGATTCATGGCGCTATTTTTTCTTCTTTTGGGCTTTGCGCATGTTTTCCTGCACCCGGAATTGTACGATGCGGGTGATCAGGTCGTAGGGGATGGGTTGGTCGAGGGGGAACCGGGCCGAACCTTTGCCGGAGCCGTAAACAGCCAGATCATCTTTGAATTCCTCGATGCCGCTGGGGGTGGGGTAAAAGCCGATGTGGTTTTTGTGGACGCCAAAGTGTACCAGATTGCCATTGAGGTAGAAGGTGGGCATCTGGTAGCTGATTTTTTCGGTGGCGTGGGGGGCGGCGGCGTGGATGGTGGCCCGTATCTGCTGTAATATGGCCTGGATGTGTGGGGGGTAGGCGGCGATGTATTCGTCAATTGAGGTAAAACTGGGTTTATTGTTTTCCATGAGTTTCTGGCCTATGGCGTTTTGGGGACGAGGGCATGGGCGATGTTGCCGTAGCTCCAGCCATCCATATCGGGTGGGGTGATGCCGAGGGCGGTGAGCATACTGGATATTTGTTCGCGGTGTTCGCTGGCGTGGTTGATGATTTGCACCATGATGACCCAGGGTTCTACCAGGTGGTTGTCTCGTGTTTGTAACTGGGTCTGGGCGTAGAAGCCGGAGGGGTCACGGGCCAGGGCCAGCAGCCCCGCGCCGCTGTGGGCGGCGGATTCGCGTAATTCGGCAAGGGTGGGCGAAATGCGCTGCCGTGCGGCGAGGGGCAGGGTGAGCAGGGAGAGGTAGTTGTGTTGGGCGGCGACGAGGTGGGTGAGAGTGTCACGGATGGCGCCCAGGGTGGCCGTTTGTGGTGGCGCGTCTAGCGGTTCGTCGCTGAGGGCCAGGCAGGCTTGAATGATCAAATCGTTGGCCCAATTGTTGTGTTCAAATAGTTTTTCCAGGATGTTTGTGGTCATTAGATGCCTCCTCGTAAGATGATTGGATATGCCCATAACGTAACTAATGGGCGGTATATTTTAGCCGGAGTATGAGATTGCCTGTATCTTCGTGTGTGGTTTCATGCAGAAATTCAAAACCGTAACGGCCGTAAAACCGACGACCTATCGTATTGGCGGCAAACACTTCCACTTCCAGGTCGCCATGAAGCTGCTGCGCTTTGTTCATCAGGGCCGTGCCCACGCCGATGCCGTGAAATTCCGGTTCGACGAAGATGGCCCCCACTTCGTTGCCGAGCAGGGAGATGAAGCCGATGACACGGCCGTCCCGGTCAGCCACCCAGGTATCGGCCATGGGCAGGTAGAGTTGGGGGATGTTGTGGCGCTCGGTTTTCAGGAATTCTTCGCTCAGGAATGGATGGGCCACCGCTGACGCCTGTTCCCAACAAGAGATTACTCCTGTCAGATCATCCTCTGTGTATGGCCGAATGGTGTAGTTCATGGTGGTGGGGTTACGGCCGTGAACCTTCACTTTTTCGGCTGCATGCTGGGGCTGAATATGTAAATCAGTAAATGTTCAAA
Source organism: uncultured Ardenticatenaceae bacterium (assembly GCA_964467705.1). Lineage (GTDB taxonomy): Bacteria > Chloroflexota > Anaerolineae > Promineifilales > Promineifilaceae > CAADGU01. The sequence continues at coordinate 10,918 of CAYXUZ010000089.1, read as the reverse complement.
CACAATTATCTTCATTGGACAATCACGCAGCGACCGAGAAGACAAGTTAGAAATTGCTATAAAGTCACCAAACTATGGGGCGAGACCGATACATCCAGGACTCATCATCATCTTCATCTGGGATCAAGGATTTAATCCCCTCATATATGGTTCTATATAGTTCATTAGTAGCAGCGACATCATCATCGCCATTCTTATCAAGTGCGATCAGCTTTAGCTTTAGAGGCTGTTCTAGAGAGAGAAATGTCACTTCTCGCTTGTTGTTCCGATCATTAAAGTCAATAACGTTCATAAACACGACCACAATTTTTAGCTGCTCCCCTTTTGGGATTTTAGGTATTTCGTCCATATATCCTGCCACGTTGGCAGGGGTTAATTCAAACTCCATGCTTCCCTTACGATTATATGAGATGTAATACAAGTTGATGTCTCTCAAAGGAATAATTATCGGATTGGACCAATCTCTGGTAAACAAGTTGAGTGGGGAATCATTGCCTGTTGCCGTTTTTACCCCTGTATATCTTTCTGATTGCGCTGTAATGCAGAGTCCATAATTTGTTATCGTAACATTGAAGTGGATAGGTGTTCTTTTGTCTTGTCCTGGTTCTTCAGGTAAGTTTGCAGGAATAGGTACGTCTCTATGTTCATACCTCTTCATCTTCACAGGATAGCAACGAACCAGATATGACTTGTTTTGTGTTACTAGCGGTGCGCGGTACCCGGTCATAATCCTATTATAGACATACAGATATGCCCACAAGAGAACCACCAAACCTATGCATATGCCTAATTCTGCTAGCATTTGATAATCCTATCTCCTCGCTGTAGCCGACGTTTCCACCGCGCCACACCTGTTTTGTGCAACGTGAATGGGGGAAGTATACGGCCGTGACCTAATACCTACCAGCAACGGGCACCACTACAATTCCGTCTACTTGTCTCAGTCATTCGATAGCTTAAAGGATAAGACTACTTCGTCATAGTTCCTTTCACTAGCTTTTATTACTTGATCAGTGGGCAATTTTTGGCCAGAAGAAGCGAAATAAAGCCCAGCCGTTAACAAATATTCAACCCTGTTGAGATACAAGCAATATTTCTTAAAGAATTGGATTTGGCTTTGCCCTATGAGTGTCATTTTGTAGTAGGTGGCCCAGAAGTGTTCTTTGCTAGAGACATTGATGGTACCTGTTGCTATAACATTCAAGTTTTGTCTGTAAGACAAGCCTTCAAAGTATTCCTCGGTTTCTTTTATCGTTGGTTCAGGTTCATGTTGTAATAGTGGGGTTATCAGGATATGAAGGTATCTACTGTTTGGGCCTAATAACGTTATTGAATCAGAAACCTTTCCCGATGGATCATGCAGAAGTTTGTCTGTTTCTGATAGTTGGGCAAACAAATCTGTCATCGGCGAACCAGACCAATCATCAGGGATTGACACCTGAAAAGCGAGAAGCTTGGACTTATATTTATAGGTTTTCGTCACCGGTTTCCCACTCCAGAGAGGTTTTTCATTTGACTGCTATAGCCAGGGTCACCGTCGCGCCACACCTGTTTTGCGCAACGTGCATGTGGGAAGTATACGGCCGTGCCCCCAAATCTACCAACACACATTGCCTGTCGGTTAGTGGATGTTAAAATGCTCTGGCGTATGACAAACCAAAAGAGACAGAACCTTATCATCCTCATCCCTCTGCTCTTCCTGGCAGCCTTTTTTTTCTGGCCGTTGGTAAACATCTTGCGATTGAGCATAACGGCCGTTGGTATAGAAGCGGTGTTCGCACGGCCGTATTTCCGGCACATACTCTGGTTCACCTTCTGGCAAGCGGCACTCTCCACCGGCCTGACACTGCTGACCGGGTTGCCTGCCGCTTACCTCTTTGCCCGCTACACCTTCCCCGGACGTTCCCTGCTGCGGGCGCTAACTACCGTGCCTTTTGTGCTGCCAACAGTCGTCGTGGCCGCCGCATTTCGGGCATTGTTAGGGTCGCAAGGCGTGGTAAACCAGGGCTTG
>CAYXUZ010000089.1:0-8897 GCA_964467705.1 uncultured Ardenticatenaceae bacterium | reverse complement strand
TGATCTGGCGCAGCCGCCGCTGCGATTGGACCAAACGTTGGCGATCATTTTGCTGGCGCATATCTTTTACAACACGGCAATCGTGGTACGGTTGGTAGGTGGCTTTTGGGCACACCTCAGCCCACGTCTGAATGAAGCCGCGCGGACAATGGGGGCCAATCGGTGGCAGGCATTTACAGAGGTAACATTGCCCTTACTACGGCCGTCCCTCATCAGCGCCAGTCTGCTTATTTTCCTCTTCACCTTCACCAGCTTCGGCGTCATCTTGCTGCTCGGTGGCCCCATGTACAGCACCCTGGAGACAGAAATCTACCGCCAATACGTAAACTTTTTGCGGCCAGATATTGCCGCCGTCCTCTCATTCACCCAAATTTTGTTTACGTTTATAGTGATGATGCTCTATGCCCGCTGGCAGCAGAGTACCACCCGAAGCCGCTTCGGGTTCGCCGTATCCCTGGACATGCGCGCCGAAAAAGCAAATCTGAAACGGCCGCACACATGGCTGGAAAAAGTCGCAGTAGTGGCGATCATGGGTGGGTTATTTCTCTTTCTGGTAACGCCGCTGCTGGCACTGGTGTGGCAATCGCTGGTAGACCGGGAGGGACATATGACCCTGGCCTATTACCAGGCGCTTTCCGCGGCGCGGCGCGGCAGTGTGGTGTTCATACCCCCGCTCACGGCCGTGCGCAACTCAATCGGTTACGCCTCATTAACGGTACTGATAGCCGGCGGGCTAGGGTTGGCAACCGCCGTGGCATTGGCACGGCCGTCGCGCTGGCGACGTTGGGCTGATCCATTATTTATGCTGCCGTTGGGGGCTTCGGCCGTTACCCTCGGCTTTGGCTATGTAGTTACCTATAGCACCTTACGCACATCCGCCATCCTGGTGTTGATTGCCCACACGCTGGTCGCTTTTCCGTTTGTGGTGCGTACACTACTGCCGGTCATGCAGGGAATCAAACCAGGTCTGCGTGAAGCAGCGGCGGTAATGGGAGCCACACCAGGGCGCGTCTGGCGCGAGGTGGATTTGCCCATTATTGCCCAGGCGTTGTTGGTAGCCGCCGTGTTTGCCTTTACAGTGAGCATGGGCGAATTTGGAGCCACAAGTTTCATCATACGGCCGAACAGCGGTTTCCTCACCATGCCCATTGCTATCGAACGCTTCCTCAGCACACCTGGTGGTGCGCTCAATTTTGGGCAGGCCATGGCCATGAGCGTCATCCTCATGGCCGTTAGCGCCACCGGATTCATCGCTATCGAACGCTTTCGTTATGCCGACATCGGCGAGTTCTAATCAGCCTCATCACATCCGCATACCCAGACGACCAAGAACCACTAATTTGCCACTATCGCGTATAATCCCCGCCCATGTCTGTAACAAAAGATGATGTAACTGCAAACGGCCGTGCCCAGGTCTTGCGCGCCGCCGGGTTAGTGGGTGTGCTGCTGATGCTGGCGCGGGTAGTGGGGTTGCTGCGGGAAGTAGTCGTGCGGGCCATGCTGGGCATTGATACGCCAGAGGCCGTCTCTTTTGAAATTGCCAACCGTTTTCCCGAATCCATTTTCCTCATCCTGGCCGGTGGGGCCATTGGCGCGGCCTTCATTCCCACCTTCACCGCCTATTTTGAACGAGATGATGCTGGAGGCGGTTGGCGGCTCTTTTCGGCCATTATCAATCTGGTGCTGGTGGTGATGACGGCCGTGTGCACCCTCATGGCCCTTTTTGCTCCCCAGGTCGTCCTCTTTTTCGCCGGAGAACAAATCCAGCAATACCCAGAAATCTTGCCGCTAACGGTGCTGCTCATGCGCATCATGCTGCTGTCACCCATCATTTTTGGCGTTAGCGGCGTCATCATGGGCGCACTCAACGCCCGGCAACATTTTCTCCTCCCTGCCTTAGCGCCGACTATTTACACCATCGGCATTATCTTGGGTGGATTGGTTTGGCCCTATGTCAGCAATACCACACCGGCGATTGGTTTTGCTATCGGCACGGTGGTGGGAGCGTTGGGACATTTGCTGGTGCAGTTGCCGGGGTTAAGGCAGAAGGGGGGACGGTATACGGCCGTGTTCACACTGCACGATCCGGGCGTCATCCAGGTACTCAAATTGATGGCCCCCCGCATCCTCGGCCTCTCCTTCAGCGAGATCAACAAATTCCTCTTCGTCTACCTGACTGACCTGATGACACTGGGCAGCTACCCGGCGCTCATCACTGCCTCGCGCATCATTTTGCTGCCACAGGGCATCATCGGCCAGGCGTTAGGCATTGCTGCCTTTCCCACCATGGCCACGTTGGCGGCGCGAAATGCCTTAGCCGAACTACGCCAGATTCTGGCTGATTCGCTGCGGATTGTGCTGTTTTTGGGTCTGCCCGCTTCCGTGCTGGTAATGCTGCTGCGCGAGCCGCTGGTGGTACTGCTCTTTGAACGCGGCGCGGTGACGCCCGAAGGCAGCAATCTGGTGATGTGGGCGCTGTTCTTTTTTGGCATTGGGCTGGTGGCGCTGACCGCATTGGAAGTGGTCGCCCGTGCCTTTTATGCCCTCAGCGATACGTTAACGCCGGTGTTGGCTGGTGGGCTACAAATCGTGGTGATGTGGCTGCTCAGTTGGTGGCTGGCTTTTACCTTTTTCCCGCAGCAGGGGTGGGAACCGTTAGGTGGCCTGACATTGGGCTTTAGCCTGTCTAACATTTTAGAAGTGTGTCTGCTGCTGTGGTTACTGCGGCGGCGGTTGGGGGGTATTCACGGCCGTGTCCTGCTCGATGGTCTCTGGCGCATGATGGTGGCGACGCTGTTGATGGCGCTAGTGATGTGGTGGACTTTGCGGCAAATGGCAGTTATGTCCCTCTGGTGGCAAGCTGCTGCCGGGGGGCTGGTGGGTGGTTTGGTTTATTTGTTGGCCTGTTGGGTTTTGCGGTTGAGAGAGATGAGGCAATTTGTGGAATACGGCCGTAGGCGAATCGGTAATCGGTAAACAAAAACCCGGCGTAAGCCGGGCCACTGTTTACTGCTTACTGCTCACCGCAAACTGGATTAGTTACCGGCTGACAGCGCCGAACCGGTCATGGTAATATCAGCACGAGTAAACAATTCACCATTCACCCATACTTCCAATGAGTATTTGCCAGCTCGAAACCCTTCTTCCGGATTGAGATATATGTAACCAGGGCCATCATCACCATAGGCCCACAACTCGTTGCCGCCTTCGACAACTTCGCCTTCATGTCGCCACACCCAAGACCAGGCCATACCATCGGCCATGCCGTCATAGTCAAAGGTAGCAAACAAAGTATAGCGCCCTACACTAAAAACCTCTTTAGGGTTGATAGATTTGTACTCTTCGTCAATTTCAGTGGAAAAAACCAGGGGGGTTAGCTTAGTATTATCGTTTAATTCAACCGTCGGCTCCACACGATTGTATTCTTCAGGTAATGTGAGCACTGTCTGTAAAAGGGCGGCATTTGCTTCATCTACAGGTTGCAAGGCAGTGGAAATAGCTTGTTGTGTCAGGTCTTCACTTGTAACAACAGCTACACTGGGTGCTGCCTCTATGAGTTCTTTTATCTCATCACTGGCTGGTTTGGTGTTGGTTAGTATGGCTACCAAAACTGTCTGGTCTTCAGGTTTTTGTAAAGTAGTAGCCGCAGTAATAGCTGTGATCAAAACCAAGCACAGACTGGCAAAAGAGTAAGTTTGTAACCTCTTCTCAGCCTGGCGACGCATGAAATAATAAGGTGAGTTTTTCACCTCGCGCCACGATTTTACAACGATGGCTAACGCCAAAAACATAAGCACAAGCAACGTGCCTAATATCCATGGCGTGATGGTGCCTGCAATATTTGGAATCAAACTACCAAAATCCTCTTCCCATAAAAATCGTCGCCATTATAAGGGCTACTCATAGAATGGGCAAGCCCTTTGTTTACATAATAGCACTTAATGTCCCATTGCCACCAAACTGTCTCTGTCATATTATGGTACTTTGGTACTACTTTCTCGCCTTTTTATGGGCATTTTATGGTAAATCCGGGTCTCATTAGTGTACTTGCAGAACTGACATGGTTTCTGGCGGCAACAAATATACTTCTTGGCAATATCCACTGGTAGCTCCAATGAGAATGAACAAATCCTTAGTAGTCAATCTGGCAGCCTATATTCCCCGTGATCGTGTGGAAAACATCATACATATTTCATCATTAGCACAAGACGGCGTGGCACTTATTGCCGATATTTCCGGTTTTACACCGCTAACCGAAGCACTCACCCATGGCTTGCAGGCTGATCATGGCGCCGAAGAATTGACCCGTGCCCTGGATGCCATCTTTGCGCCGCTTATCGCCCAAGTACACCGTTACCAGGGCAGTATAATCAAGTTTGGCGGTGATGCTCTGATTGTTTGGTTTGGTCGGAAAAAAGGGGGGCGATCCTCTACTATTATCCATCGCGCTCTCACCGCTGCTTACCGGATGCAACAGGTCATGCACCAACATGGGCGTATGCCCACTCCCATTGGCCCCGTTACCCTGCGCATGAAAATTGGTCTAACTTATGGCTCAGTCAAACGGTTTAACCTGGGATTGGCCGCTTACGGTTTTGAAGATGTATTGGCCGGAGCGACGTTGGATCGCATGGCTGAGAATGAACACAATGCCGAACCGGGCGATATTATGGTTGACGCAGCCACATTGCAGTTGGTGGGAAATATAATCACAGTACAAGAATGGCGCGAGGGAGTAGCCGTGGTGGGGAAATTGCACCAAATGGCCCGTCCCAATCCCTGGCCTGTTCTCACTTGGGACGCGGTAGAGGAAGCGGCGCTGGTGATCCAACTGGCGGCCTATGTGCCTCGCGTGATCGTGGAAACGTTGCAAACCGGCCAGATGCAGGTGGCGGAGTTAAAGCCGGTGGTTAGCTTGTTTGTGCAGTTTCACGGACTGGATTATGACACCGACCGAGAGATTGATGCCAAACTACAAACCTATTTTTGTCTGGCACAGGAGATTGTGGCCCGGTACGACGGCCGTCTAAACCGCCTCATCACCGGAGACAAAGGCAGCTTGCTACATATCATATTTGGTGCCCCACGCAGTGTAGAAGAACAAGAAGAACGAGCCATTCGCTGTGCTTTAGACTTGCAGGCAGAATGTGGCCGTTTACCCTTTATCACCATGCAGCGTATTGGTGTTACCAGTGGCCGGGTTTTTGCCGGGCCGGTTGGTTCTCCCAATCGCCACGATTACACCACCATGGGCGACGCCATTAACCTGTCTGCTCGTTTGATGCAAAATGCCGCTGATAACCAGATACTCATGGACACGGCCGTGCGCAGCCAGCTTAGTGCCGCTATCGAAGTGACCGACCTTGGCTACATCCATGTCAAAGGCAAAGCCATTCCTATCCATATCTACGCTGCCGTTGCCTATCAACCTCCGGAACGACAGTCGCGTCGCGTAGAGCGACTGTTTGGCCGTGATGAAGAAATGTCCGTAATCCGTCATGCAGTATCCATAATCGGTGATCGGGCTGCGGATTCCCCTTCACAAATTTCTCCTCATGGCGCTATCATCGCCATCACGGGCGAAGTAGGGCAGGGTAAAACGCTGTTGTTGGACAATATACGTACTGAAACCGAAACAGCCTGGCAAAAGGCCCGCACAGGTGGTATTTGGGCCAACGGCATTAGTCTGGCTTATGGGCATACTTTCACAGGCTACCTTTTTATTGAATTGCTGCGTGACCTGCTTAACCTGCCTCCTGCTGCTACTCCATACCAGACCAGCCAACGACTACGTGACTTTTGCGAAGAACTCTTTGGCCCTGCGCGACTGGAAAGTGTTTATCCATATCTGGCAGCATTTATGAACTTGCCCCTGCCAGACGATGTAGCTGCCCGTCTGGAAGGGTTAGCGGGAGAGAGCCGGCGCTGGCAGTTGTTTGAACTCATCCCTGACCTGCTACGTCGGCTTTGCCAACATTACCCGGTTGTTCTGGTTTTAGATGATTTGCAATGGGCTGACCCTACCTCGCTGCAATTGCTAGGGCGTATCGCGCCGTTGACGGCCGAGTTGCCCTTAATGCTGCTGCTGGCAATGCGCCCGGAAATGGAGACGCGCGCCTGGGCGATGGTGCAAGAGTGGGACACGGCCGTACTTCCTCTTACTCATCTTGCCCTGGCCCCCTTAGATCAGGTTGCCGCTGTCGCTCTCATTGTTAACCGTATGCCTGATTTGCCACCCCGTGTGGTTCAATATCTGGTTGCCAAAGGCGGCGGCAATCCATTGTTCCTAGTAGAACTGGTGCGCACGCTACAACTTACTGACGCCACAGACCTGGAAGAAGTGGAACTGGATGCACTGGATCTGCCCAACTCTGTTCAGGGGTTATTGCTGGCGCAATTAGATCGGCTGGCGGTAGAAACACGCCATACGCTGCAACTGGCGGCTGTTATTGGTAAGACGTTTATGGATCAAGTGTTGGTGCGTATCAGCAAAGCCGAACAGCAGGTAAGTGATCTACTGGCGGAACTGGATGGGCGCGACTATATCCGCCCAGAACAAGCCGATTTGGGCGCAGCACATACTTTCCGCCATGCGCTCATTCAAGAGGGGGCTTACAGTACGCTGCTACATGAACACCGCCGCGCCTATCACCGGCAGGTGGCCGAAGCGTTTGAGCAGCTTTTTCCCGCTGCTGTTACTGAGCAGATGGCCTTTCTGGCGCACCATTGGGAACAGGCAGAGGAACTGGATAAAGCGATTTATTATCTTAATCTAACGGCCGATCAATCCCGGTTATTATATGCAAATGAAGAGGCCGAACTGCTTTACGGCCGTATCCTCACCTTGTTGGTGCGATTACCGGACGATGACTCCACGTTGGATCGGCAGGCGAAAACCTATCTGAAAATGGCGCAAGTCAAAGTGAATACTCTTGATTTTGACGGCGCACAGGGCTTTTTTGAACGTGCTTTTGACTTGTTGGAGCAACTGGCGGCGCGTTCATCGTTGGTGGACAAACATACAGTGGATACGGCCGTACCCATTTTCCGTTGGGGGATCCTACCTGAATTCACCCGTAATCTCGATCCGGCCTATGTGGAAACAAGTGATGCCCTGCAACTGATCATCAACCTGTTTGAAGGTCTGGTGGAATTAGATAACGAGTGGAATATCATCCCCTTGCTGGCGCGGCGCTGGCAGGTATTGGATGGCGGGCAGCGGTACCGTTTTGAATTGCGACGCGATTGGCGCTGGAGTGATGGGGCGCCAGTCACAGCGCATGATTTTGTCTATGCCTGGCGGCGCAACCTCAATCCACAAACAAAAGCGAGCATGGCACACCAGTTATATGCAATTCGGGGAGCAGCCGCTTTTCATAGAGGCGAGGAGAAAGAAGTCACGGCCGTAGGCATTACAGCCCATGATGATTGGACATTGGAAATTGCGCTCGATGTTCCCATTAACTACTTCCTTTACCTGCTGGCCTATCCGGTGACATTCCCTCAACCAGCACGCCATGTACAGTTGCACCCGGAAAATTGGGCTGCGCCAGAGCGCGTCGTTTGTAATGGCCCATTTCGGCCTCATAGTGAGCCACATGAGGAACCATTACGCCTCGGCCCAAACCCCCATTATCGTGGTTTGCGTGCCGGTAATATCGTGGAAATTGTTCTACCACCTCAAGAACCAAAATGGCAGCAATATCAACAAAATCAGGTAGATTGGTGTCGAGTAGATGACAGAACCGGTTTGCCAAACCTCTATCCGGAATCCTCATTCCTGGTACAGGGCTTTATCACCTTCTTTCTGGGCTTTGCCTGCCACATGCCGCCGTTTGCTGACAAACGGGTGCGCCAGGCGTTTGCCTGTGCTATTGACCGACAACAATTGGTACAAACGGTGTGGTCTGGCGTGCAAAAAACGGCATCTGGCGGGTTCGTGCCCCCAGGTATGCCTGGACACTCTCCTGAAATTGGTTTGCCCTTTGACCCGGAACACGCTCGATTTTTATTACGCCAGGCCGGTTTTCCCAATGGAAGCCATTTGCCTCCCATCCGATTGTTATCGCTGCCTGGCTTTGCTGGTACACCGGCCTATTTGCAGCAGACATGGCAAACCCATTTGAATGTATTGGTTGACGTAGTGGATGGTTTGACGGATGAGGAGTTCACAGCATACCTGGAGCAAGGGAAAGGTCATCTGGCTCTGTCAGGTTGGTATGCTGCCTTTCCCGACCCGGACGATGTATTACGTGGGCTTTTTTATAGTCACAGTGCTAACAATCTCTTTCACTGGCATCATGCTGGCTTTGATCATTTGTTGGATCAGGCCCAAGCAGCGACGACTTCGCAGCAACGGTTTGATCTTTACCATGAGGCTGATCGCGTATTGGTACAAACGGAAACGGCCGTCGTTCCTCTTTATTACTTGCAAGCGTATGGTTTGCTGCGCCCACCTTTTGCATTTGCTGGCGCGGGTAAAATCATCCGAGATGGGAATATCAAATTCAAAAACATCATAACCAGGTGACAGGGGGGTGTCTGGTTTGAATCTGAATCAGTTCTGGGCAGTTGTGTTATTTGCAGCCAATTTAGCCCATTTCCAATCTCGTTATCTCCACCTCTAGATACGGTACTCCTCGAGCGATGCGTTCCCGGCGGCCGTGCATAAACCCATCCACCCAATCACTGCCAGACGGTTTGTCGCCAAAGATGTTCAACAGTTGGGCATAGAGGTCAATCTCGCGCAGCTTCATAAAGTGGGGGATTTCGGACAGCCAACGGCCGTCTAGTTCATTTTCCTCCCGGTAGCCGCGCATAAAGGAGGGCCAGAGCTGCCGGGCTGTCGCCACCGGGTCTGGCGCATTGGTGATGGCGTAAAACAGCACCATGGCCAG
>CAYXUZ010000088.1:15547-25287 GCA_964467705.1 uncultured Ardenticatenaceae bacterium | reverse complement strand
ATTTGCATATCAGCACTTATGACGTATATACCGCCAACGGCCCTCTGGGATTGAGTAGTTTGTGGGAACTGAACCGGCTAGATAGACCCGATTTGAAGGATGAGGTTTTTCAGCCCCGGTTGCCGCAGCCATTCCGCGGCGGCGAAAATATCTTTAGCGTACTGCGACGTGAGGAGGTGCTGTTGCACCATCCATATGATAGTTTTAATCCGGTGATTAACCTGGTGGAAACGGCCGCAGACGACCCCGACGTGATCACCATCAAAATGACCCTCTATCGGGTGGGGCCAAACCCGCCCATTGTGCGGGCGCTGATGCAGGCGCGGGAAAACGGCAAGCAGGTGGCGGTGCTGGTAGAGCTAAAAGCCCGGTTCGACGAAGAAAGCAACATTGAGTGGGCGCGGGCATTGGAAAATGCGGGGGTGCATGTGGCCTATGGCATTATGGGGCTGAAAACGCATAGTAAACTGCTGCTGATTGTGCGCCGCGAGCGGGACGGACTGCGCCGCTATGTGCATGTGGCCACAGGCAATTACAATGCGTTCACGTCACGCCTGTATACTGATTTGGGCTTGCTGACAACGGATGAAGAGATGGCGGCCGATGCCTCCGAGGTCTTTAACTTTCTCACCGGCTTTTCCAAACAAAAGGAGTACCGTAAGTTTTGGGTGGCGCCGGTCAGTTTTCGGGATAATCTGATGCGCCTGATTGAACAGGAAACTGCGTATGGAAAAAACGGCCGTCTCATCATTAAAGCCAACTCCATTGTAGACCCGCGTATTATCCGGGCGCTCTACACAGCATCGCAGGCGGGGGTGCAGATTGACCTGATCATTCGTGGTATTTGTTGTTTGCGCCCAGGGGTGGCGGGGGTCAGCGACAATATCCGGGTGATGAGCATTGTGGGGCGCTTTTTGGAACACAGCCGGATTTATTATTTTCATAATCAGGGCCAGCCGGAAATTTATCTGGGCAGCGCGGACCCCATGCCCCGTAACATTGACCGGCGGGTGGAGGTGCTGTTTCCACTGGAGAATGAGGGTATTCGCCAGGAGACGATCCGGTTGTTGAATATCTATTTGCATGACACGGCTAAGAGTCATTTGTTGCAGGCAGACGGCCGTTACCTGCCTCGCATCTCCACGCTAGCTGAAGGGGAAGAACCGTTTAATAGCCAATTGTGGTTGTTGTACGGCCGTGCTGCCAATAAACCCCTCCCCTTTGAAAATGACCTGGTGATTGGCCGGAACGGTCAGGGGCCGACGTCTATGCTAGAAGCGCGACCAACCCATAAAGCAGTTTCACAATAATCCAGCCCATGAAATAAAATTTTCCGGTAATCATATGCAGGCGCCACCAACCAGATGGCATCGGCGTCTGGCAAGATGAGCCAGTTGCCATCGTCTGACCACGCTTGTTGACCGTTCAAAGTGAAGCGGGGTATCGGTGTTTCGTATGTTTTCCAGGTCTGGCCGCTGATGTCATAGAGCCGCAGCGTAAAACTATCGCCTGTGTAGTTGCCGGTAATCAGATAACGGCCGTGAACGGACATAGATACCGGGGAAACGGAATTCATTGGGTCGCCTTCCTCATCTGATATCAGAGAGAATTTTTCCGTTTGCCACTCATATTGCAGCAAAAAACTATCCCTAACAATGCCAAATTCTGAATCAGCAATGCTGAGAAAAAGTTGTTTCGGTTGTTCCGCCGGGTACGGCATAACGGCCGTCAGGTACAGGCGATGAGCCGAGGGTAATTCAGGCAGGTGGGGCCGAATGTCTGCGGCGGTTAGTTTGGGTTGTATCTGCACCGATTCACTGTCTTCGCTAAAGACGGCCGTCATCAGTTGGCTGTTTGGGAGTGTATCAGTTGGTAATACTTGCAAGTAGGCCAGGGTACGGCCGTCTAACCAGAATGGATTGTAGGCATTTTCCAAAGCCTCTATTTCTTCCCCAGCGGCGTTTCCCAACGCATAAGAAAACCCGCTGTTTTCATCCAGGTAAGTTAGGAGGGTATGACGGCCGTCTGGCGACGGTTGCGCCCATTGGGTAAAGGGCTGGACGGTGCAAGTCTGGTCATCACAATTGTTGGCCGTTACCATGACACCCAGAGATAGCCAGTATTCGCCATTCTCCTCTGTGTCAGGAGTGGTGTAATGCAGCAAAAAACGTCCTGGTTCCACTTCAGTAACAAAGTTGATGTGGACATAACCTGGAGAGGTGAACAGTAAGTATTCACGGCCGTTATGCAACCAGATGACACGATATAAGCCATCACGTACTGAAGGGCCGACCGTCAACGCTGCACCCTGACCGCCAGGAAAAGCGGTCAGGTAAAAGCCGATCGCCCCCTCGGCTGTCAGCGGGATATCTGACCAAAGGTCTATGGCTGAATTGTAACGGTATAAATTGGGAGCGCGGCTGCTCTGGCACAGCAGCAAAATATCCTGGTCGGGCAAGGGAATGGGCGGCGGTTCGGCCGCCTGAATGGGGTTGTAGCCGGTAGGCCAGGGCACAAACAGTTTCCAATCGGCCAACATCTGGTTGAAGTCAGGCTCGTTCACCATGACACCGCCCAGCGAAGAGGAGGGGGCATTTGTCGCATACGCATTGAGAAGTCCCAACGCCAGATGGGTGGCGTAGCCGCGCAACAGCATGTGATACCCGGCTTCATCCACCGGCATCCCCACCAATGTAGGCGTAGGAAGCGATAAACGAGTTGTTTGCTGTCCACCCAGATATACGGTGCTAAACCGCACGGGCGAAGATAGTTCTAGTAGCCCTTCCGGGTTGGTACCAAGTCTGAGTTGCAGCATAAAACGCTGAGGACATTCAATGTCGTGGCAGATGCGGGCGATCCAGGCATTCAGATCGTCGGCCAGTCGGGTGGCGATTTCCTGGTCGCGGGCAGGGGTAATGAGGTCCAGATACGGCCGTGTCTCATGCACATAGTCCCCCCAAAACTCGTCGCCCGGTTCGGCCAATAGCCAGCCGCTTTCCTGCCGCCGGTACACGGCCGTGCGCTGCAACGTGAGGGTTTGTATCTCACCCGCTTCATCCACCGTGGCATAGGGCATAGAAACGGTTAATTCCGCGGTGGTCAAATCTGGCGAAACCGCAACCTGGGTTGTCGAGAGGAATTCATTGGCAAACAAGTTAGCTCTGGTGTCCAGCCACAAGCCAAGTGATGGCCGATTAAACAACATGTCATGCGTCTGCAATCGAATTTGTCTATCTGTCCAGGTGGGGGAACGACGCAGCAGCGCCGTGAAAAGCTCGGTATCGTTGCTCAATGCCGTTTCCACCAGCAGTCGGTCAGCCGCCATCACTTCTTGCTCCAACGTATTGGTCACGGCCGTGACCTGCACATTCACCTGCCGATAAACCAGCCCCAACCCGACTAACACCAGCAGTGCCAGCGCCGCCAACGCCAGCAGCTCCCTGGCCTTGAAGCGAAAACGGGAAGAGGAAACGGCGGCTCCTCTACCCACTCCTCATCCTCGCCGCTTTTCCAGTCGAACATGGCGATATTTGTGTTTTTGTGATTTAGTGTTTGTGTTTTTTTGTGATTTGGTTACAAAACCACTAAGACACTAAATCACAATAACACTAAATCACTCCATCCCCTCATCCAACCCCAGCGCCTCCAAAAAATCAATCACCGCATCATTGAAGGCGTCGGGTTGTTCCAGGTTGGGCAGGTGGCCGGCGTTGGGAATGATGACCAGACGGCCGTTGGGCACAGCCTTAGCCATCGCTTCCGCCTCAGACACGGGGATGATCTGGTCTTCCGCGCCATGAATGATCAATACCGGCACGTCAATGGTGGGTAATGTGGGGGTGGAATCGGGCCGGTCACGCATGGCGGCCAATGCCCCCACCACCCCTTCCAGCGAGGCGCCTTCCATCATCTGCCGGGCAAACTCCACCAACTCCTCATCCTCGGCAAAGTTATCGGGAGCCAGGAGTTTGGGCAGCATGGCATCGGACACGGCCGTGACCCCCTCCCGTTTGGCCATCTCCGCCATCTTGTCCCGGTTGGCTTTGCCTTCGGCTGAATCGGCCCCGGCGCGGGTGGCCGTCAGAATCAGCCCGGCGATGTGTTCGCTATAGCGCCGGTAAAACTCCAACGCAATGTAGCCACCCATCGAAAGGCCACAGACCACAAACGGCGTGGCTACATTCAAATGGGCCAGCAAATCGGCGCAATCGTCGGCCAGCAGTTCCATGCTGTACGGCCCGGCAATGGCGTCCGACTGGCCGTGCCCGCGCAGGTCCGGGGCAATGACACGCACAAAATTTGCCAGGTCATCAAACTGTGGCGACCACATGCTGCTGTTCAGCGGGAAGCCGTGAATAAGCAGCAGCGTCGGTTTGTCGCAGCTATCCTGAAAGGCCATAATAAAATCTTCGTCGTCGTGATAATGGTTGTTATCGGTCATACGTTTACTCCTCTTCAATTGCCAATTGTCAATTTTCAATTGTCAATTCAATTAGCTTTCCATTCCTTCAAACAGCTCTCCAATGGAGCGGTGGCAGTAATTCTGGCGCATGGCTTCGGCAAAGACGGAGGCGACGGAGAGCACGGTGAGATTGGCGGGTTGGCGGTCAGACGGCCGTTCCACCGTATCCGTCGTCACCACCTCCACAATTTGCGGAATGGAAGCAATGCGCTCTACTGCCCGCCCCAAAAACAGGCCGTGTGTACACATCAGAATAATCTCTTCAATGCCACTTTCCACCAATACCTGGCTCAATTCTACTACTGAACCGCCGGTGGCAATCTCATCATCATACACAATTGCTCGTTTGAACCCCTGCACCTGGCGGCTAATTAGCCCGCCGATCCGCACTTCGGTATCCGAAATGCGCACCTTGTCCGCCGAGGCAATAGACAATCCCAAATCGCGGGCAAAACGGGCCGCCGGTTTGGCCCGCCCCATGTCGGGAGCCACCACCACATCTCGCGCCGGGTCTAGCTCACGCTGGCGAATATAGGTTGCCAGTTCCATCCGCCCTGTCAGCGGGTCGGCGGGCACGCTAAAAAAGCCATGCACCTGGGGCGAATGCAGCGTCATGGTCATAATGTGGGTGGTTCCGGCCGTCGTCAGCAGGTCGGCAATCAGGCGGGCGGTGATGGAGATGCGCGGCGCGTCTTTTTTGTCGGAACGGGCATAAGAAAAGTAGGGGATGATGGCATGAATTTCCCGTGCGGCCGCGCTCTTGGCAATGTCCAGCATCATCAGCAGTTCTACCAGGTGGTCGCTGACCGGCGGCGTCAGCGATTGCACAATGTAGACCACCCGGCCACGCACACTTTTGCCTAGTTGCACAAACAGGTTGTCATTACTAAAGCGGGAAAATGTGGTCTCGGCCAGCGGAATTTCCAGGTGCGTGGCGATTTTTTCCGCCAACGGCCGATTGGAACGGCCGCTAAAAATCCGCACATCGGCCCGGTCTATTTTGTCGGTCATTTCTCCTCTCCAAAGAGTAATTGAGTGATTTGGTGATTTAGTGTCTTAGTGGTTTGGTGCTTTAGTAACTAAATCACACAAACACTCAATCACCAGATCACAAAAACACACATCCACGCAGTTAAAATTTCGCTGTGACTAACAATGCCTGCGCCAGCCGCCGTTTGTATTCGGCGGCACTGATCTCGATTGTACCAAATTGGCGCAAATGTTCCGTCATGAATTGGGTATCGAGCAGGCGAAAACCACCCCCTTGTAGCCGGTCAACCAGATGCACCAGGGCCACTTTGCTGGCGTTGGGGGCCAGGCTGAACATGCTCTCCCCGGCAAACAAGCCCTGCACGGACACACCGTACAGGCCGCCTACCAGACGGCCGTCTTGCCAACATTCCACACTATGAGCAAAACCATGCCGGTGCAGTTCGCCATAAACGCGCACAAATTCCGTGCTGATCCAGGTGGTGTCACGGCCGTCAGCAGGGGCAGCACAGGCTTGCATCACGGCCGTGAACGCCGAATCCACCCGCACCTCAAACACACCGCTCCGCACCACCCGCGCCAACCGCCGGGGCACGTGAAACCCATCCAGCGGGATAATGGCGCGGGGGTCGGGATCATACCAATAGATACCATCCTCGTGCGCCATCGGAAAAATCCCCTCACAATAAGCGGATAACAACAGTTGTGGCGTCAATCGCATCGGCAAAGTTCTCCGGTGGGTGGTAGAATCAGGTCAGGATGAAATTGAGTAATTGGGTAATTATCTCAATTACCCAATTATATAAGGCGGTAGTCACAGATGTACAACGTAGAACAATTACGCACAGATGAATTTCCGGGCAGCAGTGAAACGCTCTACTTCAACCATGCCGGTATTTCCCCCTTACCGGCACGCACCCAGGCCAAAGTGAAGTGGGCGATTGACGAATTCGCCCGGCTGCCCGGCCCGTTTTGGATGAAAGTGGGGCTGCCATACATGGAGCGATTGCGTCAGGAAATGGCCGCCTATTTGAACGCCGCTTCGCCGCTGGAAATTGTGCCGATGGGTACCACCTCGGCCGGGATCAATGCGGTGGCGCAGGCGATGGCCTGGCGACCAGGCGACAATGTGCTGTTTTGTGATGTGGAATTTCCTTCTAATGTCTATCCCTGGCTCAGTCTGGCGCGGGATGGGGTGGAATCGCGGCTGGTTCCGGCCACAGGCGGTGGCCTGACGCTGGCGGCGTTGGAACCGTATTTGGATGAACGGACGCGGGTGATTGCTGCCAGCGCCATGCAGTTTTTCACCGGACATCGCACTGATTTAACGGCCGTCGGCCGTTTCTGCCAGGAGCACGGCATCATCTTTGTGGTGGATGCCATTCAAGCTATCGGCCATATGGCCATTGACGTTCAGGCGATGCACATAGACGTGCTGGCCTGCGGCGGCCAAAAGTCACTGCTGGCGCTGCCGGGGCAGGGTTTCCTCTACGTGCGGCAAGAAGCGGCCGAACAGATGCAGCCCCGCGCTATCGGCAGTAATGCCACCGTTGATTATTTGCACTGGCTGAAATATGACCTGACCCCGGCCCTGGCCGCGCAGCGGTTTATGACCGGGACGCCCAACATACCGGGCATCATCGCTATGGTGGAAAGCCTGGGGCTGATTCGGGAATTGGGGGTGGAAAACATTGATGCCCATACACGAGCGTTGTCGGATCGGGCTACGGCCGTGCTCACCAACCTCGGCTACCGTGTCATCTCCCCCCAACCGGCCCACGGCCCCATTGTCACCTTTGCCGTAGACATGAGCGGCGCCGCAGCAGACGCCCTCGTCGCCGCCTTAGCCGACCGGGGCGTCATCCTGGTCAAACATCTGGACAAAGAGGGCCACACCTACCTGCGGCTCTCCTTCCATTGTTACAACACCATGGCAGAAATTGAGCGGTTTGGGGTAATTTTGCAGGAAATTGGTGGCAGCTAGCATGTGAGAAGTGGCATGTGAGAACTTGCAACCTGCAACTTGCCACCATCTCTACCTGAATTCCACCGTCGGCTCCATCTGGCAATAACTGTCCCACCAGGCGCGAATACGGCCGCCGACGGGACGACCGATAAACGTTTCCAGTTCATGCACTACATCCCATAATCGCTGGAAGTCCACGCCCGTGCCAATGCCCATTTTGTAGGCCAGAAAAACCAGGTCTTCCGTCGCCAGATTGCCCGCCGCGCCAGGGGCAAAGGGGCAGCCACCCAACCCACCGATGCTGCTGTCAAAAATGCGCACCCCGGCCTGCAAAGCGGTGGTGGCATTGGCTAAACCCATTGCCTGCGTATCATGCAGATGCACCGCCAGCCGGTTCATATCCAGGCGGCGGCCCAAATTTTCCATCAGCCGCCCCACATCCAGCGGATTGGCAAAACCGATAGTGTCGGCAATGGCCAGTTCATCCACACCCAGCTCCCACAACGCCTCGGCAACGGCGACGGTGCGCGGCGGCGGCGTTGGCCCTTCAAAGGGGCAGACCCAGGCGGTCATCACGTAGGCGCGCGTCCACAGGCCGTCTCGTTTGGCTTGCTCCACCAGGCTGCGGCTGATGGCCTGGGCTTCCTGGGAAGACATGCGCGTGTTTTTCTGGCTGAATGTCTCGCTGACGCTGACGCCGCAGGCGATGGCCCGGCAGCCCGCCGCCAACGCCCGGTCGTAGCCACGCTGGTTGAAGACGAGGCCAACAAAGTTAATGTGTGGATATTTTTGGCGGTTCACGGCCGTGACCTCATCCGCATCGGCCATTTGGGGCACTGCTTTGGGGTGGACGAAGCTGGTCAGTTCAATGTGCTGCAAACCGGCGTCCACCAACCCATCCACCAGCCGGTTCTTCTGCGCCGTGCTGACGGGTGTAGCCTCATTTTGCAGCCCATCGCGGGGGCCTACTTCGTACACTTTGAGGTAGTCAGGCATTGTGTCCGGAGTTCGTAATCCGTAATTCGTAATCCGTAATCGGATAACGGCTTACGGTTCACGGTTTACGAAGATTAATAACGGCCAACCGAGGGATCAACCTCAAGCGCATACGCTTCAATGCCGCCGTCGGCGTTGACGGCGTTGGCCCAGCCGTTGTGTTGCAGCCAGGCTGTTACCTGGGCGCTGCGGTTGCCGTGATGGCAGAGTACCACAATGTCGGCCTCTTTGTTGTGGGCAATTTCGGGCGGCAGCGCCGCTAACTGGCGGCGGGCCAGGTCGCTGAGGGGGAGCAGGGTGACGCCCTCACCCAGATGAGCATACGCCAGTTCATACGGTTCGCGTACATCGAGCAAAATGAAAGAGTCGCCGCTGGCTCGTTTTTGCGCCAACTCTTGGGGGGAAATGCCAGGAACACCAAAGGGATTCATCAAACCTCCACTATCTTGACAAGGTGACAGGGTGACATCTGACAAGGTGAATAAGGCCAGCCTACGTCTCCTGTGTGTCTCCTGTATCAGGTTTGCGTCTGAGCCATTCTGTGCCCGGACGCAATTCTTTTTCATACACAATTTCGCGCCGGTAAATGTGCATACCGGCCTTCTGATAAACCTGGTAGGCGCGGGTGAAGCTGTCACCATCGGTGTCGGTGAGGATGTGGCGAATGCCGCGCCGGTAAAATTCGGCCAGCGCGGTGTGGGTGAGCGCCAGCCCCAACCCCTGCCGCCGCCAGGGGCGACGGATGCTGAGGCTGCCCAAATAGCCCGCCTGGGGATTCTCGACTGCCTTTTCGTTGCACAGGCAAGAACCGGCCACTTCATCACCCGCCCAGGCGACAAAACAGAGGCCGGGCGAATTAAAATAGTCGGGTCGGAAGATGGCCGGGTCTCGTTGAGGTCGAGGGGCGTCATCCTCGTCTGGCTCCTCCATTTCGTATTGCAAGACGCCCCAATGGTCGGCGAAAGCCTCTTCCAGGGCGGGGCCAACTTGGGGCCAATCGGTGGGCTGCAACGGCCGTATCACAACTCCTGGTGGTAGTTCCGGTGCAGGCGGCGGGCCGGTCAGTTGCATCTGTAAATGCACAAATTCGCGCACGGCCGTAAAACCATGATCTTGCAGCAACACTTGCCCCGCCCGATCACGATCAAACAAGGGGCAGTGCAGCAGCAAGCGAGCATCTGACGGCGCTTTGGCTGCATCTTGCCGGGCGCGTTGTTCGACCCAGGCCACCAGTTGTGAGCCAATGCCCTGCCCACGGAAGGCGGGATGCACTACACCAGACATCTCATGAATCACAAATGGGTGTTCGCTCGACAGTTCCACATA
>CAYXUZ010000088.1:3698-15537 GCA_964467705.1 uncultured Ardenticatenaceae bacterium | reverse complement strand
CAATGAGACGGCCGTCAGCCGCTTCCACCACCAGGCTATCCGTGGCCAGATTGATGTTATTTTCCAGCCAGAAACGCTGCTGCCAGTGGACGGCCGTCACCGGCGTACCGCGCGATGCCACAGACGCTTCATTGCGCAAGGTAACGATGGCTTGCAGATCATCCCATGAGGCCGGATGGGTGGTGAAAGTCATGTGAGAAGTGGAGACATCCGATTTCTCTAGCAACCTTTGGTTGCCGAAATCGGATGTCTGTTATTGACTGCGGTAAGCGGCCAGGAAGAGGCAGAGCCAACCTGCCAGGAAAGCGACACCACCCAGCGGTGTAATAGCCCCCAACCAACGCAGGCGGGTGGCGACGAGCAGATAAAGGCTGCCGGAGAAGAGGAGGATGCCCAACACAAACAGGTAACCGCCCCAGGTGGGCAGGCTGCCGCCCCATTTAGCGGCGGCCCAGGCGGCCACAAAGAGGGCCAGGGCGTGCAGGGTGTGGTATTGCACGGCCGTGTCATACGTACCTTTGAGCGTGGGATGCTGCTGGAAATAAGCGGCCAGCCCATGCGCCCCAAACGCGCCCGCGGCCACCCCTAAAAACATGAGGGCGGAACCGAGCATAAAAAAGAGTCTGTCCATAGTTCGTAGTCCGTTATCCGTGACCCGTTATCCGTAGCTCGTAATCCGAATCGGTTTACGGATTACCGATTACGGATGACATTTTTAATCGTCCAAACGGGGGTGTTCATCACTATCCCACCGCATGGTGGGCGGTTCTTCGATGGCCGGGCCTTCACCGGCCGCCAGGCTGTCCAGCCATTCCAGGCGGCTATCTTTGGGCGCGGATTCCCATTGCAACTGTGCCTGGTACGTGGCCTTGAGCGCGGGTTTGGCTTGCATCATCCAGTAGACCAGTTCACGGAGACGGCCGTTGCGCTCCACCTTGCTGATCAATGACCCGGCTTTGTCGGCCACCGTCTTACCACCGAGGGTATTGAAGTTCACCCCCACGCGCCCGGCCAATAAGACCAGTTCGTCTGGGGGAAAATGGGTGGTCAGGTCTTGGTGGATTTGTTGTTGGTTCATAATTGTTACGGAGAGTGATAATTGGTGACAGGTAGCTCCGGGCCGATTACCGAATCACGGAAACGACGCCAGCTTTGTTGATTTTATCGTCCTGGCTGAGTAAAGGCATGGCAAGTTGATAGGCTGTAGCCACAATGATCCTGTCAGGCATATCGGGCACGGCCGTTCGTGGGATGGATAACATGGCCTTTGCTGTTTCTGCGTCCAGCACTGCAATGGTATAACTTCCTTTGGCTGTATTTACCAGGGTCAATAATTTTTGTAGCAGACCGGGATTCAGTTTCCCTTTTTCTGCCAGATAGATCATCTCAATTAAAATGATACTGGGAACAAAAACGCGATGTATACCGGCATCGGTTTCGGTCATTAGTTGCCTGATCGTTGGCGATAATCGAGGATCACTGGTGAGGTGCCAATGTAAAACATGCGTATCCGTGACGTACTCACTCATCAGTCACGTTCCCCAAATTTTGACCACATCTCGCGGCGAACTTCTTCAATATCTTCATCGGAAATGACTGCACCTTGCCAAAGACCACCAAGCGCTATCGGTGTATAGGGTGTCGTTTGCGCACGATTGCCAGGGGATTCTCGATATTCTAGATACTCAAGAAAGGTAGCCACTTCTACCAGGGTTGATTCAGGCAGACTTTCGATCGTTTTATTTATCCGTTTTTTCAATCCATTCGCTGTACTCATAGTACCCGTCCCTCACAATAAGAGAACTTGTATCACTCTCTAGCTGCCATTCAACGTCTTGGCTACATGATACACCAGCCGCTCAGCCACGGCCGTTTTGCTTTGCAACGGTATCTCTTCCACCACCCCGGCCGAACTGAGCAGCAGCACCCGGTTGGTGTCGTGTTCAAAACCGACGCCTTCGGCCAGTACGTCATTGACGGCGATGAAGTTCAGCCCCTTACGCAGCAGTTTTTGACGGCCGTACTCAAACGCATCGTGCGTCTCTGCGGCAAAACCGAGGGCGACGCGCGGGAAGCCGGTCTTTTCGCGCTGTTCTTTGACCGCACTCAAGATGTCCAGCGTCACTTCCAGCCCTATCGCCAGCCCCCAGGCTTCATCCGTCTTTTTGATTTTGCGGTCGGATTGCGTACCAGGGCGGAAGTCGGCGACGGCGGCGACCATAAACAGGGCATCGGCGTTTTGCACGGCCGTCAGCGTGGCTTCGCCCATTTCCTGTGTGGTGTGGACGGGCACGGCCGTGAGGCCAAACGGTACCGGTTCCGCCAGGGGGCCATAAATCAGGGTCACATCCGCGCCCGCGTCCAGCGCCGCCTGAGCCACGGCCAACCCTTGCTTGCCGGTGGAGCGGTTGCTGATGAAGCGCACCGGGTCTATGGCTTCACGGGTGGGGCCGGTGGTGACGACAACTTTACGGCCGTGCAGCGCCCCCTGTTTTGCCAACGCCAGCCGGATTTGTGCCAGC
Organism: uncultured Ardenticatenaceae bacterium; assembly: GCA_964467705.1. Taxonomy (GTDB): domain Bacteria; phylum Chloroflexota; class Anaerolineae; order Promineifilales; family Promineifilaceae; genus CAADGU01. The sequence continues at coordinate 13,015 of CAYXUZ010000088.1, read as the reverse complement.
AGTTCCGGCGGCTCCATCATCCGGCCTAAACCAGACAAACCGGACGCCATACGCCCCGTTACCGGCCCGGCAAAGAGGACGCCGCGTTGCCGCAGCGTTGCCACATTGGCCTGCGTGGCTGGGTGTTCATACATGCCACCGTCCATTGCCGGAGCCACCAAAATGGGGCAGCGGGCAGCCAATGCCGTTACGGTCAGCAAATTATCGGCCAGACCATAGACCAGTTTGCTCATTGTGTGCGCGGTGGCGGGGGCGATGACAAAGAGGTCGGCGTTTTCGGCCAGCCCCACATGGCGCACATGGTCGGCCAAATCCCACATGCTGGTGTACACTGGCTGCCCGGTCACCGAGCGAAAGGCCAGCGGCGTGACGAATTGCTTTGCCGCTTCGGTCATAATGACTTCCACCTGCGCCCCGGCCTGGGTCAGTTTGGAGGCCAGGTCAACCACCTTGTAACAGGCAATGGAGCCGGTGACGCCCAGTAAAATGCGTTTATTTTGAAGCAATGAAATGGTTGTCATTGCTATGAGTATACCTGAGGAGAAGTAAAATATTAAATCGGGTTTTAGGAAGCGTCTGGTGGCAACCGAAACATGATCAGAGGAGAGTTATCCATGAAACGTATGCTGATGGGAATGATAATGGTAACAATTATTGTCCTGATTGTCGGGTGGGGATGGTTGAACTATGGGCCGGGACGCAATGTTTATGCCATAGATGTTCCCATCACTGGCAGTGTGGCGGATTGCACAGATGGCATTCGTCTGGCGGTAATCGGCGACTTTGGCGATGCGGCCCAGGCAGAGGCGGATGTAGCTGCGCTGGTGCATGGCTGGCAGGTAGATTATGTGTTGACGGTGGGGGATAACAATTACCCGGACGGAGAGGCGCACACAATTGACGAAAATATCGGCCAGTATTATCGGCAGTATATTTACCCGTATGTCGGTGACTATGGCCCCGGCGCGGTAGATGAGAATCGTTTCTTCCCGGCGTTGGGTAACCACGACTGGAATACAGGTCATGTGCGGGCGTATCTGGATTATTTCACCTTGCCGGGGAATGAGCGGTATTACGATGTGTTATTTGGGCCGGTGCATCTTTTTGTTTTGGATAGCAATGAGTGGGAGCCGGATGGGTACACGGCTGATTCGGCACAGGCAACCTGGTTGCAGGCACAAATGGCTGCGTCTGATGCTCCTTGGAAGTTGGTGACGTTGCACCATGCGCCGTATTCATCGGGGGCCAGTCACGGCAGTGACCTGGCGCGGCAATGGCCGTTTGCGGAATGGGGAGCCACGGCCGTACTTGCCGGTCACGAGCACACCTACGAGCGCCTACATGCTGACGAGATTGTATACTTTGTGAATGGCCTGGGAGGGCGGCGGCGGATTCATGCGTTTGCGGGCACGGCCGTAGCCAGCAGCGCCGTCCGTTACAATCAGGATTATGGCGCGATGCTGATTACCGCCACAGAAACTTGCCTCAACTTCAGCTTCTTCAATCGCGCTGGTGAGACGATAGACAGTTACACGGTACGGCCGTAACTGACGTTGCAGAGCGATCTGGCAAATCACCTGACTCTTGGAGTAGGCAAACGACAGGCATATGATACAATGGAAACGCTTCGTTATGTAAGGTAACAAATCTGTCTCAGGGCGACTCAACATGACAGAAGGAACACCCCAACGCCATAAAGTATTGGCCGTTGTCAACCGCAAAGGCGGTGTGGCTAAAACCACTACCGCTATCAATCTGGCGCATGGCCTGTCGCGCAAGCTGATGCGCCGCCTGGCCCCAGAAGATGCAGAGCGTGTGGCTGACCCCAGCGCCATTTTTCATTATCATGATCGCATCTATTACTTGCTGGGCCATGTATTGCTCATTGATTTTGATCCGCAGGGGCATTGTGCGCGTGGTTTGGGCATTGACCCTGGTCGGGCCGATATTGGTGAGGTATTGCTGGAACAGCAGCATTTGACAGAGGCGGTTATTTCCGCTGACCGTTCCGCCGATGGTTATCCTCGGCCCAATTTGTGGTTGCTGCCTGCTTCTGACAATCTGGAAAATGCCAAAGATATTTTGCGGCTGCAAACGATGTCTCTAACGACGAAACGGAACTATGGGTTGTTACGCATTTTGGCTGACCGGTTAGGGCTGGCAATTGAGCGGTTTACCTTTATTATCATGGATTGTCCGCCAGCGTTGGATGCTTTCACGCAGGCGGTATACCAGTTTGCAGATGCGGCTATCGTGCCGGTGAAACCGGATTACTTCAGCATGGCCGGTACCGGGCAGCATATCACCAATATTTTTGAAGCGCAGGTGCGGGGTATTGACATTAAAATTCACACCATTGTGCCTACATTTAATGTGGAGCGGCAGGTATTGGACAAACAGATGGTAGATGAACTGCGGCACAAGTATGGCAATATCGTCAGCGCCCCCATCCCACGCAGCCAGCAGGTGGCGGAAGCGCCATCAGTGCAGCAGACAATTTTTGAGTTTGATCCGCGTTATTTGAATTCGGCGACAGTAGCGTATCAGGAACTGGTGGACAGGGTGTATTATGGCTAGAAAAGGCAAACCGGATAGTGGCGAAGGGGTGGACCCATTGGCTGCCGTGGAGACATTTGATCCAAAAGTGGATTTAACGCGGGACACGGCCGTGTCCCCTGACCCTTCCATCAGCACCCCTGTCTCTCCATTGGGGCCGCCCAAGCCGGTGTCGTCTACGGCCGTGATTGTCCCCTTTGCCAACCAGTTGCAACAGGCCGAACAGCAAGTGCAGGCATTGAAACAAGAACTGCAATCCCGGGAAGCCGCGATGCGCGACCAGGAACGACGGCTCTATGTGTTGGAAACGGCCGTGAACCAGGCACAACAAACCATCCAGGAATTGCAAAAAGAGCGCGAAGTGCGGTTGGCCTTAGAGCGAGAGTTGGCAGCTTTGGAAGTGGAAGTACGCCAGGCAAAACAAGCCAGCGCCACATTGGAACAGGAACGTACCCTGCGCCTGGAACTGGAACGCAAAATTGCCACTCTGGAAGTGCGTGCCGAACGTGCTGATCAGGTGGCGGAACAACTGGTGGTAGAGCGTGACGCCCGCATCCGTCTGGAACGGGAAAAAGCCACGCTGGAAGTGCAGGTGCAGAGCCTGCACAAATTGGACTCCTTGCTTACCGAAGAGCGCCAGGCGCGTATGAATGCCCAATCGCGTGCCGCCTCCGCCGAAGCGCAATTAGCTCGCCTGCAAGGCGAGTTGTCCCAAAACGAAGGCAGCAGCAGCTCTTTCTTTGGCCGTCGGCGTGGCCGATGATCGGTGGCCCCACCTCATAATTCATAATTCAAAACAGTACCCATTGTTCACGGCATCGTGCGCTAAAATAGGCTACTATTGCGCCATGCGCTTTCGCAAATCACTTGACCCACGCAAAAGTTTACGAGGACGCCTGATCGCCCATTTTTTCCTTGTGTCTCTGCTGACAGTATTGTTGACCGTATTAGTTGCCAATTTTTTGGCGCGCCGGGCATTGGAGGAATCTATTTATGCCCGGTTGGAAGCGGTCACGATGGTGAAAGAGGCGTCGCTCACGCGCTGGCAGACGGAACGGAAAGCGGATGTGGCTTTACTGACTCGCACGCCGGATGTACGGGCTTTGGGTACATTTTTGCTTGATCAGACAGCAGCCAGGGATAGCGAAGAGTACCAGGAGGCATATGCTGAGCTGGACCAGATTTTGCAGGATGTGATGCGACGACGTGTTGATCTGGAAGAGATTTTTTTGATGTCACCGGATGACGGCCGTGTCCTCTATTCCACCAATGACGACCGATTGAATGAACGAGTGACGGCTGATTATTTTCAGGCCGGACTGCAAAATGTCGTCCTGCAAAGCATAGATGATGATCCGCTGGCCTCACAAATGTATCTAGTCATCGCCACACCGTTAAGGGCCGTTAGTGGTGAGGTCAAGGGGGTGCTGGCCGCTAAGGTTGATCCCACCCATATGGAACAGATTGTGCTTGACCAGACAGGTTTGGGTGCCGAAAGCATTACTTATCTGGTAAACACAGAGCATCATCTGGTACAGGTGATCGATCCCTATCTCCACCGCGCTTTGCAACGGGAAAGAGTTACCTCGACCGGTATCGAGGCGGTTTTGGCCGGGCAGAACGGCCGTGACCAATACACCAATTACCAGGACATTCCCGTCTTAGGCGTCTATCGTTGGTTAGATGAGATGGGTTTTGGTCTGGTGGCCGAACTGCCGGTGGCCGAAGCCTATGCGCCTGTGCAGCGGCTTACTGCCACCATCCTCTTCACCGGTCTGATAGGCGTATTGCTCATGGCCGGTATCATGATCCCCTTTGCCAATACCATCAGCCGGCCGATTGCGGAATTGACGAATACGGCCGTGCGTGTGACCGAAGGCGACCTGATGGCTACTGCTTCGGTGCAAACGCAGGACGAAATTGGGACGCTGGCACGCACCTTTAACCAGATGACTGAGCAGTTGCGCCGTTTGTATATCAGCCTGGAAGCGCAGGTCAATACTCGCACGGCAGAACTGGCCGACCGCGTGCAGCAGTTGAACCTGATCAACCAGGTAGGACGGAGCGCCATTTCTCATTTGGATTTGGACGATTTGTTGACCGAAGTGGTGCGATTAATCCGCCAAAGCTTTAATTTTTATGCGGTTGGCATTTTGTTGGTTGATCGGGAGCGAGGGGAAGTGTATCTCTCGGCAGCCGATACAGTTGAAGATAGACCGATTGCGCCGGGGGCATTTGCCATCAAAATTGAGAGTCAGAGCATTATTACGCAGGTGGTAAAAACGGGACGGCCGTTGGTTGCCAATGATGTCAGCCGGAACAGCTATTATGTCCCGGATGAGCGCCGGCCTCGTGTCAAGTCAGAAATTGGCCTGCCGCTCAAAGTGGGAGAGGATGTCATCGGCGTGTTGGAAATCCAGCATTCAGAGATGTACGCCTTTAGCCCGGAAGATGTGCAGGTGCTGCAAACACTGTCTGACCAGATTGCGGCCACCATTCGCAATGCCCAATTATTCCAGGCGGCGGAAGGCGCCCGCCTGGAAGCGGAGGAAGCCAATTTCCTCAAGTCGCAATTCCTGGCAAATATGTCCCATGAACTGCGTACCCCGCTCAATGCCATCATCAATTTTGCCTATCTGATGTCGTTGGGCGTGGACGGGCCGCTGACAACCGAGCAACAAGACATGCTCAACCGCGTGGGTGATTCGGGCCGCCATTTGCTGGGGCTGATCAATGATATTCTCGACCTGGCGAAGATTGAATCGGGCCGGATTGACCTGTTCCTGGATAAGGTTTATTTGCCGGAGGTGATTCATGGGGTGATGTCTACGGCCGTAGGTCTGACACGCGGCAAATCTATCACCCTGCACACGGCCGTGCCCGATGATCTGCCCCTGGTACAGGCCGACCGTACACGAGTGCGCCAGGTATTGCTCAACCTGGTCTCCAACGCTGCCAAATTCACCGAGGGAGGGGACATTACCGTGCGGGCTTTTAGTGATGGTGCGCAGTGGGTGACGGTGAGCGTCACAGATACCGGGATTGGGATTCGGTCAGAAGACATCCCCCGCGCCTTTAGCGAATTTGTCCAGTTGGATGGGCACATGGCCCGGCGCACAGGCGGCACCGGTTTGGGCTTGCCCATCTCCAAAAAGTTTATCGAAATGCACGGTGGTCAGATTTGGGTAGAGTCCGAACCAGGCAAAGGCTCTACTTTCTGTTTCACCCTGCCACAATACGAAACCGGCCCCACACCGCCCGAAATGCAGCATATCACCAAAGAGATACCTCCGCTCGTCTGGCGTTAGTCACGGCCAGCTCAATCTCCCAAAAAAGCATAAAGAAATGACAAAGTAGCACTTCTCTGCCATTTTTATCTGCTCCTCTATCGCTTTTACACGTGCTGCGCCATTTTTATCCGTTTCACTGTCATTTTTATCTGCCCCTTTTTCATTTTCACCTGCGCTACGCCATTTTTTATACTCCCTGGTTGTTTTTATATGCGACGCCCTGTACTTGTTACAACAACCCCGGTGTTTTTGCGTATTTCTCGCCATACCCTTTTGAGTAGGAGAATTGATATGAAGGTGAAGTCCCTTTGTGTACTGGCGGCAATTGCCTGCTTATTTGCACTGCTGGTTGGGTGTGATGACCCCAATGCCCGGCGTATTTTGTTTGTGGGTAACAGCTATACCAATAACAACGACCTGCCTCACCTGTTCAGCGAATTGGCAAAGTCTGGCGGTCATGCGGTGCGTACTGAAGAATTTACTCAGGGTGGCTGGCGGCTGGCCGACCATGCGGCCACGCCCGATTTGCTGGACAAGATTGAACAGGGCGAATGGGATACAGTTATTTTGCAGGAGCAAAGTGTCTTGCCCGCAACCGTTCAGCGTGATGCGGAAATGTACCCGGCAGCACGGGCACTGCACCAACACATCCTTGCCAATGGTGGGCAAACGGTCCTTTTTCAGACATGGGGGCGGCAAAATGGCACGGCCGTACAAGAAATCGGCTTTAGCACCTTCAATGATATGCAGACCCAACTAACCGCCGGCTATGGGCAAATTGCCCGCGAGCTGGGTGTACCTGTCGCGCCTGTAGGGTTAGCCTGGCAAAAAACGCTGGCCGAATGGCCGGAAGCACCACTCTATATTGCCGATGGCAGCCACCCTACCAAACATGGCACCTATCTGGCGGCGGCTGTGTTTTATGCGCTGCTCTTTCAGGAAAGCCCGGAACGGTTGGCTTACACCGCCAGACTTCCTGAAGCAGATGCCGCCTTTTTGCAGCGCATGGCGGCGGAAGCGGTCTTATCAACTGGACCGTAGACGGGCAAAGAACGTTTTAATCGTCAGCTTCACGGCCGCCTGGATGACACGCCAGACAATTACTCAAATCCGTAATCCCTTCATCACGATGTTCCTCCTCAAAGTCGCCGCCGCTGTGGCAGTTGGTGCAGGTGAAACTGCCATAATCATTATTCGTATGGCAGGCCGTACACTGCCCATTGGCATTGCCATGATTCAGTGGGAACGAATGGTCAAACGTGGCATTGCGGAAATTGGTTGTATCCGTGTGGCAGTTGCGGCACGCGCCAGGGAAATGGTTCGGCGGCGGCGTGTGGCAGCCGCTACAATCCTGGTCGCCAATCACGCTATGGTCAAAAAACGCATTGCGGAAATTGGTGGTGTCTGTGTGGCAGTTGCGGCACGCCCCCTGGTAATGGTTGGGCGGTGGCGTGTGACATGCACTGCAATCCTGGTCGCCGATGAAACTGTGGTCAAAAAAGGCATTGCGGAAATTGCTCGTGTCCGTGTGGCAGTTGCGGCACGATCCCTGGTAATGGTTTGGCGGCGGCGTGTGGCAGTTCACACAATCCTGCGCGCCAATGGTGCTGTGGTCAAAAATCGCGTTTTGGAAATTGGTTGTGTCGAAGTGACAACTGCTACACGCGCCCACAAAATGATTGGGCGGCGGCGTATGGCACGCGCCACAATCCTGCCCGGCGACCACGCTGTGGTCAAAGTTCACGTTGGCAAAATTGCTCGTATCCAGGTGGCAGGTGGCGCAGGGGGCCGGGTAATGGTCGGGTGGTGGGGTGTGGCAGGCGCTGCAATCCTGGCTGCCAATGGTGCTGTGGTCAAACGAGGCATTTTGGAAATTGGTCGTATCCAGATGACAACTGCTGCACGCTCCCTGGTAATGGTTGGGCGGCGGGGTGTGGCAGGCGCTGCAATCCTGGTCGCCAATCTGGCTGTGGTCAAACAGCACATTTTGGAAATCGGTGGTGTCTATGTGGCAGGCGGCGCAGGGGGCGGCGTAATGGTCCGGTGGGGGTGTGTGGCAGTCGGCGCAGTCACGGCCGTTAATGGTGTTGTGGTCAAAGGTGGCATCTTGCCAGTTGGTGGGGGTGTGGCAGGTGGCGCATTCCGTCCCGTTTTCGCCATTGTGGGCGTCATCGGCCGCATGGCAGGCAGTGCAGGTAGGGTCGGTGCCCTGGTAGACTCCCTCGGCATGGCACGCTGCACAATCATTCAAGGCATGGCCCCCCGTCAGCGGGAAATAGCTGTGCCCCACCACCGTGCCCGCCCCCGGCGGAAAGATGACCGGCTGGCCGGCCATACTGCCTTGCGGCGTATTAACAGCCTGTAATAAAGCGGCAATCTGGTCGGTATCGGTCGTTTGCCCCGCATTTTCCATCTGCCGCGACAAACTCAGCGCCCACAAAACCGTCAGGCCGAAGATGATAAAACCGCTGATGAAAAGGAGGATGCGTCTCATGTTCGTATAGCGTAAAACGTAAAACGTTATAGGGTTACGTTTTACGTTTTGCGTTTTGTGATAACCTCTTGATTTCCCGCGCCAACGTCTCCCGGTCACTTTGCAGGTAAGGGAGCAGGGGGGTGGCGTCTACCCGGTTTTCAATGAGGGCGCGCAGGGGGTCGGCCAATGTCTGTTCACCAATGATGAGCGCGCCGACGATGCTACGGCCGTGCCCATTCCCCCCGCCTACCGCCAGCCGCAGCGTGTGTGGCCCATTTTTCGCCCACGCGCTCTGGTAGCTGCGTGGAAAGGTATACCACACTTCCGATGACCCCCGCGAGAGATGTTGGATTTCGGCAAAATCATCCTGCGCCTTTGGGTCGGGGCTGATCTGGCCGATGATGGTGATGTGCAGGCCAAACAGCAGGCAGGCGTTAAAGGGGATGCCTTTGACGTAGGGAGCCGCCTGGCCAACCATGTTCAGCGCCGCCGCCCGCCCTTCGGCGACCGCGCTGGGCCACAGCACATCCAGCAGATGCTTCCCGCTCCAGCGGTCATACACCTGGGCGCAGTCTCCGGCGGCGTACACATCCGGGATGTTGCTCTGCATCTGCTCGTTCACCAGGATGGCCCGGTCGGTCTGGATGGGCGTGTTTTGCACCAGTTCAAGCTGTGGTTTGACGCCAATGGCTACGCCAAACAGGTTGCATTTGAACTCGTCGCCGTTTTGCAGGCGCACGGCGCGGACTTTGTGCCGCCAGTTGCCCAGTATTTCGGTGGCTTCGGTGTTGGTGTGGATGTGAACGCCGTGATGGTGCATTTTTTCGGCCAGCAGACGGGATTCAGTCTCGTTGAAAACCTGGCTCCAGAGGCGGTCGCGGCGCAGGAAGTAGTGGGTGTCTACGCCACATTGGGCCAGCCCTTCCACCATTTCCAGGGCGGTGATGCCGCCGCCAATGACCACACCTCGTTTGCCGCGCCGCGCTTTTTTGAGC
>CAYXUZ010000088.1:0-3629 GCA_964467705.1 uncultured Ardenticatenaceae bacterium | reverse complement strand
TCCAGATAGACCACGCCGTCGAGTTCGCCGCCAGGGTAGGGGGCGGGTACGGCGCGGGCGCCGGTGGCAATGAGCAGTTTGTGGTAGGGCAGGACACGGCCGTCCGCCAGCGCCACCAGCCGGTTATGGACATCCAAGGATTGGGCACGGCCGTGAGCCAGTTCCAGCCGCAAATCAGCGTACCATTCATGGGTGCGGGCGATGACCTGCTGCGGCGGAATCTCGCCGCTGATGACATAGGCCAGACCGGGGCGGGAGTACATGGGATATGGTTCGGCCGTCAGAATGGTGATCGCGCCGCGCGGGTCATGCTGCCGGATGGTTTCGGCGGCCGTTACCCCCGCCGCGCCGTTGCCGATGATGAGGTAGTTCATAGTTCGTAATCCGTGAGCCGTAGTCCGTGAACCGTAATCCGTAGTCCGATAACGGATAACGGGCTACGGATAACGGCTCACGGTGGTTTCCCAGCGCAGCGTGCCACGTGGGCACACCTGGATGCAGTTGCCGCAGGTGATACAGGCGGCGTGATCCACCATCAGCCCTTGCCGGGCGTAGTCACGCACGGGGATGCCCACCGGGCAGTTGTAGCCGCAGACGCCACATTGCACACAGCGGGTGGCGTCAGAGGCGACGCGCCCCAGATGGATGGGTTCAATGGCTGGTGCCGGTTCTTTTTTTTGACGTTTGAACATAGTTGTTTATCAAAGATTTCGCAGATTACACCGATTTTTTATCTGCGAAATCTGCGTAATCTTTGATCATTCCTCTTCTCCGGTGGGGTGACATTCAATGCAGTTGGTCAGTTCGGCCGGGCTGATGTTTTCTTCGCGGTGTTCTTCAACCATTTCGGCCGGGTCATGGCAGTTGTCGCAGGTGTAGGTGGTGAAGGTGGCGGTGTGGCAGGTGGCGCAGGCGATTTGCCCTTCGCCGCCATGATCTAATGGAAAGGTGTGGTCGGTGAGCAAGGCGGGTTGCCAGCCTTCGGCGGTGTGGCAGCGGGCGCAGTCGGTGCCCAGCAGCCCTTTGTGCAGGTCGGGTTCGGCGTGGCAGCCGACGCAGGTAGCCGGTGTTCCTGCGTACTGCTCGTTTTGATGACAATCAGTACATTCCAGCGCCGCGTGTTGCCCGTGCAGGGGGAAGAGGGCGGCGTGGTGGGTAGAGCTGAACTGGTCAAAGGCGGCAGCATACAGGTCAAAGTCGTGCCCTTGATGTTCGCTGTGGCAGGCGGCGCAATCGGGGGTGGTTAGACGGCCGTGTAACCCCGTCTCACTTTCCCGCTGTTGCGCGATGTTCACATGGCAGGTCTCGCAGCGCACGGCCGTGACCCCCACAAACGGGTCATGGCATTGGGTACAGTCATCCGCGAAGGCGGCATGGTTGGCGAAACCGCCGCTTTGCTGCGGGCTGCGGGCGCTGGTGGAAAGCTCGCCCGGACTGAACGCCCGCCCACCCGTTAGCCACAGTCCAACAGCCAGGAGCAGCAGGAGTACGGCCGTGCCCGCCAATGCGATGGGCGAAAAGAGGGGGTGCTGCCGTTGTACCAGTCGTTGCTGTTTCATGGTGTTGATCCGCGAAGAACGGGAAGAAACGCGAAGGCTACTGCTTTATCTTCCTCACTTATGCCCTTTGCCCCTTTGCGTTAAATATCTTCATCTGAACAATCCGACGCGGAAGTAGAAGGCGGCCAGAATGTGAATGGCGACGGCCGTGAACAGCGCCAGCCCGATGGGAATATGAACGGTGTGCCAGAATTGGAACAGCCAGCGGGTCTGGCCCAGGCGGGCGGCCTGTCGGTCTAGCCGTTCCTGGTCGCGGCGGATGCGGGCGAGCTGCTGGTGCTGGACGGCCGTTTCCTTTTCCAGGTTGTGCAGGGCGTGTTGCAGGGCACGGCCGTAGCGCCAGCGCCCCCACCAGGAATCCTGCGTATACGCTGTTTGAAGCTGGCGGCTGATGGCCCGTACCTGCGCCGGTTTTTCTAACTCCTGTTGGTTGATGATTTGTTGGATGTGGTTGGCTTCCATTTCTAATTGTTGGTGGCTTAATTGGCTGCTGCGGATGCCACCTTGTAAGGCCGTGTAGAGGTAACGGCCGATGAAACCACTGATAACGACAACGGCCGTGAGCAGCGCCGTCAATCCCGCCAATCCGCGAAATTGCAGGCCGGTATGCATCAGCACCAGGAATGGCCCCACCAGCCCGGTGACAATATGAAACGACAGCCACCAGCGCACCGGGCCGTACCGATTGAGCAGCCGGGTGCGTTTGCGCAGACTGTAAAGCGTTTCCGTCATCACCATCAGCAGGGTGCCGATGATGCCCAGCCAATGCCCAAACGGGTGCCCCCCGGCCGGCTCGGCCAGGATGTCATAGGCCACATACACCCCGCTGAGGATGATGATAATAAAAAAGGAAGCTTCCAGTTCTCGATGTTGCTGCATAGTTTGATATTGGATATTGAGATATGGGGATATTGAGGCTAAAAATTACCCCAATATCTTCATACCCCAATATCTTTCTTTGGTAAGTCGCTATTGTAGAAGAAAAAGTTACGCTGCAAACCTAACATTTGTCACTTTCGCGTTCCTTCGAGTCTTTCACGAAGCCCTTCGCGTCCTTTGCGGATCAATTCCAAATTCGTCCGTAACCTTTTGTTGCTGCTTGGCGACTATAAGGGCGATGGATTCAAAGATGGATACAAAGATGGACACACAACACGTTTTTCCTACTCAATCTTCTGGCTGGTTTTCTTTTCTGAAATCACGGCTGCGCGTGGTGGATTGGCCTGGTGTAGCTGCCTTTGCCCTGCCTTTTTTGCTGTATATCGCCACCCTGGCCCCGACTATTTATAACCTGGACAGCGCGGAATTGACGACGGCCGTGACCAGCAACGGCATCATTCGTGCCACCGGTTATCCATTGTATCTGGTGTTGGGCAAGGTATGGTCGTGGCTGCCGGTGGGGGATATGGGCTACCGGATGAATCTTTTTTCGGCATTTTGTGGCGCGCTGACCATCTTACTAGCCGACCGCGTTTTACGCCGCTTGCAAGTAGGGGGTTGGGCACGGTTAGGCGCGTTGGGGCTGCTGGCAACGGCCCCCTTCTTTTGGGCGCTCTCGCTGATTGCCGAGGTGTATACGCTGCACACGGCATTAATGGCGGCGGTGATTCTGGCGCTGCTGCGATGGGCAGAGAAGCCGTCGCCTTTCCACCTGGCGCTGCCCATTTTTCTGATGACGCTCAGTCTGGGCAACCATGCCGCTACTGTGTTGCTGATTCCCGGCTGCCTCTGGTATGTGCTGGTGAGCCACCCGCGGCAGCTTGTGAAAGGGCGGGCATGGTTGGCAGCGGTCACGGCCGTGCTCCTGGGCGCGTCCATCTTTCTGGTGCTGCCATTGCGGTATGGGGCGCAACCGGCGTTTAACTATGCGGGCACGTATGATGCGGCGGGTGTTTTCCACGCAGTCAATTTGCAGACGTGGGACGGCTTTTGGTGGCTGATCAGCGGCCAATCTTTTGCCGGACAGATGTTTGGGTATGCGGGTACGGCCGTGTGGCCGGAAGTGCAGGCTTATCTGGGGCAGCTATGGGTGGCGTTTCTGGCCGTCGGCATTGGGCCGGGATTGCTGGG
>CAYXUZ010000087.1:16383-25424 GCA_964467705.1 uncultured Ardenticatenaceae bacterium | reverse complement strand
GGCGGGTGACACGATGTCGGCGTTGTCGTTTGGGGTGCTGAGTCCAGACACGGCCGTGTTCATCCTCGCTGTCTGGGAATGTCTGATTGGCCTGGGTCTCATTACCGGCTACTTCCTGCGCGCCACCCTGGCGCTGCTCTGGTTGCAAATGATTGGCACCGTCACCCCCCTCTTTCTCTACCCCGAACTTTGCTTCACCGTCATCCCCATCGCCCCCACGCTAGAAGGTCAATACATCATTAAAAACATGGTGCTAATCGCCGCCGGTATTGTCATTGGGGCAACGGTGCGTGGTGGGCGGCTGACGGCCGTGCCGGTGGATGAAGATGCAGACTGAACCTCAACTTTCAACGCAAAGGCGTGGAGGGATTGCCTCTCTGTGTTTTTTAGCCTCTGTGTTAAAAAGCTAGCTTTACCAAAATGGTGTGCCCCTCGTTACTTGATCCAGTACAATCGGCCCTATGACCTACCTAGAAAAACTCAAATCCATCCAAGAGCAAAACAATTCCTGGCTGTGTGTGGGGCTGGACCCCGACCCGCAAAAGCTGCGCGTGGACTGGCTGAAGTGGGACGAGCCGGTGCTGCCCTTCAACAAAGCGATCATAGACGCCACCGCCGATCTGGTGTGCGCCTATAAACCCAACTTCGGCTTTTACCTGCAATGGGGCGCGGCGGGGATCATCGCCCTGGAACGCACCATCGCCTACATCCCCCGCCACATCCCCATCATCATAGATTGCAAAACGGGCGATATGGGCCATACGCAGGCGGCCTGGGCCGCCGGGCTGTTGGACGAATGGGGCGTGGACGCGGTAACGGTGAACCCATACCTGGGATCAGAAACGGTGTTATCTATGATTGGCAGCCGCCCGGACAAAGCGGTGTATATACTGTCGCGCACGTCCAACCGCAGCGGTACCGATTTTCAGGGCGACCTGCGCCAGGGTAAAGGGCTGGCAGCGGATGTGCTGCGCCAGAGTCAGCAGTGGCCGACCGCCGGGCACAAAGGGTATGTGGTGGGCGCTACCTACCCGGAAGAGTTGGCCGTTGCCCGGCAGTTGGCCCCGGACGCCAACTTTTTGATTCCGGGCATTGGGGCGCAGGGGGGGGATTTGGCAACGGCCGTGAGCCATGGCCCCGACTCCCTCGCCGGCCCCGTCATCAACTCCAGCCGGGGCATCATTTACGCCGGCGCGGGCCCTGACTTCGCGGAGAAAGCGCGGGCGGCGGCAACGGCCGTGCGGGATGAAATCAACACATTGCGAGGCTAACGATTGGGGATTGCACAATCTCTAATCACCAATCACCGCCAGTGCATGTAACAGGGCAGCTATATCCGGGGCAAAGGTGTTTTAATCTGACGCGGCCGTATCCAACCATGATGAGATGAACAGGTAATTAGGGGGTGTGAACGGCCGTAGGCATATAACCGCCACGCCGGGAAATCCACGAAACGGCAGGAAAATTTTTGCCTACTGCTTAGCCTTGTATTTATCAGCATGCTTAATCTACGACTAAGCAGCTATCAAAAAAGTGATACTTATCACTTGACAAAAGTGACAGCCATCACTGGCTAAACTTGCGCTCCGCGCAGTACAATATCAACATGTGATAATAGGCTCGTTTTGTTGGGTGTACAAAGCCGCCGTAGGGGCGCACCTTGTCCCCACTTGCCTTTGGAGCCAACAAGGCACACCCCCACAAACGGTCTGTTCCGTACCACCACAGCACACCCTTTCTTCACTGTATTGCCCTAACGTTATTGGAAATAGCCCGGTTTTATTACCCGGGCTGTTGTTGTGTTCGTTTGACACCAGATAACCTGTATCTGGGGTGTCTCATACCTTGAGGAGGATATCATGAGAACGCGAAAAAGGATCAAAATTGAAGGTAACGTACAGAACGTAGAGCATGACGACTTTCATGCCCACAACCTCGCCGTCCGTGCATATGTCGAGGGTAAAGAAGTCGCCTGTGCCAAAGTGGACAAACACAATCACTACCGGTTGACTTTTGAAGGCGGCGACGAACCGCCAGTGACTGAACTACGTGTCCTGCCCTTTGAATTAACCCACAACGGACACGATATGTTAGCCCTAAACAAGATCGTCAGTCCCCAACGTTATAAGCTGATGCGACAAGAGAACATTATTCACGCCTGGTATGACTTGCACATCCCCCACGAATTCCTGGGGTTTTTGGGGTGGATCAACAAAACATACCATATGCATGGCGCTGTTTATGCCACCACGTTTGCCGGGGGCCTGCCAATCTCTATTGAGCCTCTGCCGGCGGCCAAGATCGAATTCTACGAAGTAGACATTATGCTTGGCGGGTCTGGCGGCATCATTCCCAGACCAACTTATACGCTAGACACCCCACCATTCCACATACCGTCTGAACCATCCCATTGGCCGCCTGGCTGGGAGCCCCCAGATGGCCCGCTTCCCCCTCTCCCAACCGAGGCTTATCTTGGTTATGCCTACAGCGCTCCCGATGGTAGCTACACCTTCAACTTCAACTTTAGCTACCGACAGGGAGTGACCTGGCTCCTTAAGGACACGGTTCCTGACATTCAAGCACGTATTTCTCAATTTGTGGGTGGGGCCTGGACGCAGATTTATGAAGGGCCGGTAGATTGGAACATCGTTGACGATTTCCATCGCGATTACTTCATTCCCGCTGAAGACATCTTCCCGATCCCGGATGTGGGCGTCAAACCGGAGGAAGGGTTCCGCTATCTGAGCCTTGGTCTGCTGCCTATTGATGAAACACGCATCGTGAAGGGGTATGCCAGCGCCAAACCTGAAGACCCGGCTCGCATCGCTGGTATCTCTCACCAACCCTTTTGTGGCACCTTGCGCCTCTTTGGCCTCTTTGCCGAGACGCCACCAGTGACCAGCTACAAGGTCGAAATGGCGACAGCAGATGAGGACGGTCCGGTTGGTGCCTGGCTAGATGTGGTAGACCCCCTGGTGAATCAGAAGTGGAATGACACGACTCATGTCTGGGAGCCAGTAACCCTTGGGCCTGATCCCGTTACGCATCGCTACGTGAATATCGACACCGAAGCCGAGGCTGACTGGCACGAGCACGCGCTCAAATTCACCTGGAACAGTGCCAACTGGCCCAACGGGTACTACGCCTTCCGCATCACCAGCTATGATGCCAGCAATACGGTCATCGGCACGTACGAGATGCCGGTTGTGCGTGTGGATAACAATGTGCCTGAAGTGAAGCTGACCGTGGAAGGGACCAGTGTGGGGACTGTAGGTAAATGCGGGGTGTTGAAGCTGGGTCTTGACCGCCTGATTTACCTCAAGGTGACGGCCTTTGATCCGGAAGGCCATGTCTGGAAATACTCGCTCAGCGGCACACGGGGCAAGGACGCGCTGACAGCCGGTCCGGCTATCAAGGATGACCGTGACACCCATGCCCCTGGTGGATTATGGACAGGTGTAAACGACAACCCCGTATCGTTCTCAGTCTCCACATTACCGCCCGCGCTGGCCGGCTGTTCCACCCTGGCCTACAACATGGAGCTGCAAGTGTGGGGTCTGGCTACGGATGCTTATGATGTTCATCCACTGTCCCAGTGGCGATACATGGAGTCGAACCTGGTTGTGTCTGAGCCATAGGGCCATTGTAGGTCAAATGTCTAATCGGGTATTCCTTCCGGAGGTTTCACCCAAAAGTCAGATGATAAACCAAACCTTCGGAAGGATTGTTATTCGCTGACCTGTCAAGTTGCTAGAAGTGATGGTTGTGTCAGCAAGATGAATTGTGATCAAAACTACTTGGCTGGAGTGTGGTCTCCGTCATCGTGGGACCGAACAATGGAGACAATCAGATAGGTGAAAGAAGACCCAGGGTCGGTTGGCAAAATCCGCCTGACGTCCGATTGCTCCCAACGCGCTCCGGCGGCGACCTGCCAAGATAACTGACCGTTGTCCCTTGATCAGAAAAATGACGGCCGTACCCAACCCATGATGGTGTGAGCAGGTGAAGGGGTGGGGTGTACGGCCGTATCCCGACCATCAGTACCTGCTCATCAATCTCCCATTTTTAATCCGCCAACGCCGCCAACAAAGCGACCATATCCGGCGGCAACGGCGCTTCAATAGCACACGGCCGTGCCATCATCGGATGTTCAAATTCCACACGGGCACAATGGAGGGCTTGCCGGGTGATGGGTTCGTCAGGCAGCGGCTGGCGCGTTTCAAACCAGGCCAGATATTCTGCATCTGGCAGCGTGTACAGCACGTCCCCTACAATGGTATGGCCGATGGCCTGCAAATGAACGCGCAGTTGGTGGGTGCGCCCCATTTTGGGGAAGAGTCGCAGCAAGGCATAACGGTCACCAAAGGTTTGCACTGTCTCGTAATGGGTCACGGCCGTTTTGCCCCCCTCCAACACACCAAAACGATACACACCCGGCAGGCTGTCTACCCGGTCAATCGGTAAGTCAATCACCCCCGCTGCTGGTGAAGGCACACCGCGCACGACTGCCCGGTACTCCTTTTGGACTTGCTGCGTGGCAAACAATTGCTGCATCAACCGCAGCGTGTCGCTGTCTCGTGCCGCCAATATCACCCCAGAAGTATCCTTGTCCAGCCGGTTGGCCAGCCGCGCTTCCGGGTACGGCGGTTCATGCTGCACCCGCAAGTGATAAATGAGGTTGGCCTGGGCAAACTGGCGTTTGTCATGCACCAGCAGATGGCCCGGTTTGTTAATGCCTAACAGCCACGCATCTTCATAAATAATCTGATAGTTGAAGTCAAATTTTTCCGGCAGTTCCACATCCGGTAGGTCACAGGCCACCACGTCCCCCTGAGTGACGATGGTTTCCGGGGTGCAGACACGGCCGTTACAACTGACACGGCCGTCCGCCACCAACCCCAACCATTCCTCCCGCGACCGATACGTAAACCGCCCCGCCAGATAGTCGAGGACGGGGGTTTGTTTGTATACGGCCGTGACTTTAGAAGAAACTTGCATACATGCCTTATCCCCGTTCGTAG
Organism: uncultured Ardenticatenaceae bacterium; assembly: GCA_964467705.1. Lineage (GTDB taxonomy): Bacteria > Chloroflexota > Anaerolineae > Promineifilales > Promineifilaceae > CAADGU01. Next base: position 20,403 of record CAYXUZ010000087.1, on the reverse strand, counting down.
TAGGCGATTCATCGCCCTCTCCGTCAATTGGCGATATATTGCCAACTACGAACCCACCACCTTTTTAACAGGAAAGCTGGTAGAATCAAGGGTGCAACTTAACGGCCGTTGCCCGCGTACATTGGCCTTGATACCTCTTTTCAGTGCCAGGCACAGGGCATACAGCCTGAACAAACCACCGGGTTCTGCCCTGTGCCTGGCACTTCTAAACTAAATCAGGTAACAAACTATGACTGATGAATCAAACGAAATAACCGCCCCCCTCATTGTTATTACCGACCCCGACGCCGACCGTTACCACACCTTTGGCTATATTAGCTGGTGGCAGCAAGAAGTGGTGCGTAACGCCACCGTCCTCGTTGTTGGCGCGGGCGCGTTGGGTAATGAAGTTCTCAAAAATCTGGCGCTCATGGGCATTGGCAATCTGCTCATCGCCGACTTCGACACCATCGAAGACAGCAACCTCAGCCGCTCCGTCCTCTTCCGCGAAGGTGACCGGGGACGGCGTAAAGTAGATGCAGCCGCCGAGCGCGTCAAAGAACTCAACCCCGATGTCAACGTCAAAACATGGCACGGCAACATCAACTTTGAGATGGGGCTGGGCGTTTACCGCCACGTAGACGCCATCATCGGCTGCCTGGACAACCGCGAAGCCCGCCTCTCCATCAACCGGGCCAGTTGGGCCGTGAATCGTCCCTGGGTAGATGGCGCGATTCAGGAACTGATGGGCATTGCCCGCGTTTTCTGGCCCGGCCAGGGCGCGTGTTATGAATGTACGCTTACCGACCTGGATTATCAGATCATCAACCTGCGCTACTCCTGCCCGCTGCTGGCGCGGGAAAACATTTTGCAAGGCAAAGTGCCTACTACGCCTACCAGCGCCTCCATTGTGGCCGCTTTCCAGACGCAGGAAGCACTCAAACTCATTCACAATATGGAAGTGCAGCCAGGCAAGGCGATCATGATCAACGGCCTGACCAATGACATCTACACCACTGAATATCCGGTCAAGGAGATGTGCATGAGCCATTCCATGCTGGAACCGATTATCGAACTGCCAGAAGCCACAACAGAAGGTACTACGCTGGCGGAATTATTGGCTATTGCGCGCAAAGAAGTGGGGGAGACGGCCGTGCTCGAATTCGACGGCGAACTGGTGACATCCATGACCTGCTTCCACTGCAACGAGAGCGAGCCTATCTTCAAAAAAATGGCCCGCCTGTATGAAAACGAAGCCGTCTGCCCCACCTGCGGTGGCCGCCGCGAAATGAATCTCACCCACCGCATCAGCGGCGACGAAGATTTCCTAGAGCGTACCCTGGCCGAAATAGACATCCCCCCCCTCAGCATCATCCGCGCCCGCAACGGCAGCCAGCGCGCGTATTATGAACTGACCGGGGATAAAGAGAGTTTTTTAGTGTTTGCGTGATCGAGTGCTAAAGTGATCCGGAATTTACTCAATCACCCAAACACCAAATCACAAAAACACTCAAACACCTGATTTCTCAAACACATTCATCGCAACCCAAAATCCGTCTTATCGTATAAAATATCGTTACCTGCTAGGTAAGAAAATAAATGGAGGCTTAAACAAATGGCTACTAGCATCAAAGTGATTATCTATGACCCCACCGGCTCCAAGAAGACCCCGGTTGAATTACCCGCCGATGTGCCCATGCGCCGCCTGATTCCGGCGCTGGTGAGCAAAATGGGGCTGCCCACCAACCAGGGCGCCAACCCCATCACCTACCGGCTGGATCATCGCTCATCCGGCAAACGACTGGGTGATGACGAGTCATTGAAAGACGCCGGCGTACAGGATGACGACATCTTGAGTCTGTTCCCTGAAGTGACTGCCGGTTGCTGTTAGTGAGCAGTAAACAGTGAGCAGTCAGTAGGAGGACTAAGACTGCTAACTCCTCACCGCTAACTGCTTACTTCTTAAGACAAACGAGGTTAAAGAGGCAAAAAAAGATGGCCTTTGACATCCGCGAGACCAGACTGCGCAACGAATATCAGCGAGTGCGCGACCTGGTGAATCGCAGCGAATTTATTCATATTCTGACGACAGAAGGTGAACCCGTGGAACGGTATCTGATCCGCTTTACCTGTAAAGGGGTGGAGAAGATTGATACGGTGGGCAAACCCATCCTCCGCGAGAACCATGAGGTCAGCGTTTACCTTCATGCCGAGTACCCGCTCAAACAGCCGCAGTTGAAGTGGCTGACGCCGATTTTTCATCCCAACATTCACGTCACTGGCGCGGTCTGCATTGGCGCCTGGTGGCCGGCCAAGACGCTGGACGAACTGCTGTTGACGCTGGGGGAAATGATTCAGTACAAGAATTATGATCCCAAAGACCCCATGAACTCGAAGGCGGCGGCCTGGGCGCTGCGCAACAAGAGCATCTTCCCCGTTGACGGCCGTAACCTGAAAGGTCAATCACTCGAAGACCTGATTGTCCTGGGAGCGGAGGAAGCAGATGACTTCGGCATCAACATACTCTGAGCCGTCGGTCGCCCCTACCAGCCCGCCCCCGATCAATCCGACGCCCGAAGAAGTGCTGAATTTACCCAAACGGCCGTCGCCGCTGCCGGTGGAAAGCTGCATTTTGCATGGGCAGCGGCCGTCGGCCGGGCAGGTGGTGGTGGCGAACAGCCAACACGCCCTGGCCCAAATTGCCGAACACAGCGAAAGCAATATGCGCTCGGAGTTGGGTGGGGTTTTGCTGGGGCACGTTTCCCGCGATGGTGATGCCTTATGCGTGGAAATTAAAGCGGCATTGCCCGTCCACAGCAGCGACCGGGGACCGGTGCATTTCACCTTCAACGCCGACGCCTGGAGCCAGATTCACCGTGACCGCTCCGCACAATATCCCCATCTGGATATTGTGGGCTGGTTCCACACTCATCCGGGGCTGGGCGTCTTTTATTCCAGCGATGACGTGGTGGTCCATTCGGCGGCGTTTACCCTGCCCTGGCATGTGGGGCTGGTGGTAGATCCGGTGCGGCAAGAAGCGGCTTATTTTGGCTGGCAAAAGGGGGAATTGGCCCCCGCATTGGCGCCCATTGCCGGGTATTACGAATTGACCGATGTGCAGCCGCAAACGGCCGTGCCCTGGAAAGTGGTGCGTACCTCCGTGTATAACCTGCCGGAATCTGACCTGGCAAGCGGCGTCTACGACCCCGCCACGCAGTCAGCCCGGCTGGCCGATGCCGCGTATACCGGTCACAGCCAGGGTATGACGCTTTCCCCTTCATCCCGTCATCTGGGATTGATTGTGGGCAGCCTGGCATTGGCGCTGGCGTTGTTTATGCTGCTGTTCTGGATTGTGCCGCTAAACCGCCAGACCAGCCAGATGCAAACTGTTCTCTTGAACATGGCGAACAGCAGCGCCTATCCCAACGCCGCCGCCTGCCCCGACCCCCGTCTGCGGCTGATTGCCCCCATGCAGGGCAGCGCAGCCCGGATTGGCAGCCAGGTGGAGTTGTTGGGCACGGCCGTGTACCCTGACGCTTTTCGTTACCAGATTGACGTGCGCCTGAACGGGCAGCTGGAATGGCAAAAGGTAGACGACCGCCGCCGCCCGGCCGAACTGGATGTGTTGGGCATGTGGAATACCGGTGATCGTGCGCCAGGCACGTATGATGTGCGGCTGACGGCCGTTGACCGCAACGCCATTCGCCTGCCAAATAGCCCGGATTGCGTGATACAAGTGCAACTTATACAGTAGTGCCAGGCACGGGGCTAAACATTTTGATTATCCAGTGCTTCGCGCCCGTGCCTGGCACTGCTCTCCCTAGACCCATGAACGACGAAACCACTCCCCCCTTTGTCGCCATTATTAACCTGACGCTGCCCGGCTTGGGTGAGCAGTTTAGCGCCAATGTGACGCTGCTGCCACACGACATGATCCCGGCGGACGGCCGTGCCAAACCCCTGGAAGATTGCACCCTGGCCGACTTGCAGGCTTTCGCCAGCCAGTTAGAAGCAGAGGTATGGGAAACATACCAGGAAATC
>CAYXUZ010000087.1:0-16373 GCA_964467705.1 uncultured Ardenticatenaceae bacterium | reverse complement strand
AGTGACGAAAATGTGCAGCTTGATATTGTGATTCAAGATGCCGACGGCGACCCAATTGCGCCTGATAGTGACTGGTTGAAAACGGTGGTCGTTTCGTTTCCGCAGGCAACAACTGCGGATGCAGCCGCGATTGCAGAAACATCAACCGATACCGCCGAAGAGCCGGGAGTTGATGAAACGGCCGTACCCATCCCACCCCCACCACCAGAACCACAGCCGGAACCGGCGACGGCCGTTGAAGAGGCTGCCGAACCACGCATCATCGTCGCCGAGACGGAACCGGTGCATGAAGAGACCGAAGCGGAAAAGCCAACGGCCGTGACCGAAGCCCCGGCCATCGCTCCCAGCCGCGCCCGTGTGCGCATCGCCGGGAAACGCCGCCCCATTGGCGATCCTACGTGGACGGCCGTAGATATTTTTATGGAAGAGCCAGCTTTACGAGCCTCGCAGGCGCACGCGCTGAGCAGCCTGAACCGGGAAGTGGCCGGGGTACTCGTTGGCCCTCGCCCGGAAAAACAGCCGGACGGCCGTTACCTCGTTCACATTCATGACACCATCATTGCCAAATACACCGTCATGCACGGCGCCAGCGTCACCTACACGCCGGAAAGCTGGCGCTATATGAATGATGTGTTACGCGAGCGATATCCTGACGACACGGCCGTGATGGTCGGCTGGTACCACACCCATCCTGGCTTTGGCATCTTCCTCTCCGGCATGGATTTATTCATTCACCAAAACTTTTTCACGCAAATCTGGCATGTCGCGTTTGTGCTGGACCCCCGGGCCAATACCAGCGGCTTTTTCTGCTGGAATCGGCAGCAAACGGAAGTGAAGCCGGTAGATTTCCCCTGGCCGGCCTGGGCTGCCGGTTCCTGGTAATTGAGCAATTGCATAATTGGGTAATTAAAAGAGAGAGGCTTGATGTATAATGCTTCCAATTACGCAATTACCAAATTACCCAATTACTTCCTTGAAGATGGCCGAACAAGAATTACCACCCATCACCATTACGGATAACGACATCAACGAAGCAAATCAGTTGAGTTTGCATTGCCCTATTTGCTCTAATCCGGTGGAGAACCATGTGACGGAGCGAGCATTGCAGCCAGTGGTCTGCCGCCAGTGTGGCACGTTGTATCACAAAATTTGCTGGGAGCAGGGTGGTGGCAAGTGCGCGGTGTTAGGCTGCGCCCATACGGAATACCGCGTCTATGGCACACAGGTGCGCCCTGTGCTGAAAGTAGATTACAAAGATATACCCAAACCGCCGCCGAACGGCCGTCAACCCATCTCCCCCACCACCAAACAACTCAAAGCCGAACAGCGCCGCCAGGTGGAACAACTGCGCCGCCCTGGCCTGTTACAGCGCCTCTGGCAGTGGCTACTCGACCAGATCAAAATTGGCTAAACCATGAACCAATTACAAAGGTGGAGCCGGAACCTGCTCATTTTTCAGGGAATTCTGTTAGCTACTCTGGGGCTTATTCTGTATGTCCTGCTGCCCGCCAACGGCTTTGCCGGGTTGGGCGACCTGAATAGTGCGGAAAAAATCAACTCCGTGCCTTTCCTCATGGCTTTGATCAACTGGATACACCTCTTTTTTGGCCTTTCGATGATGGGGGTGTTATATGTGTTGTTTAAGTTGTTGCGGCTGACACGATCTTTCCGTTTCTCCTTTTTCGTCCTCATCCCCATCTTCGCCGTCGTCTTTTGGTTCATTGGGCACGATGTGGGCTTTCAGATTATCAATTGGAGCGAAATAGCTGCTGATCCGGCGGGTACAAATTATGTGGCCGATACCTGGTTGTTGAGCTTCCGCAATGTGGTCTATTTTATGGTGAGCCTGTTCACATTCCTGGCCGTGTCCAGCCAGACAAAACAAGCGTCACCGCCGCCCGCCTTCCAGCCCCATTAACCTTCCCCGTTTACGATGTTACAACCTGTGACCGTTGACAAACACTCGCCATTTTTAGGGGAAGAGTGTGCGCTATGCAAAGACCCGTTGACGCCGGGCGACGTAGCCATCATCTGCCCCGCAGACGGCAGCCGCCACCACGACCGCTGCTGGATTGCCAACGGCAACAAATGCGCCGCCTATGGCTGCCAGGGTCACGGCGAAATCACCCCTCTCCTCAATTCGCCGCTCGCTCCCTCACCCCCTCACCCTGCCACCTTGTCACCCCCTCACCCCCCTGCCCACTACACCCTTGCCAACAGCTGCCTCATCCTGGCCATTGCCATCGCCATTATCCTCTGTGCTGTGGGCTGTTTTGGTCTGTGGGCGATTGCCGATTACCTCATGCTGCACTTCTGGAACCTACCCTACCGCGCCCCTTTTTCCGATCTTATTCCCATGCTGCTAACATAACCGGTTGTTACTGTCGTAAAACCAGCCAAAGTTGATCAGGTCAAAAGTTGGCAAGACAATTCATGCCAGATATAGTCAGTATTATGCAAAGTTTATATTCCAATTGATAGAAGCAGGTGTTTATTAACGGCCGTTTGGCCGATAAACTATCTCTTTGGATCCAACAAATCGAAGAGGCAAAAAAAGGAAAAAAGCGCATGTGTTGTCTATTTACGATTTTGGTGTTCTTGGGGCCGCGTGTGGGTGGGATTTTTTGGTGGATAGCCTCTCCGGCGCGATGGGTTGGTGTAGCCGGAGCTTTTGAATCCGCCCTCTGGCCGATCATAGGTCTGGTTTTCCTACCCTGGGCCACTTTGATGTATGTGAGCGTGGCTCCTGGGGGGGTAGTTGGGTTCGATTGGGTTTGGGTTGGTCTGGCGGTGTTGATTGACCTCATCGCTTATGGTGGTGGTGGTTATGGCAATCGTAACCAGATACCAGGTATGGGCAGCAGCTAAAAGATAAATGCCAGGCACTTTGGAAGTGCCTGGCATTTTTGCTATCAGTCAACCTTGGGACTCGTGGGCATTTGCCTACCACGACAGATGAAAATCAAAGATTACGCAGATGACGCAAATTTTTAATCTGCTAAATCTTTGATTATTTTGGAAGAGGGAAAAATGAGCAAAAAAGCGAGCAAACCGAAAGCCGACCCCAAGCCCTTATCTGTGGCTACCATCCCACAAACGCACACCTTGAGCCTGACCGAACGCCGGGCTTTGGGCAAACAGGCGCGGCAGCAAACGCCACGTGACAGGCACGCCACCTGGGAACCCCGCCCAGACCGGGCCGACCCCATAGACCTGCTCATTGCCAACAGCGCAGGCAGGGTGGGAGAGTTGGTGCCGATTCGTTACGGCCGTATGCTGGTCAGCCCCTTCACCTTTTACCGGGGGGCAGCCGCCATCATGGCCTACGATCTGGCAACCACCCCTAACAGCGGTTACAACGTGCAGGCGTGTGGCGACTGCCACCTGCTCAACTTTGGCGGTTTTGCCACCCCCGAACGCAACATCCTCTTCGACATCAACGACTTTGACGAAACGGCCGTCGCCCCCTGGGAATGGGACTTGAAACGACTGGTCGCCAGTTTTGTCATTGCCGGGCGCGCCAACAGTTTTAAGGCCAGCGATTGCCGGGAAGCAGCCCGGTTGGCCGCCGACAGATACCGCAGCCGCATGGCCGAAATCAGCGAACTGCCCACCCTGACCGCCTGGTATGAAGCCATTGACCTGGACGAGGTATTGGACAGCGCCTCAGACAAAGAAAACGCCCGCTTTTACCGCAAAAAGCTGGCCGCGGCTCAGGATGCCAGTGTGCGGGAAAAGGAGTTTGCCAAGCTGGCGCATGAAGGTGGTTATCCGGCGCGCATCATTGACCAGCCGCCGCTCATCTATCACTATGGCGACATGCGCGACCAGGAGTTCCGCGCCGGGCTGGAAACGGCTTTTACCTTGTATAAAGCATCCTTATCGGCCGAACTGCATGTGCTGTTGGATCGATACCAGATAGTTGATGCCGCGTTTAAGGCTGTTGGCGTGGGCAGTGTCGGTACATTTTGTGGCCTTGTGCTGCTCATGTCCGGTGATGATCCCCTCTTTTTGCAGTTCAAAGAGGCACGGCAATCCGTTTTGGAGCCATATGCCGGGGCCAGCCCCTATGCTCACGCCGGGCAGCGGGTGGTGGCCGGGCAGCGATTGATGCAGGCGGCCAGTGATATGTTCCTGGGCTGGACAACCGGCCAAAGAATCCGGCAAGTGCCCTTTTATATTCGCCAACTGCGCGACGCCAAGATTAAACCGGTGGTGGAGATTATGAAACCGTTTAATCTGCATAACTATGCCCAACTGTGTGGCAATGCCCTGGCACGTGCCCATGCCCGTTCCGGCGACCCGGTCGTTTTAAGCGCCTATATGGGCAAAAGTGGCGCTTTTGCGGAGGCGATGGCTGATTTTGCAGTGGCCTATGCCGACCAGAATGAACAAGATTATCAGGCGTTGGTGACGGCCGTGCGCGACGGCCGTATTCAGGCGCAAATGGTGGAGTAATGGTAGTCTGTAATCGGTGATCGGTAGCTCAATTTTGAAGGAGAATGGAGGATGAAAACAAGACCCCAACCCAAAAGTAGAAAGCCGGTGTGGCGTATTTTGGTCATTTGGGCCATTGAGTCATTGGCGTTAGCGTTATTGGCATTGGTGATGGATGGGCTGACCATTAACGGAGTGGGAGCAGCCGTGTTTGCGGCGGCCCTGATTGGTTTGCTCAATGCGCTGCTGTGGCCGCTGCTCAGTTATATTCTTTTGCCCTTTGCCGTGCTGACGCTGGGCATTGGCGCGCTCATCCTCAATGGGGTGATCATCTGGCTGGCCAGCGAGATTGCGCCCGGTTTTGAGGTGGATAGTGTGGGCACAGCGATATGGGTGGCGTTGGGGCTGACGGCCGTGAACGCCATTATGAGCTCCTTCCTCACCATTGATGACGACAACTCCTACTACCGCAATGTGGTCAAAAGACGCGCCAAGAAAATTGCCAAACCGGAAGAGACGGACATACCCGGCATCATCTTCCTGGAAATTGATGGGTTGTCCCGGCCGGTACTGGATAAAGCGATGGCCGCCGGTTACGCGCCGAACATGAAACGGTGGCTGGAATCAGGCGACTATGAACTGGTGGAATGGGAAACGGACATGTCCTCACAAACCTCTGCCAGCCAGCTAGGCATCCTGCACGGCTCCAACAAAGACATCCCCGCCTTCCGCTGGTATGACCGCAAACGCAAAGAAATTATCGCTTCCAGCAACCCGGACGAAGTAGCCCGGCTGGAAAGAGAACATTCCGATGGCAACGGGCTGCTGGCAGCGCAAGGGGCCAGTCGGGGTAATCTGGTCTCCGGCGATGCGCCCATTGTCAGTGTGACGGCCAGTACCATGAAAGATTTTTCGCGGCTGCACATGACCGATTATTACGCCTATTTTGCCAACCCGTACAACATCACCCGCACCATGTTGCTGATGGTGTGGGACATTATGCTGGAAAAGTGGCAGTTCCGCCAGGCGCGCAAAAAGAAGGTTGTGCCCCTCATGGACAAACACCATCGCGGCGGCAAATATCCTTTGCTGCGCGTCTTTACCACCATCATCATGCGCGAGTTGAATGTGTACACGCTGATTGGCGATATGTTTGGCGGTGTGAAGTCGGCTTATGCCACGTTTGTGGGCTATGACGAGGTGGCGCACCATTCGGGCGTGGAGTCGTTGGATGCGCTGGATATTTTGCGTAAGCTGGATGAGCAGTTTGCCCGGTTGGAGAGTGTGGCGGCGGACGCAGCACGGCCGTATCACCTGGTTGTCCTCTCTGATCATGGGCAAAGCGGCGGGCCGACCTTCAAACAACGGTACGGCCTGGATTTGCAGCAGTTGATCCAACAAAATGCTAAACAATTCCTTGTCCAGGGCATCCTGGAGACCAACGAATCCTGGGGCCACCTGAATGTGGTGGTAAATGATGTCATGCAAAATGACAACAAGTCCGGCAAGTGGATCAAACGGGTGGCTGGTGAGAATGTGCAGAACGGCGAAGTACAGGTTGGCGAAGAAGAGCTGGCCGATGAGTTAGAACCAGGCGCAAACATCATTGTGCTGGCCTCCGGCAATTTGGGTCTGGTTTACGGCACGCAGCGAGACGAGCGGGTGACGCTAGAGGAGATTGACGCAATATTCCCCGGCTTATTGAACAACCTGGTGCAACACGAAGGCATCGGCTGGGTGATGGTGAAGTCAAATGAACATGAAGGGGTGGTCATTGGCAAAAACGGCCGTTACTACCTGAACGATGATCGCGCAGAAGGCGAGAATCCACTGGTTGGTTTTGGCCCCAACGCCGCCCGCCACCTGAAACGGTATAACCGGTTCCCTGATGCACCCGATTTGTATATCAACAGCTTCTACAACGTGAAAACAAATGAAGTGGCGGCCTTCGAAGAGTTGATTGGCTGTCACGGCGGCATGGGGGGGTATCAGACACGGCCGTTTATCCTCCACCCCAAAACGCTGCCCATCACCGAACCAGAACTGATTGGCGCCGCTTCTGTTTACCGCCAGTTCAAACATTGGCTGGCCGAAGTGCAAGGCGCTCCCCTGCCCAATCCGGTCGGGGATTGATAGCTTAAAAACCCACATTCTCTGAGGAACCAGCTTTTGGTTCCAAAATAAAAACCTCCTGGAGTTGGCGAATGTTCGCACGGAACTCCAGGAGGTTTTTTGTCAGGGCATCGAACCCTTATCTACCGACCATTTGTTTATGGTTTTAAGATGATGGGCAAGTAGATAAAGGTCTCAGGTGTGCCTTCGACAACGGCCGTTGTTGTTAAGTCCACACTACCGGTTGTTGTGCCATCGCCATCGGAGGTAGCCGTAACCGTCACCGTATCCGTGTCATTATTAGCCGCCCCCGCCGGAATATGCACCATGACCATCACTTCACCACTGTCACCTGGCCCCAACGTGACGCTGCCAGTGGACAGTTGAGTCATCCAACTGTTACCTGTGGTTGTAATGGTAAAGCTATCGGTCACATTCCCGGTGTTGGTAAGATGGACGGTATAAGTGACAACGGCATCGGCTGTACCGGTGAGGGTGTCGTCTACGGCCGTGATGTTCACCCCATATACTGGCGCATCTTCCACCGTCAACGACAGCGGCACTTCCACAAACGGCGTCACCGGATCATTGCTGCCGACACACAACGTGCTGGTATAGACGCCGGTAGCCAGCCCTGTGGAATCCATTGTCACCGCCACCTGATCGGCCGCGCCGGCGGCCACCGTGCCGGTAACGGGCGAAACCGTGATCCAGGGAATATCATTCGCCGGCGGACAATTCTGTCCGGGTGGATTTAGAGAGATATTGTCATAGTAGACAGAAGTGCTGCTATTGCCCCAGAGGTCTACGGCCGCAATGTTTGCCGCCCCACCGCCGGAGACACCATCTACCCAACTCTTCTGGTAGAGCATCTGCCCGTCATAATAAAAAGTCTGCAAATCGGCATCCAGGTCAATTTCAACCCGCAATTCTACCCATTCTCCCGTTATTAAAGGCAAGGCGCCGCCATCAAAGTCAGAAATAACTTGATTGGCCGCACTGTTAAAGCGCACCTGGGTAGACCAGTTATAGGGGCCACCATCATTATAGGTGTTGAGCAGGATGAACATCTGATCCCCTGTGTAACCATCGGGGATATATTGCCAGGCTGTATACGTCCATTGGCCGCTGGTATAACCACTATACTCATGCACCAGGTCAGAAACGCCCACAATGTCTACAGAATTAGGTGCGCTAAATGCCTGCGCATCACTGGTTAACGCGCCAGCCGCCGGGCTGTTATCCCAGCCTTTCCAGCCACCTTGCCCGTGCATCTGGCTGCCGGTAGCGTAGCTGTCGAAGTTTTCAAACCAGTTGCCACCATTCACCACCGCGGGCGTCTGTTCCACAATTTCCCAGGTTAAGTCAGTAAGGCCCACATTGCTGATGGTTAGGGTGTGGGTCACCTGGGTATCAGGATATTGTGTACCGCTCAAGCTGCCCGGCTCTACCATAATAGATGGGGTAGCATCTATACACGCCAGGGGCAAATCAAAGGCTTCGGTACCATCGGTGCGGCTGAAGGGGCTGCCCTGGTCGGCGCTGAAGCCCAGACCACGTTTGGCAAAACCTTCCCAGATTTCGCACTGATTATCGCCGCTGGTCAGGGCCATGTCAGCAGCCAGGATGGCGTCACGGCCGTCTACCATACCCGGCAAACACGGTTGTAATTTCATCCCATCCAGCAGCAATTGCAGCGCCAGATTATTGCCACCTGTTGTCCAGTCATCATAGATATTGGGGTTGAATCCATGCTTATCCACCAGATTCCAGTAAACCTCCCAATACATAGCCGCCCACACTTCGCCCAGACTGTGAGGCGAGGTGCCATTGGTGATGATGCTGTCATACGTCTCCGGATTGACGGTCATATCCGTGTTGTAAGGGAAGAGACGAATACCAACGCCATCCGGGGCGTCAAACAGAGCGTAGGTACCAACACCCCGATTGGTAGTAGGTGTATCAGCGGCACTGGCATGGAGGATGAGCGTCATCAAATCACTCCAACCTTCACCCATCTGTTCGGCATTGTTTAGACAGGAGGTAGTTCCAGGCCCACCTGTCAACCTGTTGCTGATACCATGACCATATTCATGAGCAATGATGCCATTATCCAGGTCACTGTCACGGTTAATCTGTCCGGACGGGTTGTCCTCAAGAGTGGCATTGATCGTTAACCCACCTGTGATAATGGTATTGAGGAAAAGCTGACCATGATCTGAGCCTATGGCTACCGAAGGAATAGCCGCATTCCCACCAAAGTTCGTCAGGGGTATAGGATTGATGTCAATAATGATAGCCCCTACTGCACCGGCGCTAGCTGCGTTCCCAACAAACACGCTGGAATTACAAATGCCCTGGCTCCAAACCATCAGGGCAATTTTGCCGGTCAGGTCATTGACGATAGTCTGGCAGCCATCATCCGTCGGCGCGACGCCATCGTTAACAATTTCCAGATCCGCCGTCAGCCCCATCCCTGTGCCTCCATTAATAGATGGATTGGCCGTGTACGATCCGGTGATGGTAATAGGAGAATTAACCGTTACCAACTGGGCAAAAGGATTTGTCCAGATGAACATTTGCATACGCGGATTTGACCCATCAGGCGGGGTAGCAAAGTTAGCGTTGTCGGTGCCACTGCCATCTTGAGCATCAGCATGGACGTAATCACTGCCCAACCCACCATTACCATAATTGTTTTCCTGGAAGTTGCCGGAAACCTCGTCAAAACCGTAAAGGTACATGACATCGTGAATAATATTGTTCCAGTAGAACAGATTGGTAACGGCAAAGGGGATGTAACCGCTGGGCTGCTGGGCAGGATCAAAAACGTAGTCAAAGACCAGGCCAGCGCCACCGTCAGGGGAATTGCCATCAGGGCTATTGTTCGCATCTAAATCGGTGTCAGCATGGACGTTGTTTCCCTGGGTAATCGTGAACTCGGCTCCGGCAGCACCATTGGTGTCATGCCAGCCAAAGGGGGACGCTGTGGCATTAGCCGGGTCTGCCTCTAACGTATTGGGGCCATCATATGGGCTTTCTTTGGGATGGGCAAAGACACGGTAGTCGTCAGGGTTCAGGACAACATTGTCTTCTTCAGGGGTTTCACCCCAATTCTCACTGTTCACATAGTCTGTCTGGGAAATCATCTCCCCGGAAACAGCATCAATGCGAACAGTCCACCAATGCAGGCTACTCAATTCGTAAATCTCCACATTCCAGGCCAACCGAACAATACCGGTGTCAACAGCTTCATACACCAGGTGAACGGGGATGCTGTTTTGTGAAATGCCGCCATCGCTGAAGATGACAGACTGGGAGGGGCCACCGATTGTCTGTTCGACGACTAAAGCCTCAGTGAGAGATAGGTCAAGCTGATGGGCGGCGGCTTGCACGGCCGTTTCCGCTGAAATAGCCGGTGTATCCCGGTTAACCGATCCAGCCAGGTTGGCAACCAACCGATTACCCACATTGAGTACACGGCCATCGGCGGCAATGTTGATGTTGATACGGCCGTTAAGAACCCGGATACCCTGATATTGTTGCTGCAAATAAATATGGGTCACGCCCGTATGGGCGCTCACATATTGATCGGTCACTACCAGGTCTGCTACATCCGCCGCTGTAACCCCCAATTCCTGGCTGCGGCTTTGAATGAAATCGAGGGCAATGATGAGTGGATCACCATCCGTTGACCCAGAGAGATAACGGAACTCCCCACGATTACCAAAATTGGATAGGGTACCATTGGTGGATTGTGTGGGGGAGCCATTGCCTGAGTCTCCGCTGACGGCCGTGCCCTCCTCTGTGTCACGCGCACTCACAGAGCCAATGATTAACATCATCAAGGCAAACAGGAATCCGCCGGCTAATAAACCACTGATAAGTATTGACTTTGTCTGTTTCACTTCGTTTAATCCTCTGAAAATTACCACGACTAGACCTGTTTCATATATTGGTGAACCTCGTGGCTAATTTTTCATATGTCGTAATAGGCAATCGCCCATAAAATCTGCTTACTCCTCACAAAGACGACGTAACCAGAATACGTGTTACGACCAACACAAACATCTATAAAAGCTCATCTCGATTTTTTTCACCTCAATACGCAGTGCCCTCCCGTGACAGAGGATAAGTCATTATTGCAAAACCTCCTCATGCCAAGACAGTCCCAATCTGTCACCAAATTGTACCCCAAATACCTGTATATGCCACCTGGGAAGAGAATTTTTACATCTCAATACCCAGATTCAGGACGGTGGCTACTGGTTAAAAAAAGCACTTGACAAAACTAGAAACTCGGTTAATAATTTGCTCCGTATAAACTACTAACTCGTTTACTAATTAAATTATGTCTGTACGTAACGCCATTTTAGGATTATTGGCGCAACGGCCACGTCATGGCTATGAGCTACATGCCGCTTTTGAAGCGGTCATTGGTGGCGAGAAAAATTGGGACGTGAAACCGGCGCAGATTTACACCACCTTGACCCGTTTGCAGGAAAGCGGGCTGGTGATGCCCGAGGCAGTTGAGCAAGATGGCGGCCCAGAAAAGCGTATTTACGCTATCACCGACTCTGGCCGGGCAGAGTTGGAAAGCTGGTTCACCTCCGGCGTGGCGTTAGACCACCACCGGGATGAGTTTTTTATCAAGTTGATGCTGAGTCTAGTAGTAGGCGAAACTACACCGTATCAGGTCATTCGCTGGCAGCGCACCGCGCTTTACCAGGAATTGCATGACCTGACGGCACGGCGCAATCAGGCCAACCCGAAATCGGAACTGGCCAAAATTTTTTTATTTGACAAGGCAATTATGCATTGTGAGGCCGATTTACGCTGGCTGGACATGGTGGAAGCACGGCTGGATGATATTAGACGCCAACCGCTGCCGGAACCAGGAGTGAAGCCGCGAGGGAGGCCGAAAAAGCAGTAAACAGTGAGCAGTGAACGGTAAGGGCGAGACAGGTGGGTATAACCTGACCTGACAGCGATGATGTTGTCACCACCTGTCTCGCCCATACGGCAAGAATCAACGGAGTGTGAAAAATGGCAATCGTACAATGTGAAAATTTGACAAAGGTGTATGGCAAAGGCGAAACGGCCGTGACGGCCCTCAACTCTCTCAATTTAACCATCAACCCCGGCGAGTTTGTGGCCGTCATGGGGCCGAGCGGCTGTGGCAAGTCTACGCTGCTGCATCTGGTGGGTGGTTTAGATTGGCCCAGCAACGGCCGTGTGCTGCTGAATGGGCAGGATGTCTCCCAAATGGATGACAGCCAGATCACCGAAATTCGCCGCCGCCAGATGGGGTTCATTTTCCAGTTTTTCAACCTGATACCGGTGTTAACGGCCGTCGAAAATGCTGCCTTGCCCCTGGTCTTAGATGGCATGAAACAAAAGGACGCCCACGCCAAAGCCACCGATTGGTTGCAAAAAGTGGGGCTGAGTGACCGGCTGGGCAACCGCCCGGATCAACTCTCCGGTGGGCAGCAGCAGCGCGTCGCCGTGGCCCGCGCCCTGGCTGCCGAACCCAAGCTCATTCTGGCCGATGAACCCACCGGCAATCTGGATACCCGCTCCAGTGACGAAATTGCCATGCTGCTGCGCCGCATTGCCGATGAGTGGGGCCGCGCCGTGATGATGGTCACGCATGACCCGCGCATCGCCGCCTATGCGGACCGCATCATCTTCCTCAAAGACGGCAAGGTGGTGGACGAAACCAAACTGATGAGCCAAAACGGCAACAACGCCGCTGTTGTGACCGAAATGATGCAGCAAATAGGTGATTGAGTGATTTTGTGATCTCGTGCTTGCGTGATTTTGTTTACGACCTCACGAAGACACCCAACCACACAAACACCAAAACACTTCTATAAGGAGTTCCCATGAAACTCAACCTCTACTTCACGCTCGCTCGCCGTTACCTGGCCGGGCGCAAACTACGCACTTTTTTGACGACCCTGGCCATCATGTTTGGCGTGTTGATTATTTTTGGCATGAACACCATCATGCCTTCATTCCTCAAGGCGTTTGCCGCCAATACCATGGCCGCTGCCGGGCAGGTTGACGCCACCATCACCAACAAAACGGGCGAAGCGTTCCCGGAATCGGTGCTGGCTGAGGTCACGGCCGTAGACGGCATTGTCACTGCCAGTGGCACATTGGAACGGCCGATCCCCATTCCCGCCGATTACTTCGACGAAGACCCGGCTATCCCGGATCGGATCACGGCCGTCACCCTTGTCGGTGTAAACCCGGAAGATTACCGCACACTGACCGTCGTCAATGTGGTTGACGGGCGATACCTGGAAGCAGATGATGAAGCGGTGGCCGTCATCACCCAATCACTGGCCGACGCTGCTGATCTGGCCCTGGGCGACACGCTCACCCTGCCCACCCCCACTGGCTCAACTGAACTGACCATCGTGGGCATCGCCTCACCGCGTCTGCTGCCCGGCAACGAAGAAGTCCTCATCAGCCTGGCCGAAGCGCAGCACCTCCTGAACATGCCCGGCAAAATCAACGTCATTGACGCCAACTTTGACAGCGTGGAAGCCGACCGGCGTGCCGAAATTGAAGCGGCCATCACCAATGCCTTGGGCGTCAGCTATACCATTGGCGTCCTGCAAGCGGGCGCGGAAATCCTGACCAACATCGGCACGGCGCAAAGAATCCTCAATTTTATCGGTGCATTAGGGCTGTTGATGGGTGCGTTTATCATTTTCAACACCTTCCGCACCATCATCGCCGAGCGGCGGCGGGACATTGGGATGCTCCGGGCTGTCGGGGCCAGCCGCCGCACCGTCACCGGCATGATTCTGGTGGAGGGTGTGATTCAGGGTGCAGTAGGCACGGCCGTTGGCCTGCTGCTAGGCTATCTTTTTGCTCTCCTGACGCTCAGCGTGGTTGCCCCCATCGGGCAGCAATATTTGAACATTCAGTTGGGGCAGCCGGCTGTCTCGTTTGGGTTAATTGTCGGCTGCATCCTGGTGGGCGTGGGCATCACCGTTTTAGCCGGGGTCATTCCGGCGCGCGCAGCCGGGCGCATTACCCCCCTGGAAGCACTGCGCCCCGCCGTCGGGCAGATCACCATCAAACGCATGGCCGGGTTTGGCTTCTGGGCAGGGATCGTGATGATCGCCCTGGCCGTTATCGCCCTGGTCTCCGGCAATGGCGGGCTGATTGGCCTGGGGGCCATCTTGTTCACCGTGGGACTGATTATGATTGCACCCGCGCTGATCAACCCCATTGCCAACATATTCGGCAACCTGATGTCTTACATCTTCGCCCGGCAGGGTACGGCTCAACTGGCCGAAGGCAACCTCTCTCGCCAACCTTCCCGCGCCGCCATCACCGCTTCCACGACAATGATCGCCCTGGCGATCATTGTGATGGCCGGCACAGTATTGTCCAGCATCACGGCAACCTTTACATCTATGTTGGAGAACAGCCTGGCCAGTGATTACCTGCTCGTGCCCCCTTCCGTTAGCGTCTGGGGGATGAACGTCGGCGCAGCCCCCGAATTAGCCGACGAACTGCGAGCGGTAGAGGGAATGGGCGTGGTCAGCACCTTGCGGTTTGCCGGGACAACGATCAATGAGGTGGCCGTAGGGCTGCTGGGCATCCAGCCGGATGCGTACAGCCAGACGAGCGGCCTCACGTTTATGGAAGGCGATCCGGATACAGCTTTTCAGGAATTGGAAAACGGCCGTGCCCTCATCGTCAATGGTGTTCTGGCTACTGCGGCCGGATTGAAAATGGGCGACACCATCACATTACTGACCCCGTCCGGCGAACAAACCTATCACGTTGTGGGCATTGCGTCCGACTACCTGAACGCCAAAACAACCACCGCCTACATCTCACAGGGGAATATCGAAACGGATTTCGGCCGTACCGAAGATGTGTTTTACCAGATGAATGCGGCCGAAGGAGCTGACCAGGCGGCGGTTAGCGCCGGAATCAAAGAGGCACTGATGCCATACCCCCAGTTCAAGCTGGTATCGGGACAGGAATATCTGGAACAAAACATTGGCATTTTTGACGCGGCTCTGTCTGGAATCTATGCCCTGATCGTCTTTATGGCGATACCGGCGCTCATCGCCATGGTGAATACGCTGGCGATTGGCGTGATTGAGCGCACACGGGAAATTGGGATGCTGCGAGCGGTAGGCGCAACCCGCAAACAGGTGCGCCGGGTTATCCTGGCCGAAGCGATGATCCTGGCAGCCATAGGTACAGCGTTTGGTCTGCTCTCTGGGTTGTATTTGGGAGCAATGGCGGTACAGTCGTTTGCCGCTCTTGGTTTCCCCATTGATTACATTTTCCCGGCCAGCAGTTTGATAGCTACCATTGCGGCTGGTCTCATTTTTGGCGCGCTGGCGGCCATTATTCCAGCGCGGCAGGCGGCCCGGTTGAACATTGTGGAAGCGCTGCGGTATGAATAAAAAAAGGGCTGTTCCCGCAGGAACAGCCCTTTTTTGATCAACTGATTACCCCTAACTTTCGTGCTTCGTTGACGGCCTGGCGACGGCCGTGTACCCCCAACTTCTGATACAAATTATAGGTATGCCGCTTCACTGTGACTACGGAAATGCACAGCTCCGCGGCGATCTCCTTGTTGGACAGCCTTTTCTCCATCAGTTGCAGCACATCAAGCTCCCGGTTGGTCAACTCCTCAACCAGCGGCGAAGTGGGAGCCGGAAGCGGTGGGGGAAAGTCCGGGACAGCCAGATCAGACGTCGGCATGGCCGCCAAAATGTGGGGCAGATAGTCCGGCAAGAAGTGTTGGCGGGAAAGTTGGGCAAAGAGGGCCGCCAGAACGTCGCCATAATCGGCAAAGGGGCGGATGAGCCGGGCGGGAGCGGCCAGGGTGAGCGCCTGTTTGAGAAAAGCGACGGCCGTCTCCCCTTGCCCCCGCACCTGATGCAGCCAGGCGCGCTGCACCAACAGTTCCACCAGAAAACGGGTGTTGTGGACGCTTTCCAGAAACGTTTGTTGTTGCCCCAGGTATGTATCCGCTTCCGCCCACTGCCCCAGGGCCAGCAGCGCCCGCCCTGCCGTCATTTGCGGCGCATACAGCTCCATCATGGGGGAGAAGTGGTGGTGGGCTGTTGCCTGGGATAGCCAGGCAGCGGCCACGGCCGTCTCTCCTTGCAGCAGCGCCAGATGTGCCTGAAACGCCTGTACTTTGGGTAGCTGCCCCGCGTTTTTAATCTCCATCAGATATGCGGCCAGTTCTTCCGCGACGGCCGTTGCTTCGGCTGCCCGCCCCTGCGCCTGATAAGTCAGCGCCAGCCCAAAACCGCTTTGCCCAAAGGCATGGCCGTGTGTGACGTAGGGGCGGCGTATCACCTGCAAAAAATGGCGTTCCGCTGCTGCCAGGTCATTCTGGTAATAGGCGGCCGCGCCTAGAAAATAATGCGCCCAGCCAAAACTTTCCACCAGTTGATGTTCGTCGGCCAGCCAGAGCAGACGATGGGCTGTGGCTGTCAGGGCGGGCAAATTGGCCGCGGCCAGATGCATAAAGGCCAGGGTGGGTAACAGACGGGCCGCAAACGAAGCCCGCCCGCCCTGCTCCGCCGCCAATACTTCTTCTACCTGGGTCACGGCCGTGACCATCTCTCCCGCCAGGTAATAACCACCCGCCAGAAAAACCCAGGTAATACCGCGCACGGAACTGTAACTGACCGGTAACTGCGCCAGAGCGTGTTGGCTGCACGCAATAGCCTGCGCCGGCTGATTGGCATAAAAAAACTGCTGGGCGCGCAGGGTGGCTAATTCACCGCTCAGGCGCACGGCCGTTTCCTGCGGCGCCTCCTTCA
>CAYXUZ010000086.1:0-25840 GCA_964467705.1 uncultured Ardenticatenaceae bacterium | reverse complement strand
GGCTGCGATCGGACGCGGCCTCTTCGCTCTCGTCATTGGCCGGGTGGCGGATGATCAGGCGATCGACCACGGCCTCGATGGTGTGGTTTTTATAGCGGTCCAGCTCGATCTTGTCGTCCACCTGGCGCACTTCGCCATTGACGCGCACGCGCACGAAGCCCGCCTTGCGCACGTCGTCGAAGACGCCCTGATGGTGCCCTTTGCGATCCTGAATCAGCGGGGCCAGCACCTGGATGCGGGTATTGACCGGCATCGCCATGACGTTGGTGACGATCTGCTCGGCCGACTGGGGCATGACGGGGCGGCCGCATTGTGGGCAATGGGGTGTTCCGACGCGAGCGAAGAGCAAGCGCAGGTAGTCGTAGATCTCGGTCACCGTACCCACGGTGGAGCGCGGGTTGTGGCTGACGCCGCGCTGGTCGATGGAGACGGCCGGGCTGAGTCCCTCGATCTGGTCTACGTCCGGCTTTTCCATTTGCCCCAAAAATTGGCGGGCATAGGCGGAGAGGGATTCCACGTAACGTCGCTGCCCTTCGGCGAAGATGGTGTCGAAGGCCAGCGACGATTTGCCGGAGCCGGACAGCCCGGTGAGAACAACGAGTTTGTCACGCGGGATTTCCACGGTGATGTTTTTCAGGTTATGGGCGCGTGCGCCGCGCACGATGATTTTGTCTAAAGACATAGGTTTCTCTTAACGCCGAGACGCGGAGGCGCAGAGGGAGGAGGGGTCTCGGCGTGTGTTGACGATTTGTTTTAAGCAATCGGGGATTCTACCACGTGGCGAGGCGGCAGACCATGAGGGAAGATGGGTAATCGGTAAACGGTTGTCGGTAATCGGTCATGTTCACCGATTACCGTTTACTGATTACCGATTACGGCCGTCAACCCCGCCAGCAGCGCTTCCATATCATCCGGGGTGTTGTAGCCTTGCACGGAGAGGCGGACGAAAGTACGGCCGTGCCACTCCGTAATCGGTATCTCCACTTTGAACTCTTGCAGGAGGCGTTGTTTAAGTTGGGGCGCGTCTACCGGGGGCAGGGCGGCTATCGCCATCTGGCAGTAGTCGGCATGGCCGCGGTACATGGGTTCTAAACCTGTGAAGGTGTGAATGTGGCCGAGGGTCTGGCGCAGCAGATCGTGGCATTGTTGGCGCACGGCCGTCCAGTTGTGTTCAGCCTGGAATTGAATGGCCGCCGGGACGGAAAGATAGGCGGCCGGGTCAATCGTGCCCATCCATTGCAAGTAGTCAATAAAATCCGAGCCAAAGGTTAACATGCGTGGTTCGCCCCAACCCCAACCCACCACCAATGGTTCAATCAAACGTTGCCTCTCCGGGCGAGCATACAAAAAGGCTGACCCTTTGGGGGCACACAGCCATTTGTGGCAGTTGCCGGTGTAAAAATCAGCGCCGATGGCGGCCATGTCCACCGGAATCTGCCCAGGGGCGTGTGCCCCGTCCACGATTGTCAGAATGCCTTCGGCGCGGGCGCGGGCACAGATGGCAGCAATGGGGAAGGTCACGGCCGTAGCCGACGTGATGTGGCTCATAAAAATAACTCGCGTCCGTGCCGTCACCCCTTGCCACAGTTCGGCCACAATTTCCGCTTCTGCGCCTGTGGGCAGGCTGATGGGTTGATTGACATAACGAAAACCCTGTTTCTGGCTGAGAAAACGCCAGATATTGTCACAAGCCCCATACTCGTGGTCGGTCGTCAATACCTCGTCATCCGGGCCGAGCGATAACGACCGGGCCACCACGTTGACGGCAAAGGTAGCATTAGGCACAAAAACGAGATCGGCTGCCGGTGAATTGACATAATCGCCCAATGCCTGCCGCGCCGTTGCCAGATGATCAAACAGTTCGGTGGCAATAAATTGCACCGGCTGCCGTTCCAGCCGCCGCTGCCACTCCTGGTAGGTGGCAAACACGGGTGCAGGCGTGGCCCCAAACGAGCCATGATTGAGAAAGTGTATTTCGCGGTCGAGTAGAAAGATGTCTTTGAGGTTCATGTATTCCTTATTTGATGCGTGAGGTTTGTCACGGTTCACGCATTATGTCTTTACGGCTGCCAGATACGCAGCACATTATCTGAGCGGCCCAGGCCAACGGCCGTCTCACCTGCACCCATTGTCACGCCGGCCAGATTTGTTGCCAGTTCACCGCCAATGTCCAGATGATACACGGCCGTTGCCCCGTCGTCTGTGTGCTGGATACCGCCTAATTGGGTGCGGTCGGTGGTGGGCAGGAGGAGTTCGGTACGGCCGTCGCCATCAAAATCGCCCGCCATAGCCATATCCAGATTGCGCGAACCAATCACGTGTGAAGTGTAGCCTGGCAGTTCGGCCACCAGTTGCAGTTCATTGCCCTGCCATTGGTAGAACTCCACGATGCCTTCCAGATGGGGGGTGCGCACGGCCGTCAGTTCCATTTCACCGTTGGGGCCAAAAGGGGCAATAGCAATCTGATGCCGCCAGCGGTTGCCCTGGCCGATTGCCGGGCCGGTAGCTAACTGCGTACCATCTTCCGCAAACAAGACAAACTGTGCCCCCTGGTCGGCATCCGACAAGGTAAGCAGGATTTCCCGCTGGCCGTCGCCGTTCCAATCAGCCCACAACGGCATGATTCCCTCGGCTACCTGCGGCTCGGGGATGAGAAAGTGGGCGAGTATCTTGATTTCTGGGTCGGTCTGGATGAGGGCAAACCCGCCCGCTTCAATGGCATCACCCAACACGCCATGTGGATAACGGTCGGTGGGGTCGGTGAGCAGGAGGAGACGGCCGTGCCCGTCAAACAATAGGCGTGCATCCGGCAAAGCGGTGACCGGCGGTTGGGCGATGACTTCCCCGGCGTTCACCAGGGTCAATTCCCCGGCGGTATTGGCGTGGGCGATGTGCCCGGCATTGTTGTAGATGATGGGGGCGCTGCCTTCGGGATCGGTCGTTGGTGGATTGAGAAAGAGCGCCTGTCCTTGTATCGGGTCTACCGTCAGCACTGGGGCAATATGTGGCGTCAGATCATTGCTGTCAATGGGAGTGACTTCGCCATTGTTAACCAGGAAGGCCTGAGTACGGCCGTCGGCCAATACCACACCCCATAACACACCCTGCGCCAGGGGCACGGCCGTGACCCACTGCGGCGTCCCGTCTAGCGGAATGTCAATTGGCGTCAGGTCAGGTACATTGCCTTGCCCAACCACCAGCCGGTTGCCGTCGGCGCGTTGGTAAGTGTAACCATACGGCCGTGCCAGCGCCGACTCTTGCGGCACACCCATTTCGGCGGTAGGCAAAGGGGGGAACGTGGGGACGGGGGTGGGTACGGCCGTTGGTTCCTGACTACAACTAACCAGAATGAAAACGAAGCTCGCGATGAATAACCAACAAAATTTGTTCATGCCCGGTTGGGTCACACTTGTTTCCTATCAATTTCTATAGAATTGTCCACAAAAGACAGAAATGTTGCCAGAATTGTGAGTCAGTATGATGAAAAGTATTGTTATGGATTGGTTCGATCTCACCGATTGAACCAATCTTTTTTATAAGGATGACTGGCAGATGAAGCGAAAAATAGAAGCGTGGTGGGGGAATGTTTCGGTGCAAGATATGTTGTGGTGGGCGGCCATTTTTCTGGCGACGATGTTGGGCACGGCCGTGAGCGCGGCCATCTTAAAGTGGGGGATGCTAGCTTACGGAGAACTGGGAGTTCCGGCCCGTCTGGCGGTCAGTCTGGCGGCTACGGCCGCCTATGCTCTGGTGGTCGTGGCCGTCTTTTATACCTTCTTCCCGGAAACCAAGACCGCTTTGCAGCGCATCTGGCGCAAATAGATCCGCGAAGAACGCGAAGGGTCTACACATAAAAAGAAGCCGGGCATCGTTTGATACCCGGCTTCTTTTTGGTCAAAATCGGCTATTTCGCCATAGCGCGTTGCACCAGACCCACAACAAAGAGCAGGATGACCGCGCCCAAAATGGCGACCAACAGGCTGTACAAGTTGAAACCGGTAGCGCCTTCTGCACCGAATAAATTCATTACCCAACCACCAACGACAGCGCCGACAATGCCCACGATGATGTTGGCGATGGCGCCCATACTGGCATTTTTCTTCATAATCATGCTGGCAATCCAACCGGCCAAAGCGCCTAAAATGACCCACAACAATAAATTTACTAACATCGTTCGTCTCCTTTTCAATCGTTTGTGGCTGCCATGTGTGCTGTGATGTTTGATAAACTGGTTAATCTATACGTTAGAACAGTGAGACGGCCGTAAAGTTGCGCCTCTAACCTCCCGGAGCTTTAGAAGCTCCGGGAGGTTGAATATCCACCACCTGGCCGTAATTGGCGAAATCTACCTGCCAGATGCTTGGCTCCCCAGCCGCCGGTTCTGGCTCCGTCACCACCACCCGCACCAGTTCAAACGTCTCCGGGGCAATCCATAACTCTACCGTTACCGGCTGCGGCCCAATCAGCGACCCACTCATTTCATACAACCGCTCTCCAGCCACATCACCCGTCAGGTAGTAAAGCAGTTGGTCAGGGCCACCACTCTCCTGCAAATTTTGCGGCTCGGCCAATTGTAGATGACTCACATCGTTTGTCAGAATGGTGGGCAACCCTACGGAAGCATCAAACAACACGGCCGGGTTAAAACCCCAATTGGGTGGTAATTCTTCCCATTCTCCCGTGGCCACATTTGTTTGCCACTGCGTCTCGGCAATGCTGACTACATCCACATCGGTAATGAGGCCAGGCCCGATGACGCGCACGGTGGCCGCCGCTTTGTCTGGCGCTACATACGCACCCGTCGCCCGGCGAAAGGAAAGCACATTGTCCGGGTCTAAATAAGCAGGTGCGCCCTCGCGGCTAATGTCAAAATGAAAGCCAGGCAATTCGTTTATGCGGTCGGCCGCGTTCTGCACAATCTCATCGGGCGGCAATTCAGGCAAGGAGGTGGAACGGCAGCCAGTGAGGAGGAGTACGGCCGTGACACACCAAAAGAACCCGTAACCCGTGATGCGTGATCCGTAAACTGTCATGCGGCGAAGCTTACCCAGGCATAGGAATTTTGTCCACCCGGTAGCTATGCCCTATTGGGAAGGGGCACGGCCGTTTATACAATGATCCACAAAGGACGCGAAGAAGCGCGAAAATTGTCTCTGCGCCACTGCGTCACTGCGTTAAATTTCTTTGAGGAGCAGAATAAATAATGATGGCTCAACAAACCGATGCCACCGAGCGCGTCAAGACCTGCCTTTGGTTGGCCCAAAAAATTGAAAAATCGTTGCCGGAAAACATCATCCTGGAACGTAATCCCCAGACCATTAAACTGATCGAAGATCGTTACAATCTGGCCAAACAGCGTGTGGCCATTGCCCCCGCCGACGAAAAACAGTTCTTTGAAGATATGCTGGACGAAATTTTCGGTTTTGGCCCCATTGAAAAGGCAATCAAAGATGACAAGGTTTCCGAAATCATGGTCAACCGCGCCGACCTGGTGTTTGTGGAGCAAAAGGGTCGCATCACCGAATCCGGCATCAAATTTGCTGACGACGCCCATGTAGAGCGAGTCATCAACAAGATTCTCAAGCCGCTCAACCGATATGTGGGGCCAGATTCGCCACTGGTAGATGCTCGCCTGCCCGATGGCTCCCGCGTCAATGCCGTCGTCTCCCCTTGTGCCATTGATGGCCCCAACATCACCATCCGCAAATTCTCCAAGACTCCCTTTGGTGTGCAAGACCTGATCCGGTTTGGCACCATGACGCCCGACATGGCCGAATTTTTGGAAGCATGTGTCAAGTCCCACCTCAATATCGTTGTCTCTGGGGGCACCGGCTCCGGCAAGACAACCCTGCTGAATATCCTCTCCAGCTTTATTCCCGACCATGACCGCATTGTGACCATTGAAGATGCGGCCGAACTGAGCCTGCAACAACGCCATGTGGTGCGGCTGGAAACCAAAAAACCTTCGCGCAAAGGGGATACCGAAGTGACGGTACGTGACCTGGTGATGAACTCGCTGCGGATGCGGCCGGAGCGCATTGTGGTGGGGGAGTGTCGTGGTGGCGAGGCGTTGGACATGCTGCAAGCGATGAATACGGGGCACGATGGCAGCCTGACTACCGTTCATGCCAATACCCCGCGTGACACCATCTCCCGTCTGGAAACGCTGGTGCTGATGGCGGGTATGGATTTGCCACTGTCGGTGGTGCGTAAGCAGATTGTTTCGGCCATTCACCTGATTGTGCAGCAGGCGCGTTTGCGTGATGGCAGCCGCAAAATCATCAATATCACCGAGATCACCGGCATGGAAGGGGATACGCCGGTGATGCAAGATATTTTCAAGTTTCAGGAGACGGGACAAGACCAAAATGGCAAAGTGCTGGGCGAATATGTGCCCGGCGGCAACCGGCCAATGTGTGAAGATCGTTTAAAAAATCATGGGTTCAACTTACCGGCTACGATGTTTATGAGCAGCACCGCCTCTGCGCGCGGGGGAACTTTTGATAGACGTAAACGCTAACCAGAACTCATTTTAGCATCGGCAGGCAGCGCACCCCATGATTACCTCAGTCGCTGTCGGCCATCTCTATCGTAAACCCTTCGGCTGACAACGGCCGAAGGGTTTTATTTTATGTGCATACGGCCGTGCCCTCCGCTACAATTGCCCCCATGAAACTATTGCTAGACAGTATTGGCTGCCGGCTGAACCACAGCGAAATGGAGACGTTGGCGCGGCAGATGATGGCGAATGGGCACCAGATTGTGACCGATGCCGCCGAAGCCGATAAGGTGGTCATCAACACCTGCGCCGTCACGGCCGAAGCGACTCGTGATGCCCGCAGCCGCACCCGGACTTTCCACCGCGCCAATCCGCAGGCCGAAATTGTACTCACTGGCTGTTACGCCACCATCGCCCCGGCCGAAGTGGGGCGCATTGAGGGAGCAGGGCAGGTGGTGGTAAATGCGCACAAAGCGCAGTTGGCGCAACGGCTTGATCCCCAGGCACGATTGGCACTGCCGGTCTTTGATCAGGAGCCGATCATGCGCGAGTTTCTGGCAGGCAGCCTGGGGGCGCATACTCGTGCCTTTATCAAGGTACAGGATGGCTGTGATAATAAATGTACCTTTTGCGTGACAACCATTGCGCGAGGGGATGGGCAAAGCCGTCATGTGGGGGATGTGGTCGCCGAGATTCAGGCATTAGCGGCGGCCGGTTACCAGGAAGCGGTGTTGACGGGGGTGCATTTGGGCAGCTACGGCCGTGACCTTTCCGCCCACACTGACCTCGCCGTTCTTATCCGCGCCATCTTGCACCACACCAACATCCCCCGGCTGCGCCTCTCCTCGCTGGAGCCGTGGGATGTGCCCGACCACTTTTTTGACCTGTGGGCCGATTCACGCCTGCTGCCGCATTTGCACCTGCCGCTGCAATCAGGCAGCGACGTGATTTTGCGGCGCATGGCGCGCCGTACCAGCCGGGCCAGCTTCCGCGAACTGGCACAGTCCGCCCGTGCCGCCATTCCCAACCTGAATTTGAGTACCGACCTCATCATTGGTTTCCCCGGCGAGACGGACGCGGATTTTGCCGACAGTCTGGAATTTGTGCGCGAGATTGCGTTTACGCGGTTGCATGTGTTTAGCTACAGTGCACGCCCTGGCACGGCCGCAGCCCGCTTCCCCGATCAACTTCCCGGCCCGGTGAAAAAGGAACGGACGCGGCAGATGATTGCTTTGGGGCAGGAATTGAGCCTGGCATTTCACCAGGGGATGGTTGGGCAGACGGTGAATGTGTTGTGGGAAACGGCCGTTGGTGCAGACAATGGCGGCCTGCGGTGGGTTGGTTACACCGACAACTACGTGCGTGTCATCGCCAATGGCCCGGCCAACCTATTTAATCATATTGTCCCGGTACGCATTGGAACTGCTCGCGCTGATGGTGTGTCTGGCCTGATTGACTCACCCAAGAACAAATAGATTCTGGCTAAAGAGCAGATATTCACAAGCTATAGGTTTATCAGGAGGAGATCATGACTTCCACGCCCCATCAACAAAAAAAGGAGGCAAACAGTTTGTTTGCCAATCACTGGGTTAGCATTGGGTTGCCGGCATTGACCATTTTGTTAGGCGTACAACTGCTGCGGGCGCTATTCCCGCTGCTGCTGTATGTATTGGGCGACCGGATGGGGTGGACGGCCGTTGGCATCGGTGCCCTGGCCTTCATCGTCTTCACCGCCAGTTTCCTGGCCGAATTTCTACGACGGGCAGTGGGCGCGCGGGTACTGTTGCTGGTGACAGTGCTGGGGGTCGGCATTACTCGCTTGGCCTTGCAGTTGTGGCCAAACGCACCGCTGGCTTACCTGATTTTGTGCCTGGTCGGCGCTATCTGTTTTGTCCTGTTTTTCCCCGTTTATCTGGCGGCATTGCGCCCCCGTGATCGGCAAGAGGTGGTGACGTTTGTTTATGGCCTGCAAGTGGGGTTTATCCTGGTGGTGCTGTTCAACGGATTGTATAACAGCTATGAGTTTAACTGGCAGTCTGGCTGGTTGAATGGCCTTTTGGCGGCGGTCCTGGTTTTGCTGCAATTAGCCTGCCTGGCATTTTTCTTAAACAAATTGCCACCGGCAGCGACCGATCAAGATGCCCCGTTCCGGCAGGCGGTACCCTGGGCTATGATTGGGCCTTTCCTCTTTCTGCAACTGCTGTTCTTTTTGAATCTGGCGCAGTTATCGGCTATTGGCGGCTGGCAGTTGCCACTGACGATGGCGCTGGCGCTGCTGGCTGGGTTGGCCGGGCTGGCGGTAATGGGGTATGTGGCTATGCGGGGGCTGCATTGGCTCGTCGTGCTGGTGCTGGGCCTGGCGCTGTTGGCGCTGGTCTGGTTTGCGGAAAGTTCGCCAGTGGTCACGGCCGTGACTCTCATTTTCGGCCAGATGGTGTTGGCGGGCATCCTGATGCTGGTCTTGCTCAATATGCGTGAAGGAGAGGGACGCGCCCATACCATCCGCAACCTTACCATCGCCAACGGCATTGGCTGGATACTATTTGTCATCTTCATTTTTCTCTACTACGCTGGTTACACGCTGCCCCTGTTTCCCAATACCATCTTGCCGCCTGTGGGCATCTTGCTGGTGGTGCTGGCGGGCGCGGCAGCCAGCCAGACCATGCGCCAATCCGGTGACGCTGTTGTTTTTCGCAGCGGTTTGATATTGGTACTGGTTTTGCTGGCGGCGGTGGTGTTTAAGTGGGTGACGTGGGAAACGGCCGTGTCCACCCCCGCACCCGGCAGCCCCGTTCGTGTCCTGGTCTACAATCTGCACAACGGCATCAACCCCTGGGGCCAGCTTGACCTGGAAGCCATCGCCCAAACTATCGAATCGGAAAACCCGGATGTGATCGCGCTGCAAGAAGTGTCTCGTGGCTGGATTGTGAACGGTTCGGCCGATATGTTGCAATGGTTGGGGCAGCGGCTGGACATGCCCTACGTTTGGGGACCAACGGAAAGTGGTAATTGGGGCAATGCCGTCTTTAGCCGTTATCCCATCATCACTTCTGAAGTCCATGCCCTGCCGACGGAAGAATTGCTGCTGCATCGTGGTTTTATTTGGACAGAGATTGACACTGGCACGGCCGTACCCCTCAACTTGATCAACACCCATTACCATCAACTGGACGAGGACAGCGCCATCCGCGTGCAGCAGACGGAGGCACTGTTGGACTTTTGGAACGGCCGTGCCCACACCCTGCTCATGGGGGACTTGAACGCCACGCCAGACACCCCAGAAATGCAATTGCTCCGTGACGCCGGTTTCACCGACGCCATTGACGCGGCCGGTATCACACCCGGTTACACCTATTCCTCCACCGACCCCAACCGGCGGCTGGACTACATCTGGTACACGGCCGATATAAGTGCCAGCGAGGTGGTCATCAACCCCAGCACCGCCTCCGACCACCTGGGCGTGGCGGCGACTGTAGAAATAAACAAGCCATAGCTGGCAACAAACACAAGAATGGGGGGCGAAAAATCATTCAATCCCCCATTCACTTCCCCCACAGGACAAATTTCCTACCCCCCTTGTCTGGCTGCTTATTTTTAGTCAGCCATTTCTTCAGATTGCTCACCCAAGCTACAGGTCTGGCGTACTATGGTGGTAAATACACCTGGCCCATAAAATTTCCATAATTCATTCAATCACTACGCCTGCAAAGAAGAGGAAGCAATGAACAGAAGACAATTTCTCACAATGGTCACGGCCGTATCTGCTGTTGGTTTGGTGCGCCTGTCCACGCCGCACCTGGCAGCCGCCAAAGGGTTAACGCCAACCCTGCGCCAGACAACTCTCTACCAGGGCACAAAAGATGGCAAATTGTATGAATCTACCGATGGGGGCAAGAGCTGGCAGTTGGTGGCTAACTTTGGCAGCCACTGCACTGTGGAGCGGATTGTTACCCAACGCGACGGCGGCCTTTCCGTCAGGATGCTCTGTTCCGGTTATACATTTGATTTGTACTCAAAAGACGCCCGTTTGTGGCGCACGGCGTAATCAATTAAAAACAGCTTCATAGGTACGGCCGTTTCCATCCTCACCCACCGGCACCAGGAACAGCATCTCCAACTTCCCCATGCTTTCATGTTCCAGGTTATACATCCGCTGTGGTAACGCCGGTTGCGTGGGGCCACGAAAGGTAAGCGTAAACCCTTCCTGCCGCAAGGCGGCCCCCTGTGGGGCGGCACGCTGATAACCGGCATAAGCAGGGTGGGCGGTCACACTCGTCAGTTGTAAGGGCACAAAACCCTGACCATCCAAATCAAGATTGAAAATCTGGTTCACGTGAGGTTCAAAACTTTCTTTAGTGAGTTTGTCTAGCATAGATCACCTTTTTAGACCTGACAGCTTTTCCCAAGCTGTCAGGCCGGTGTAACAGGATGACCGATTATACCATCACCCTCCGCCCTTATACTGCTGCCGACCTGCCTTTTATTCAGGCAGTTTACGCCACCTCTCGTGAGATGGAGATGGCAGTTGTGCCCTGGACAGAAGAAGAAAAAGTGCGCTTTCTGGAAATGCAATGCCAGGCACAGTTGCAGCACTATGAAGCCCAATACCAGGGAGCGGAGCATCTGATCATCCTCAAAGAAGGGCAGGCGATTGGCCGTCTCTATATACACCGGGCGGCCAAAGAGATACGCCTGATGGATATTACCCTGCTACCTGCTTACCGGCGGCAGGGCATTGGCAGCCAGATCATCGGCGATTTGCTGCGCGAAAGCGAACAAACCAACCGTCCCGTGACGCTGCACGTGGAAATCATTAACCCGGATGCCTACCGGTTGTATGAACGGCTGGGGTTCACGGCCGTGAACCAACAAGGTATCCATATTTTTATGACCAATTTCCCTGAAACTGCCCAGTTGCCGGGAAATTGATGGAGGTAATATGAGCGAACCATTTTTGTCCGAAATCCGCATGATGAGCTTTAGCTTTGCCCCACGGGGGTGGGCGCTGTGCAATGGCCAACTGCTGCCCATCAACCAGAATCAGGCATTGTTCTCATTGTTAGGGACGACCTTTGGTGGCGACGGCCGTGTCAACTTTGCCCTGCCTGACCTGCGCGGCCGTGTCCCCATTCACGTCGGCAGCAGTCACACTCTAGGCGAACGTGGCGGCGAACAGGCCCACACCCTCAGCATTGCCGAACTGCCCACTCACACCCACGTTCTCAATGGCACCACCAACACCGGCAACATTCCCGTTCCCACCAACAACATCCTGGCCGACTCGCCCAGCCAGCTTTACGCGGCTCCTGCCAACCTCACCTCCCTCAATCCCGGTTCGGTGGTCAATACCGGTGGTAGCCAGGCACATCTCAACATGCAGCCATTTTTAACCATCAGTTTTTGCATTGCCCTACAAGGCATCTTCCCCTCACCCACTTGATAGAAGAAAAAGGCCCTAACGGTTTCAGAAACCCTCAGGGCCTACAAAAGGAGTAGATAACATGGGACAACCATATGTTGGAGAAATTCGCATCTTTGCCGGGAACTTTGCCCCGGCCGGTTGGCAGTTCTGCGAAGGCCAATTACTGCCCATCTCGGAAAACGAAACTCTCTTTCAACTGATCGGCACCACCTATGGCGGCGATGGCCAAAGCACGTTTGCCTTGCCGGATTTACGCGGCCGTTTACCCCTGCACCAGGGCAACGGTTTTATTCTGGCCGAAACGGGCGGCGCGGAAGAAATCACTCTCACCGTCAGCCAGATTCCCGCTCATAGCCATCCCTTACTGGCCAGCACAAACATCGCCGCACAAACAACACCGGCTAATAACGTCCTGGCCCAATCTTCATCCGCCGATCTCTACATCGAGGATACACCCACGGCCAATCTGTCACCGAACAGTATTGGACCAGTCGGCGGCAGCCAGCCACACACCAATTTTCAACCCTACCTTTGTGTCAATTTTATCATCTCGCTCTTTGGGATTTTCCCGTCCCCCACTTGATAAAGGAGTCTAAGAATGGCCGATCCATTTGTTGCTGAAATACGTATTTACCCCTTTAATTTTGCCCCTCGTGGCTGGGCCTGGTGTGATGGGCAGTTGCTGCCCATCTCCCAAAATACGGCTCTTTTTTCGCTATTGGG
Source organism: uncultured Ardenticatenaceae bacterium (assembly GCA_964467705.1). GTDB lineage: Bacteria > Chloroflexota > Anaerolineae > Promineifilales > Promineifilaceae > CAADGU01. Next base: position 13,196 of record CAYXUZ010000086.1, on the reverse strand, counting down.
CACCACCTACGGTGGTAACGGTCAATCCAACTTTGCCCTGCCCGATTTACAAGGCCGCGCCCCCATGCATCCGGGGCAAGGGCCGGGACTGAGTTTGCACGATTTAGGCGAGACCGGCGGTTCCGAAACGGTCTCACTGCTAGAGAGTGAAATCCCTTCCCACAGCCATGCGCTGCGGGCCAACACCGACTTTGCCGATCTGCAAACCCCTTCCCCCGCTCGTTCAATAGCCCGTTCCCAAAACGCCTCTGCTTATCAGAGTACAACCAATCAAGCAATCGTGGCCTTCGCCCCTGAGGCCCTGGCCCCGGCTGGCGGGGACCAGCCACACAACAATTTACAACCTTACTTAACGTTTTATTTCTGCATTGCTTTACAAGGGGTTTTTCCGCCCCGCGGTTGATTTCTGTAAGCCGTAATTCGTAAACCGTAATCCGTTGATGGATTACGGTTTATGAATTACCGATAACCGATTACCAACAACTAAACTCCAGGAGTCCCCTATGTCTAAACCTGTATCGCGCACAGTGGTTAAAGTTCTCACGGCCGTTACCCTTCTCCTCCTTGCCTCTTTTGCTACCACCAACGCCAGCAGCACCCCCCGTGGCAGTCAGGCTATCCGCCAACAAACCCCGGCCCTCGCCCCAGAGGTTGTCACCGTTACCGCCACCAAAACCGACAGCCTCTTTACCGATGTCAATAACAACACGCTGGTTGACCCCGGCGACACCCTGCAATACACCATCGTCGTCGGCAACAGTGGTGATGAAGACGCCCTCAATACCCTTTTCACCGACATTACCGACGACACCGAAGTCACCGTCGTCGCCGGTTCGCTGCGGGCCACGCCCATCGGCCGTAATGACGCCTACATTGTGATCGGCAACACCCACATCACCCAGGCTGCCGGTGCAGGGCTGTTAGCCAATGACCTTGATCCCGACGGTGGCGCCATCACTGCCTCCTGCTCTCCCTGCACCACCACCAATGGCGGCGCCGTAACCCTCAACACAGATGGCAGTTTCACCTACAATCCGCCTGTCGGTTTTACAGGCCCAGACACTTTCACCTACACAGTCACCGATAATCATAGCCTCACCGACACCGGCACGGTGACGTTTACCGTAACCAACCGCATCTGGTGGGTGGATAGTGACGCAGCAGGTGGCGGCGACGGCCGTTCCCTGACCCCCTTCAACACCCTCGCCGCTGCCCAAACAGCCAGCGGCATCAATGACACCGTTTTTATTTACAATCGCGGCGCAGCTTACACCGGTGGGTTTGCCATGCAAAACGGGCAGAAATTGTGCGGTCATGGGGCTGATTTAGCTACTTGCTCCGGTTTAACCCCGCCCACCGGCACCACCTTCCCCACCTCCAGCACCAACCCGACTATTACAAACACGGCCGGGAATGTCGTGACCCTGGCGCAAAACAACACTATTTTTGGTGTCACGTTAGGCAACTCCGGCAGCGCCGCCAATTTTGCTTTGGCCGGTACCAATTTTGGGACGTTAACCATACAAACCGTGACCATTAATACCAACAATGGCGGCATCTCCTTAAACACCGGTACAGCCACCGCCACCATCACCTCCCTTACCTCCGGTGGCGGTACCAACAACATCAACCTGACCAGCGTCAATGGGAATTTGATCATCTCCGCTGGTGCCGCCACGGGCGCATCGGCGGATGCTGTCGTCATCAATGGGGGCACGGCCGCTGTGAGCTTTGGTGGAACTATTACCAACAGCACCGCCAGAGCCGTCAACATCCAAAACAAAACCGGCGGCACTGCCACTTTTAGTGGAGCCATCAATGGCCTGGGTACCGGCATCTCGTTAACGAATAACACGGGCGCAACACTCACTTTCACCGGCAGTTTGACCCTGAATACAGGGGCCAACGCCGCCTTTACCGCCACCGGCGGTGGCACACTCAACGTCCAAACGGGTATCAACACCGCTACAACTACCACCGGCACGGCCGTGAACATTCGCAATATGACCATTGGGGCCAGCGGCGTCACCTTCCGCAGCATCAGCGCCAATGGTGGCGCAAATGGCATCTATCTGGACAGCAACACCGGCGGTACGTTTACCGTCGTTGGTACCGGCGTGGCTGGCAGCGGTGGTACTGTTCAAAATATGACCGGAGCCAATGGCTCAACGGCCGGAATTGGCGTTTACATCAACAATACCGGCAACGTTTCCCTCAATTGGATGCAGCTCAATGGCTTCAGTAACTTCGCCATTCGCGGCATCACCGCCAGCAACGTGGCCTTAGCCAATAGTGTGGTGAGCGGCACAAGTGGTAACAGCGCCGCCGATGATGAAGGCGCGATTTCATTCACCAACTTAACCGGCACATTCACCTTTACCAATAACACCGTGAGTGGAGGCCATGAAGATAATGTCCGAGTTGTGAACAGTACCGGCACGCTCAATGCGACCGTATCCGGTTCAACAATTCGGGATAATACGGCCGTCTCCCCCGGCAACAACGGTCTCTGGTTCCAGGCCGACGGCACAGCCAACATCACCGCCAGCGTCACCAATAGCAGTTTCCTGCGTAACCGCGCCAACGGCATCCAGGCCATCACCAACGGCGCCGGGATCATGGATATTACCATTGGTACATTGGGCGTGGCTGGCAGCGGCGGCACCTTCCAGGACAATAACATCGGCGTCAACATCGCCCATAATTCCAGCGGCACCCTCAATTTTGATGTGCAAGAAACGACCATGCAACCCGTGGCCTTAACCACCGGCGCTTCGCCCATCAATATCAACCTGGGCGCATTGGGCAATCAAATGAGCGGGAATGTGCGCAATAACTTCCTCCGCAACGCCAACTCACTCACCGGCCCTGGCATACGCATTATTGGCAATGGCGCAGGTACGTTAACCATTCTGGTCAACAACAACAATATCGCCCAAATCGGCAACCGGGGCATTGAAATCATTGCCCGCGATGGCAGTAATCGCATCAATGCCACCGTCACCAACAATACCGTTGCCTTAACTGATCCCCTTTCTGCCGATGGCATCCGCGCTGACGCTGGGGCGGTATCTACCGATACCACCTCTATTTGTGCCAACATCAATGGCAATAACTCCACTACGGTAGCCGGTGTATTTGGCATTCGGGTAAGACAACGGTTTGCCGGCACCACCTACCAGTTACAAGGGTATGGTGGTGGGGCGACAGATATGACGGCCGTACAAAACTTCCTCTCTGCCAATAACAACGGGGCTACCACATTGGCTGACTTTGCTGGGGGCGGTTTTACCAGTGCAGTCTGCCCCACCCCATTGGAAGCCCCATCCTTCACGGAGGCAGGGGCCACACCCTCTGACGAAGCAGTGGAAACTGATGTCTTCCCCAACGACATCCCGGCCTTGCCGATCTTCACCAGTGACACTGATCTCAAAGACGAGACCAACCCCAAGCAGGTGGCCCGCAGTCCTGAGAAAGTGGCAACATCAGCCACCCTCAGCAGCACCTTCGCCCCCGAAGCACCCGAAGCCACCACCACCGTTGGCCCCTTCACCCTGCCGCCCGGCGAAAGCACCACCATCACCTTCCGCGTGACAGTGGAAGACCCCTTCCCGGCGACCCAAAACCCTGTCTGCAACCAGGCCACCATCAGCGGCAGCAACTTTGGCGATGTCCTGTCTGATGACCCGGATGTGGCCGGCGGCAGCGACCCCTCTTGCACCACCATCAACATTGAAGCTGACCTCTCCATCACCAAGACCGATGGGGCGGCCAGCGCCATTCCCGGCACACCCATCACCTACACCATTGCCGCCAGCAATGCCGGGCCAAACCCTGACCCGACGGCCGTCGTCGCCGACACCTTCCCCGCCGCCATTACCGGCGTCACCTGGACATGTGTGGGCGCAGGTGGCGGCACCTGTACCGCTTCCGGTTCCGGCAACATCAACGAGACAGTTAACCTGCCTGTCGGTGGCTCCGTCACCTTCACTGCCAGCGGCACGATCAGCCCGGCGGCCACCGGCACGTTAAGCAACACCGCCACCGTCGCCACCTCATCCGGCATCACTGATCCCGTCCCGGCCAACAACAGTGCCACCGACAGCAACACCCTGACCCCACAAGCGGATGTAAGCATCACCAAAACGGATGGGCAAACCAGTGACATCCCCGGCACCAGCATCGTCTACACTATCGTCGCCAGCAACGCCGGGCCAAGCAATACCCCCTCGGTGACGGTTGCTGACACCTTCCCCGCCACCCTGACCGGCATCACCTGGACATGTGCAGGTGCAGGTGGTGGTGTTTGCACCGCCTCCGGCTCTGGCAATTTGAATGAGACGGTCAACTTGCCCGTTGGCGGCTCCGTCACCTTCACCATCAACGCCACCATTGACCCCGCAGCGACCGGCACCTTGTCGAACACGGCCACAGCCGCCGCTGGCGGCGGCGTCACCGACCCCAACGCGGGCAACAACAGTGCCACCGACACCACTACGCTGACACCGGAAGCGGACGTGAGCATCACCAAAACAGACGGGCAAACCAGCGATATTCCCGGTACCAGCATCGTCTATACCATCGTCGCCAGCAACGCCGGGCCAAGCAATGCCCCTTCTGTGACCGTCGCCGACACCTTCCCGGCGGTGCTGACCGGCATCACCTGGACGTGTGTGGGCGCGGGTGGCGGAACCTGTACCGCCTCTGGCTCTGGTGATCTCAATGACACCGCCAACTTACCGGCTGGTGGCTCCGTCACCTACACCGTCAATGCCACCATTGACGCGGCGGCGACTGGCACACTGTCCAACACGGCCACCGTTAGCAGCAGCGTGACTGATCCCAACCCGGCCAACAACAGCGCCACCGACAATACCACGCTGACGCCGCAGGCCGATCTCTCCATTACCAAGACGGATGGGCAGACAACGGCCGTGCCCGGTCAATCCGTCACCTACACCATCGTCGCCAGTAACAGCGGGCCAAGTAATGACCCGTCGGCAAGTGTGGCCGACACCTTCCCGGCCATTCTCAACGGCGTCACCTGGACGTGTGTGGGTGCGGGTGGGGGCACCTGTACCGCTGCCGGTTCTGGCAACATCAATGACACCGTGAATTTACCTGCCGGTGGGTCTGTCACCTACACTGCCAGCGGCACGATTAGCGCCGCCGCGACAGGCACGCTGGCTAATACCGCGACTGTCAGCAGCAGCGTTACCGACCCGAACGCTGGTAACAACAGCGCCACCGATACGGATACACTGACCCCGCAAGCGGATGTGAGCATCACCAAAACAGACGGGCAAACAAGTGATATTCCCGGCACCAGCATCGTCTACACCATCGTTGCCAGCAATGCCGGGCCAAGCAACGCCTCCTCAGTGACAGTTGCCGATACCTTCCCGGCCACGTTGACTGGCGTGACCTGGACGTGTGTGGGCGCAGGTGGCGCAACTTGTACAGCTTCTGGTTCTGGCAATATCAACGAGAGCGTCAACCTGCCCGCTGGTGGCTCTGTCATCTTCACTGCCAACGCCACCATTGACGCGGCGGCTACCGGCACATTGTCCAACACAGCGACCGCCACCGTTGGTGGCGGTGTGACCGACCCCAACCCGGCCAACAACAGTGCCACCGACACGACCACCTTAACGCCGCAAGCTGACCTGTCCATTACCAAAACTGACGGTCTGTCCGTTGCTGTGCCCGGCCAGGCCACTACCTACACCATTACGGTGAGCAATGCGGGGCCAAGTAGCGCCCTGTCTGCCAGCGTCGCCGACACCTTCCCGGCCGCCCTGACCGGCGTCACCTGGACATGCAGTGGCGCGGGTGGAGGCACCTGTACGGCCGTCGGTTCTGGCAACATTGCGGATACAGTAAACCTGCCAGCCGGTGGTTCGCTCACCTACATTGCCAACGCCACCATTGACGGGGGCGCGTCTGGCACGTTGACCAACACGGCTACCGTCGCTGCCCCCGGCGGTGTCACTGACCCCAATCCTGGCAATAACAGCGCCACCGACAGCACCAGCCTGGATGCACCGCCAGAGATCACCGATCTCACCGTCACGCCGGGCACGATCAATGAAAACGGCTCGGTAAACCTGAGTGTGACCTTCACCGACCCGAACACGCAGGAAGCGCACGAAGTGGTGATCAACTGGGGTGATGGCAGCGCCGATACCGTCATCAATCTGCCCATTGGTACGTTGACGACCTCGGCCAGCCATCAATACCTGGACGACAACCCGACCGGCACCCCATCGGACACTTACACGGTCACGGTCACGGTGAATGAGGCGGACGGGGGCACGGATAGTGACACGGCCGTTGTCACCGTCAACAACATCGCGCCTACTCTCACGGCCGTCAACGCCACCAATGCCAACGAGAACGGGTCTGTCACCCTCAGCGGTAGCATCAGCGACCCCGGCACGCAGGATACCTTCACCCTGGTTGTGGATTGGGGCGATGGCAACAGCGACACCTACAACTATCCGGCAGGCGCTACCAGCTTTAGCGAAACGCACCAATATCTGGATGATGATCCCACCGGCACACCGGCTGACCAATACACCATCAGCCTGACGCTGACGGACGATGACACCGGCAGCGACACAGACAGCGTAACCACCACCATCAGCAACGTCGCGCCTACCCTGTCTAACGTAGCCGTCACCGCCAACGTGGATGAAGGCACAAACACCCTCACCCTCACCGGCAGCATCGCTGATCCCGGTACGCCAGACACCTTTAGCCTGGCAGTAGATTGGGCCGATGGCAATGTAGAAACGGTCAATTATCCGGCGGGCACAACGGCCTTCACGCTAACGCACACCTACCAGGATGATGCCTTAATTGCTCTGCGTGTGCCGGAAGCGGATTTCACCATTGACGTAACGTTGACGGATGATGACACCGGCAGCGACAGTGACAGTGTGACGGTGACGGTGGACAATGTGGCCCCCACACTCTCCGGCGTGAGCATCAGCAGCCCGGTGGATGAGGGCAGCGCCGCCACGCTCACTGGCAGCATCAGCGACCCCAGCCCGAATGACACCTTCTCGCTGCTGGTGGATTGGGGCGACGGTAATATGGAGACCTTCAGCTATGGCGCGGGCTCAACCAGCTTTAGTGAAACGCACATTTACGTAGACGATGATCCCACCGGGACGCCATCGGACGTTTACACGGCGACGCTGACCTTGACAGATGATAATGGTGGCAGTGATACGGGCAGCACGGCCGTCACCGTGAACAATGTCGCCCCCACTTTGAGCAGCGTATCCGCCAGCGACCTGGTTGAGAATGATGTCACATCGCTTACCTTCACCATCAATGACCCAGGTACGGCCGATACCTTCTCGTTGGAAATAAGCTGGGGCGATGGCCTGACGGAAACCTTCACTTATGCCAGCGCGGGCGTTTACACCGAAACGCATCAATATCTGGATGATGACCCCACCGGCACACCGGCCGACAGCTATACGATTGACCTGACGCTCACGGACGATGACACCGGCAGTGACACAGACGGCACGGTTATCATCGTCAATAATGCCGCGCCAACGCTGGACAATCTGACGGCAACGGCCGTGTCCGAAAACGGCTTCACCACCCTCAGCGGTGACATCACCGACCCCGGTACACTGGACACCTTCACCGTTGTTGTAGATTGGGGCGATGGCATCACGGAAACATTCAGCTATGGCACAGGCACAACTAGCTTTAGTGAAACACATCAATATCTGGACGATGATCCCACCGGCACACCATCGGACGACTACACGATCAGCGTGACCGTGACGGATGATGATACCGGAGTGGGCAGTGACACGGCCGTGCTCGCCGTCAGCAACGTAGCGCCTGACCTGTTCAACGTGGCCGCCACACCGCTGCAAATTGATGAAAACAACAGCATCACCGTCACCGGACAGATCAGTGATGTAGGCACGTTGGACAGCTTTGACTTGAGCATTGATTGGGGTGATGGCAACAGCGAAGGGTTCACCTTCCCGGCCGGTACCACCAGTTTCCTGGCTACCCACACCTATGAAGATGACGGTTTACGCGCCCTGCTGGCCGACTTCGACATCAACCTGACGTTGACGGACGATGACACCGGCAGTGACAGTGAAACGATCACCGTGCAGGTGGACAATGTCGCCCCCACACTGGACAATGTGACCATCTCTGACCCGATTAACGAAGGGGACACGGCCACTTTGACGGGCAGCATCATCGAAGTCAGCCCGGCAGACAGCTTCACGCTGACGGTGGCCTGGGGTGATGGCAATGTGGATAGCTTTGCTTACGGCGCGGGCACAACCGGCTTCAGCGAAAGCCATACCTATGCAGACGACGACCCGACAGCCACTCCATTCGACGTGTATACCGCCACCCTGACGCTGGTGGATGACAATGGCGGCACGGCCGTACACATCACCACCCTCACCGTTCACAACGTGGCCCCGGTAGTAGATGCGGGCGCGGATATGGCGGTGAATACGGGAACGGCCGTGACCTTCAACGGCAGCTTCAGTGACATCGGCATTGAAGACACACATGCCATCGAATGGGACTTTGGTGATGGCAACACCGCCAGTGGTACACTCACACCCACCCACACCTACGGCGCGGCCGGCGTCTACACAGCCACCCTCACGGTGACGGACGATGATACCGGCGTCGCCAGCGACCAGGTTGTGGTAACGGTAACAGGCAGCACCATCTTCCTGCCCATCATCTTGAACAACAGTGGCGCGGCAGCCGGGCCAGACCTGGTGGTCAGCAGCCTGACGGCCGTTGGCAGCAATATCGAACTGGTAGTGACCAATCAGGGGAGTACGGCCGTGAGCGATGACTTTTGGGTAGATGTGTACATTGATCCCGACCCTGTACCCACAATGGTCAACCAGACCTGGCAGTTGGTGGCCGGGCAAGGGCTGGTCTGGGGCGTCAGCAATGTCACCCTCAATCCGGGCCAATCGCTCACCCTCACCATCAATGGCGACCATTACCGCGCCGATCTGAGCGACTTCACCGGGCCGCTGCCCACAGGTACGCCGGTTTATGCCCAGGTAGATGCCGCCAACACGACCACCACCTACGGTAATGTGCTGGAAAACCACGAAAGTAGTGGTGGTGTGTATAATAATATCATCGGGACGATGGCCCAATAGACCCGAAAATCGTAACTCGTAATCCGTGAACCGTTATCAGATTACGGGTTACGGGTCACGAATCACGACAATTCTGGAGTAATAACATGCTACACACACGCAGCCGACGATTATTGGTCGCTTTTATCATGGCTTTGGCACTAACCGCGCTTTTTATTCTTCTTGGTGGGGGGCAAGGCAGTGTTGCCGGCGGTGGCCTGCCGCCACGTCCTGATGACCCCACCGCTACGCCGACAGCACCGCCGCCAACGGCCGTGCCCGCCACCCCCACACACGGTGCAGCCATTCGCCTGCACACCACAGAATCACTGCCCGGCGCATGGACGGTGGTGCAATGGCAAAATGAACATGGCAACTGGTATGATGTGATGGGCTGGCGCGGCCATCTGGACGAAGGCCAGGCGGACATGAAAACCTGGTGGGTGTATCCGGTCAACTACGGCCAGGGGCCATTCCGTTGGGTGGTATATGCTAATGAGGGCGGCAAACAGGTAGCCATTAGTGACCCGTTTGATCTGCCTACACGCAACGGCCAGACCATTAACGTTACGGTTGGACTTCCCTGACCAACGCCGGTAAGAATGTAAATGTTTGGGCGGGTGCGACGCACTTCAGAAGTGCGTCGCACCTTTTTTTATTCCATTGCCCACCTTACTGGCTGTGGTAAACTTCCGCTTCGGAAAATAAGGACAGGATAGAGCGTGATAAGCATTCAAAACGTTACCAAGCAGTTCTACCAATTCAAAGCTATTGATAATGTCTCCTTCACCGTTCCGAAAGGAGAAGTGGTGGGGCTATTAGGGCCAAACGGGGCTGGCAAAACAACGCTATTCAAACTGATTGCCGGTATTTTGCAGCCTGATAAAGGCAAAATTTACCCCGACTCCGGCACGTGGCCGACTATTGGTTATAAAACTGACCGGCTACTTTTCCCCAATCATCTGCGCGTAAAGCAATATCTAAAGATTGTGACCGAGTTGAGTAATGTGCCTCACTCCCAAACTGAGCGCGTTCTCAGCGAAGCGTTAGCCAGAGTAGATTTGTTGTCGGCAGCCAATAAGAAAATCGGCGCCTGTTCCAAAGGGATGCGGCAGCGGTTGGGGTTGGCGCAGGCGCTCATCGGTGACCCGCCGTTGTTGCTGCTGGATGAGCCATCAAATGGCCTTGATCCAGCCGGCCAGGATGAGATGTATCGGCGGATTCAGGAATTGCAGGCGGCCGGAAAGACAATTTTGCTCAGTTCGCACCAGTTGCATGAGGTGACACAGGTTTGTACACAGTTGATCATTTTGAATCGCGGCCAGATTCATTATCAAAGCAGTATGGTGGATGCGCTGACTGTTAGCCCATATGCGCTCATTGAGACGGACCGTCCCATTATCAGCCCATTGCTGCTGGCAGAATTGCACGCTTTACATCCGGGTATTCAGGTGGAAAGTAATCGTATCTATTTGCGTGATGCGGCCATGCGGTTACGGCGGGATATTCTGGCGATGGTGCTGCGAGCCGGTTATGATGTGCTCCATGTGGAGCAGAAGCATATTACGTTGGCGGAGATTTATGCGGAGGCGGTGCGGTAATGCGGCGAATCTGGACGTTGACGAACTATTTCACGGGCTATCTGTTGCGCTCGTTAAGCGGCGTGGGCCTGGTGATCGCTACGCTGGTGTTCTGGCTCTTGTTTTTTAACCCCCGGCAGCAAACGCCGGAAATGGCGTATTATGTGTTGGTGATTGGCGTATTTGGTGCGGGCATGGGGTTTCTGGTGACGATCATGCTGGCGACGCGGGCGAATCATGCCAATCTGTATGCGTGGGTGGTGCGGCTGCCGAGTCGGGTGGAGTATTTAACGGCCGTTTTCCTCAGTGCCTTTATTACTACCCTCATTCTCCAATTGTTGCTGGCGGCACTGGCTCTGGTGAATGGCCCGAAATTGAGTGTGCAAAGGATTATTGAAATCCCGCCGATCTGGGCGTCGTTGCTCATTTTGTCTATTGTGCTGGCTTTGCACGCCGCTGACCTGGTGGCCAGGGGGTGGTCACGGGTGTATTTGTTTGGTTTGCTGGCGATCTTTTTGTTTGCGCAGGGCATTCATAATAACACGATACGTAGTCTCATTATGCAGTTAAACCAGGTAGCCTTGAGCCAGGGTTGGACGAGCGTCAATGATACGCTGGCAAATTACGCGGTTACGCTGAGTAGTAATGAGGTCAGTACCGTAGGACAGTTATTTGGGTTGATCTTTTGGCCTTTCCGGGCATTGGCAGAGGCGACGGTAAACGGGTATTTCACAGCGGCGCAGGCGTTGGCTCCCGCCATTTTGCTGTTGTATGCCACGATTTTGTTTATGCTGGCAGCGGATTTGTTTGCTAATAAGGACCTGGCGTTTGTGGAGTAGGGAGTGGTGCGGTGGAACACCGGCCACAGCAGAGGGGTAGATGAGATGGAATGTTGGCACTGTGAACGGCCGTCACACGCAAACTGCAAATTTTGTGGCCGGGCGGTGTGCAAGGCTCATACCCAGGAAAAACCGTATATCATTCACACCTATCGCACGGCGGCCGGCGTCTACAAGGCGATTGTGGTGGCTGGGGCCGTCTGGTGTGGTGTGTGTAATCCACAGCAAGACCCCATCACCCTCTTAAATCTGGAATAGAACAAGTTAAAAACCCGGCTTCTTGTAGAAACCGGGTTTTTTGATCTCAGCGAACATTGGGGCGAGCCAACGATACCCCGGTCACAATCCCGATGATCAACACAATCAGGCATATGATGACGAGAGTAGAGAGGGTTATCGAAACTATCATCCTGATTCCTCCTTTCTTTTGTTTGTAGTCGGCGATTTATCGCCTGTTTAACCGGAAATTTCCGGCTGCGGGTTCGGGCCGTGAACTCCGTTGGCGCGGTAGGCGCCGTTGGCCGGGGATACGGCCGTGTCTCGCGCCACATCCTGCGCCAGTTCGGCCGCTGTGGGTTGCATATTCCCATCCAGCCCGGAAAAGAGCGTTACCTGCCCATGATTTTTCTCCAGCCCGGCTACTAATCCGGCGCGGATGGCCTGTTCGATCAACTGCCCTTCCTGCCCGTTCAGCGCCCGCAGCGTGTCCTGGTACTGTTTGGCCATGAGCAGCGATTCGCGGAAGCGGGCGGGAGCCAAGGTCTCTTTGATGAACACGCCATTGTCCAGCGGGGCAATGCCGATCATTTGCAGGCGGGTACGCAGCAGGCGCACCAGATTTTGCTCCACCTCCGCCAGGGTGTCGCCGCTGTAGAGTGTCTCGGCGGGGATGCGGGCTACCTGGCGGCGTAGTCCGTGTTCGGTGTGGTTGCGCACGACGCCTTCCAGCATTTCCGAGGTGGCGCGGGCAATCTGGGGCTGCGCGGCGGAGATGGCGTTGGCCGGGTTGAAGTTGAACATGACGATGACGGTGATGCTGAAGGGAATTCCGTCCCGACTCATCACGTCGTTGAATGTGAAATTGCCCAGGCGCACGGAAAGGCTGATGGCAGGCAGGGTGGTTTCGTGCAGGGGATTGATGCGGAAGTAACCGGGGCCGGCCAACCGATGATACTGCTCCAGGCGCAGAACGGGCACCACATGATTGTCTGGGGCAAATCGAGCGCCAAACCATTTGGCGGGGATTTGCACCATTTTTTTGAGGAATCTCAACATGGTTTTCACCTCCGGGGCTGTGGCCTTTGTGGCCGCAGCCACCAACAACTCATACCTCAATTGTTATGGCGACCAGCGTGTAGATGGGCATAGTATAAAGGGAAGAGAACGCAGATTTCCGGGCAATTATCTGACAGGGTTGGTTGACAGGTTTGTGGACAGCACGTTGTCATGCCGAGGTCTTCCGAGGAATTCCTATTAATTGACAACACGTAGGGATTCCTCGGACGGAAGCCGTCCTCGGAATGACCGTTGGGGAGCGCGGAGTTGAGCGAAATCCCGGTGATCGTGGTCGTGTTATGAATCTGTGGTGTATTGTTTTCAGGTGGGGAGGCCGT
>CAYXUZ010000085.1:25833-26279 GCA_964467705.1 uncultured Ardenticatenaceae bacterium | reverse complement strand
AGACATCAGCAACGCCACCTGGCTGGTGCTGCAAAAATGTCTGGAAAAAGACCCGAATTATCGCTACCAGACGGCCGAAGAACTGCTGCATGACCTGGATGAAGCGCTGATAGCCGAAAAAGCGGCCGACCAGATTGACGCCTTTGGCACCTGGGTAGGTACACAACCGGGCACAGGCGCCCACTTGCTCACCCGCGAAAAAATTATCCAGCGCACCGCCGTGGCGGCCACACAAGTTGCCAACCCGGTGACGGAAACGGCCGTAGCCCCACCACCTCCTCCACCCACACCAGCTCCCAGGAAACGGCCGTCCTGGCTCATACCCGCGCTCATTGTTTTGCTGCTGATCGTGTGTGGTGGTGGGGCACTGGCTGCCCGGCCATTACTTCAAGCATTGTCGCCCACGCCAACGGCCGTGCCAGAAGTTTTTGTCGCCGCGACCAACA
>CAYXUZ010000085.1:20893-25823 GCA_964467705.1 uncultured Ardenticatenaceae bacterium | reverse complement strand
CTCATCGCCACGACAGCTCCACCAACGGAAACACCCATTGATGAATTGCTGGCCTCTCTGGCTACACTCCAGGCCGCACTAAGCGCCACTCCTACGCCTAGCTCTACACCCACCGTAACCCCGACCACACCGCCTACAGCAACGCTCTCGCCCACTGAAACGACGACACGCACACCCACCGCTACCCGGACCACCCAGGCTACTGCCTCACCTACGACAGCGCCGGTTACGGCCGTGGCTACAGCTACCAGCAGTTCTGGCAGTTCATCCAATCCCATTGGTGGCGGCGGCAGTGGGGCCGGGCTGCCCCTGGGCTTTGAAAACTTCGGCATCTGGGGGCGGGGGGCAGAAGCTAACGGCAGTTTCACCCGTTCCACCGAACAGGCGCATGGCGGCGCGGCCTCTGGCAAGCTGGAATACCAGTTCAACACGCCGGAAAACGATTACGTCGTGTTCATGCAAAGCAACGCCATCGGCGGCAATCCCAATGCGCTGCAATTGTGGGTACATGGCGATGGCAGCGGCCACTTTCTAAATGCCTGGATTCAAGATGCTGGCAACCAGACCTGGCAGGTACCCTTTGGCCGTGTCACCCACACCGGCTGGCGGCAGATGACCGGTTACATTGATACCAACCAGAGCTGGCCCTGGACGGTCATCAGTGGCGGTAATGATCCCAACGTGGATTACCCCATCTCCTTTCGTGGTTTTGTGCTGGATGACAAGGACAATGCGTACACCGGCGAGGGCGCGATTTATCTGGATGACCTGACGGCCGTAACCGTAGCCGTTGACGCTACCCCCACCCCCTCATCCGCCACCCCAACCCCAGAAAGTACCCCTACGCCCACTGGGTGAAAACACAATTCATGAATGAAGTGACCACCACTCGTCAGACGTATGATCAGATTGCCCCAGCCTATGCCCAGGCGCGGCAGGATCGGGCTGTGCTGGAGCCAACCATCGCCCGCTTTGTAGAAATGCTGAAACCGGGTGGATTGGTTTTTGATGTGGGCTGCGGGCCAGGGTTTGACGCGGCCGTGTTCCAACAACATCATCTCCGCGCTTTTGGCCTGGACTATTCGATGGGCATGATGTTAGCCGGGCAACGTGATTTGGGCCTGCATCTGGCCTGTGCCCAGGCGGACATGCGCCGCCTGCCTTTGCCCTCTGCCTGCACCGACGGGCTGTGGGTGTGTGCCTCACTGCTGCATATTCCTCGAGCCGATGTGCCCGCAACTCTGGCTGAATTTGTCCGGGTTCTAAAACCAGGAGGTGTATTGCTCACTGCGGTCAAACAGGGTGATGGGGAGCGGTGGGTGGAGTCGTCTTACGGCCGTCACTCCCCTCGCTTCTTCACCTTCTGGCAGCCCCATCATTTCGACGCCACCCTGCACGTGGCCGGTCTCACCATCATAGACGGCCGGACCAACCCCAGCCGGTCCACCACCGGCGAAGAATGGCTTGTGCGTTTTTCTCGTAAACCATAAAGCGGTTGTTCCCCTATCCCCAATTGCGTACAATTCCCGCTCGTTCGCGGATATATCGTTAAGGGTGCAATTTCCCTCTGCGCCTCAGCGTCTCCGCGTTAAACCCACTTTCAAAGGTATAACATGACCACCACTCTACTTCTGATTCGACATGGCGTGACCGACTGGAACGCCGCCCAGCGCTGGCAAGGCCACGCCGACATCCCGCTCAATGAAACGGGCTTACAACAGGCAGCCGCCCTGGCAAACCGTCTGGCAAGCTGGCCTATAAATGCCATTGTCAGCAGTGATTTGCAGCGATGTGCGCAAACGGCCGTCGCTCTTGCCGCCCCTCACAACCTGCAACCCGTCCTCGACCCGCTCTGGCGGGAACGGCACGTCGGCGACTTTAGTGGGATGACCACCGAAGAAGTCAAAGCCCGTTTCCCGGAACTGTGGGCCACTTCGCCGCGTGGCCTGATTGACCCGCCCAACGGGGAAGCATTTCCCGAACTGCGCGCCCGTGCCCTGACCGCTTATGAAAAGGTTGTAACCGCCTATAAAGGCCAGATGGTGGCTGTTGTGTCTCATGGCGGCACCTTACACACGCTAATCCGTGAGGTGATTGGGCTAAATGGGACGGAGTACGGCCGTTTCTCCCTGCGCGGCAATACCGGTCTCAGCGTCATCGAAGTTACCGATCACGGCGCGTATCTGACGCGATTGAATGATACAAGTCATTTGGAGAATGGGAGATTGGGAGATTAGTTGCTACCAGACATCCGATTTCTCGGAGAAATCGGATGTCTGACGTGGCCCATGAGGAATTATGACCAACCACACTTTGCAAAAAATAGACGCTCACATTGAGCAAAACCTGGATTACTGGATAAAAGAACTGGCCCGGCTGTGTGCCCAGCCCAGCGTTTCCGCCCAAAATTTTGGCATTGACGAATGTGCCCACCTGGTGGCAACCATGCTGCGTGAACAGGGATACACGTCCGAGGTGCTACCCTCTGATGGCTACCCGGTGGTGGTGGGCGAAGGCGCGGGCACAAACGACAAGACCTTGCTTTTCTATCTGCATTACGACGTGCAGCCGCCCGATCCGCTCGACCTGTGGGACTCTGACCCGTTTACGCTAACGGAGCGAGACGGCATCCTCTACGCCCGCGGCGTCAGTGATGACAAGGGGCACATCATCTGCCGGTTGGCGGCGTTGGCGGCCGTGCGCGACGCACTGGGCGAGTTGCCCTGTCGCGTCAAGTTCATCATCGAAGGTGAAGAGGAGATTGGCAGCCCTAATATGCCCGCTTTTGTGGAAAAGCATCAAGAATTGCTGGCGGCCGATGCCTGCATTTGGGAGTTTGGCGGGGTAGATTATGACGGCCGTCCCCGGCAAGCCCTCGGTATGCGCGGCATCTGTTACGTGGAACTCTCCGTGCAATCCCTCAGCCGGGACGCCCATTCCGGGTTGGGCGGCTCCATCTTCCCCAACGCCGCCTGGCGACTTACCTGGGCGCTTAGTACGCTCAAAGACCGCTTCGAGCGCGTTCTCATCCCCGGCTTTTACGAGAATGTGCTGCCACCCAGCCCGCGTGATCTGGAACTGCTGGCGCGGCTGCCGGAGGAAGCGCACAACCTGAAAGAGATGTATGGCCTGGATGAATTTTTGTTGGGCATTGAAGGCGGGCTGCCGTTGCAACGCACGGCCGTGTTTGAACCCACCTGCACCATTTGTGGCCTCACTTCCGGCTACCAGGGGGCCGGTTCCAAAACCGTACTGCCCGCCAAAGCCAGCGCCAAAGTAGATTTCCGCCTGGTCCCTAACCAGACACCGCAGGAAGTGTTGAGCAAATTGCGGGCGCACCTGGACGCGCACGGTTTCCAGGATGTACACATCCAATTTCTGGGCGGCGGCCGTCCGGCCAAAGTAGACCCGGATGATCCATTTGTACACATTGCCAACGAGACGGCCGTAGAAGTGTACGGCCGTGATCCCATCATCGAACCCATCATCGGCGGCAGCGGCCCCAACTATCCTTTTATCCATACGTTGGGCCTACCGTTGGTCTCGGCAGGCGTCGGCTACCCCGGCAGCAACGTCCACGCCCCCAACGAAAACATGAGCCTGGAAAATTTCATCCTGGGCACGAAGCACACAGCCCGGATTATTGAGCGGTTCGGACGTTAGTCCTCCAGACATCCGATTTCGGCAACCACAGGTTACTTTAGAAATCGGATGTCCCCTCTTCCTATGACACACAAAAATCACATCACCATTGTCGGTGCGGGGCTGGCCGGGCTGGCGGCGGCGCGAGAATTGCATCGCGCCGGGTGGCAGACGACCGTGTTGGAAGCACGGTCGCGTGTGGGTGGGCGGGCCTACACTTTGCGTGACGGTTTTGCCGACGGGCAGTACGCCGAGGCGGGCGGTGAGTTTGTTGAAGATATTCACGGCCGTATGCTGGCCCTGGTAAAGGAGTATGGCCTTTCGCTTGATCCCGTGCGCGGCATGGAGGAATGGACGCGCCGGTTGGCCCTGGAGGGTAAATTCGGTGAAGCGGATGATGTGGCCTTGTGGGGTTTTGATCTGGCGGCGGAAATTGAACAGGTATGGCAGGAGTTGGCCAAATTGGGCACGGCCGTGCCCGACGCCACCCACCCTCTCACCGCCCCTCGTGCGGCGGAACTGGATCGCCAATCGGCCGCCGACTGGCTGACCGGGCTGCCGCTGCACCCCTTCGCCAAACAGTCCATCACCGCCCGGCTGCGCTCTGAATACCTGGCCGAACCGGAGCAGCTTTCGCTGCTGGAATTGGCCCGCTGGGGCGCGCTGTATTACAGCGACCCGGAGGATGAAGGGGCCAGTTTCCGGGTGCGCGGTGGCGTGGATCAGATTCCCCGGCTGATGGTGGCGGAGCTGCCGGATGTGCGGTTGGCGGCGGTGGTCACGGCCGTGCAGCAAAACGAATCTGGCACATGCGTTACCTTTCACCAACATGGGCAAACACACACAGTAGAAAGTGACTACGTGGTACTGGCCGTGCCGCCTGGCCCGGCCCGGCAAATCAGCTTTAACCCGCCGTTGCCCGCCGCGCACCAGTCAGCTTTCAATAGCCTGAACTGTGGCCCCGTCACCAAAGTGATCATTCAGTATCGGCGGCGGTTTTGGGAGGATTGGCGCTGGCGCGGCAGCCTGCTGACCGACCTGCCCATCACCTGCGTCTGGCAGCCGACGATGGCCCAGCCTGGCGTGGGTGGCATCCTGACGGTGTATACGGGGGCAAAAGCGGGCGCGGATTTTTCAGCAATGCATGAGGAGGAGCGGGTGGCTACGGCCGTAAGCCAACTCGATCAGCTCTTTCCTGGTTCGGCCGCGCTGGTGAGCCATACACAGACGATAGCCTGGTTGAATGAACCCTTTAGCCAGGGCGGCTACACCTTGTTCAAACCAGGAG
>CAYXUZ010000085.1:15550-20883 GCA_964467705.1 uncultured Ardenticatenaceae bacterium | reverse complement strand
CCATTGGCAAACCCTTCGTGAGCCGTTTGGCCGGGTTTATGTGGCCGGGGAGCATACGGCCGTACATCAGGGGTATATGGAAGGGGCTGTCGAAAGCGGCCAGCGTGTGGCCCAATGCATACAGGAACAGGGATCATGTGGATAATTGGTTATCCAATCACTAATTTGTACCATACCCCACTTCCCTAAACAACCAATACCGGCCAGGCGTCTATGTTATAATGCCGCAGCAACCTGGCAGATAGCCCACTGATCTTTCAACGCAGCAACATGATAGCAAATAACTAACACCTGGCCCATAAACCAATGGCCGGGCGTTCGGAGGCTACTATGTTTCGCTTGAAGACACTTCTCATTTGTACACTTCCCCTCTTTACGATCCTGTTCCTCTTTAGCGAGTCATCGTCCTGGTCATCACCACACGTTCAAAATCATATTGTTATTTCTCAGGGCGCGATCTTTATCAACAGTGGCCAGTCATTAGGCGGCGAGACGGGCAACGGCGTCGCTTTGGGTGACCTGGACGGCGATGGTGATATGGACGCTTTTGTCGCCAATGATTTTAGCCCCGGTGAAGGCAACCAGACCTGGTTCAACGACGGCGACGGTGTTTTCAGTAGCGGGCCGCAGGTAGGCACGGCCGATGGCCATGCTGTAGCCCTGGGCGACCTGGATGATGACGGCGACCTGGACGCTATCACCGCCACAGATTCTCCCATCAGCGCCGAGGTCTGGCTAAACCAGGGCGGTGCTCAGGGGGGCAATGAAGGCGAGTTTGCGGCTGGCGGCTCGTTGGGCAGCTTCAGTGAGTATGGGGTAGCGTTGGGAGATATAGATAACGACACTGACCTGGATGCCCTGGTAGTGGGGAATAGTAACCAGGTCTGGCTAAATAATGGCAACGCTACCTTTACCGCCGGCCCATCGCTGCCATTTCTCTTCAGCGAATCGGCGGCACTGGCCGACCTGGACGGCGATAGTTGGCTGGATGTGGTAGTGACCGATGCGGCCGTTGGCAGCAGCAGCCAGATTTATTGGAACAATGGCGACTGGACGCCCGGCCCCGGCACATTTACGCCCGGCGACCTACTGCCAATGGGTGGGTTGGTGAAAGGCACGGCCGTTGCCAACCTGGATGGCGACACCCAACCTGACATCTTCCTGGCTGGCTACGGTCAGGAGCAAATCTACTGGAACGAAGGGGGACGCCTCTTCACTACCACCGCTCCGCTGCCGTTGAATGACAGCAGTTGGGCGCTGGCTCTCGCCGACGTGAACGGCGACGCGCTTATGGATGCCGTTGTTGGCAATATCAGCGCCGAACCCAACCGTGTCTGGCTGAATGAAGGCGGCCGTACCTTTACTGTCACCCAGGAATTTGGCGATGAATTGGGCTTATATTGGAACCGGGGGTTGGGGCTGGCCGATCTGAACGGCGATAACGCACCTGACCTGTTTGAGGCGACAACGGCCGATGATCGCGTCTGGATCAATCAGAGTTCACCTACTGTCATTCCTAACGAAGCCGGCTGGCAAGTGCAGCTTTTGGATGCGCGGGGTGATGCCGGTTATTCACCATCCCTGGCAATAGATGCCAATGGCTTTCCGCATATCAGTTACGGCCGTCTCTATCAAGGCACGGACGGCGATGTTTCTTACCTCCATTATGCCCGTTGGGATGGCATTCGCTGGCATAATGAAGTTGTCGCCAATAGTGTCAGTGAAACGGCCGTTGCCCTCGACAGCAACGGCAACCCCCACATCGCTTATATCAACGGGCAGGGCGACCTGCTTCGTTACGCCACCTGGAACGGCACAACCTGGCAAGTGCAGGATATAGAGCAGGTGGGTTTCCCCCAGACAATAGCCCTCGGCTCGTTGGCCCTCGATGCCAACAACCACGCCCACATCAGCTACAACAGCTTCAGCAACAGCTCGCCCGAACCCGAACTCTTAAAGTACGCCCATTGGAATGGTGCAGCCTGGCAAATTCAGACAGTGGAGAATGGGCTGGTATACGATAGTGCCCTCGCCGTAGATAGTTCTGGCATGCCCCATCTTAGCTATGCCTTTCGAGAGGAATTGGACACCTACGTTTTGAAATATGCCGTCTGGAATGGCTCGACCTGGCAAATTGAAATCCTTGACGGCAAAATTCAGGATGCCGGTGTCTTTCTAACTTCCCTCGCCCTAGACACCGGTGGCAACCCCCACATTGGCTATGTCCTGGATCATTTCGGCATCACCAGTGATCTCGTCAAATATACCTATTGGAATGGCGCATCCTGGCAAACCCAAACTGCGACCACCCTAAGCCTGCAACTGGAAGCCCTGGATATAACCGTAGACGTAGACTCGGCCGCTAACCCCCATCTCTTTTATTACCTCTCCGACATCACCGAAGATGCCTATCGGCTACAGCATACCACTTGGGATGGAGCAACCTGGCAGACGGAAACGCTCGACGGCGGCGAGGAAACGACCCTTTTCCGCGAACGGCTGGCGGCAATGGCTCTTGATCCGGCTGATCACCTCCACGCCGCCTACTACACCCCCGGCTACGAAGACCTGCGCTACGTGACCTGGACGAATAACTATCAGATTCACACCATGCCGGAAACGGGGACCGTCGAAATACCATCCATCGCCGTAGCCAATAGCGTGCCCACAATAGGCTATTACAAACCGGACAGCGGCCAGGTGAACCTGGCAACCTGGAACGAACCCTGGACATTGAACCCGCTCGACTTTGTCAGCGAACCAGTTACTGATCTGGCTGTCGCGGCCGGGCCACAATATGAACACGTCAGTTATTATGACGCCGACAACCAGCGGCTGCTCTACAGCTATTGGAACGGCACAGCCTGGACGGCAGAGGTGGTAGATGAAGCCGGTGATGTCGGCCGTTACAATGACCTGGTGTTGGCGGGTAATGCAGATGGTTCACCCTGGATCGCCTATTGGGATGACACTTCTTTGCGCGTGAAACTGGCGCGACCGGTTCTCAATTCTGTCCTCTGGGACATCTTCCCCAACAACGCCGGGCCTGCTCTGAACAGTAACAGCGGGCCGCTGGCGCTGACTGTTTTGCCTGGAGGCATGGGCGTCAGTTATTATGATGGTGTCAGCGGCGACCTGCGCCTGGCTCGCTGGACGGCCTCAACCGCCACCTGGACGGATGAACGTGTGGATGGCCTGTCGGTGAATGTGGGCCGCCTTAGTGACGTACAAACAGACTGGACAGAGAAGATACCGGTGGTGGCTTACTACGATGAAACAAACGACGCAATCCGTCTGGCTTACAAAACAACTGTGGGCTGGCAGATTCACACGGCCGTTGCCGATGCAGGGGGTGTCACCAGTCTGGCTCTGGAACTTGGCCTCGACTCCCGCCACTTTGCCCGCATCAGCTATACCAGCAGTGGCGCCTTGAATGTGGCTGTTCTACGCAATGGTCTCTGGCAAATTGAGGTTGTGGTGAGTGGCGCGACGGCCGTGAACGATGTTTCTCTGGCCCGCGACACGCGCCTGCATCTGGCATATACCAACAGTGACGGCGGTTTGCAATACGCTTTTCGCACAGCCTCCCTCAACGTCAACAGCGTTGACCCGTCGGTGCCCCCTGGCTATGCTGGTTACAATCCATTGGACCCGTGCGCTGAAGACCTATCGCCCGGTGACCAAATCAATTTGCTTACCACTTCTCGATCCGCTTTTCCCGTCACCCTGCTCAATCAGGCTGAATCGCTTACCGATGCCGGTATCTTTGGCGGCATGATGCACTTGTTTAACGATACCACGGGCGGGCAGCATTACATTGACCTTTATATACAACATGGCTCTGAAATGGGTCAACTAGGTCTAAACGATCCCGGCTTGCTCTGGGATGCTTTTGGTACGCTGCAAAACTTCTTGCCCGGCCTGGAAGCATTGGTGACGGGACACGGGCATGAGGTGATCGTCACCCAGGAAATGGTGGATGATGCGCTCAATGTGTGGCAACAATTGGCGGCAGCTAGCAGCCCAGAGTTGACGGCCGTGATCAACACCGAACTGGCACAGTACAACGATCTGCAAGATTTTGTGGGGCTGACATTTGATGAGTGGGCGCTGGCAATTGGCGTAAACCCGCCACCGGATACAATTTATTTACCGATTGTTGTTAAGGAGTAGAGTTCATTTCCATGCGCATTGATATTCTCACACTTCTGCCGGAGGCGTTTACCTATTTGAATTACAGCATTTTGCAGCGGGCGCAGACGGCCGGGCTGGTGGATATTCGCCTGCACTATCTCCGTGACTTTGCCAGTAGCAAACATCGGGTGACGGATGAGCCACCGTTTGGTGGTGGCGGGGGGATGGTGCTGAAGCCGGAGCCGATTTTCACGGCCGTAGAGTCAATTCTGCATGATGAGATGAGCAATACTTCGATTGCACACCCCATCATCCTGATGACGCCGCAGGGACGGCCGTTCACGCAGACCATCGCGCAGGAGTTGGCCGGGCAGGAACGGCTGCTGCTAATTTGTGGGCGGTATGAGGGGGTGGATGAGCGGGTGCGCCAGCAGTTGGTGACGGATGAGATTTCGATTGGGGATTATGTGTTGACGGGGGGGGAATTGGCGGCGATGGTGGTGGTGGATGCGGTGGTGCGGCTGCTGCCGGGGGCGTTGGGAGCGGAAGGGGCGGCGGAAACGGATAGTTATGCGACTGGTTTGTTGGAAGGGCCGCATTACACCAAACCGGCCACTTTTCGGGGGTGGGAGGTGCCGGAGGTGTTGCGGTCGGGGCATGCGGGGGAGATTGCGCGTTGGCGGCGGCAGGAGGCGCTGCGCCGCACCTGGGAACGCCGCCCGGATTTGCTGCTCACGGCCGTACTCTCTGAAGAGGATAAGTGGTTCCTCGGCCAGCTCGCGGCGGACAGTGAGCAATGAGCGGTGGGCAGTGAGCGGTAAACGGTAGGGCAGTCATTCTCCTCCCCTGCTATTCTTCCACCGATAACCGATAACTGATTACCGATTACGGAGGCTCTTATGCGTGGATGCTTACAGGCGACGGCGGGTTTTATGGCGGCGATTTTTGTACTCACGGCCGTGACCGCCCTCATTTTCACCAATTTGATTGTGGTGGCGACGGACCGGGAGGCGGTGAAGGGGCTGTTTACGGGGTTGGATGAGGTGGTGCGCCAGACCGCTCCGACTCTGATTATGGAGGCGGCACGGCAGGAGGCGTTGGCGCGGGGGATCGGGGATTTGCCTATAGACGAGGCCCAAATTGAAACGGCCGTGGCCACCGTTATCCCCCCCGGTTGGATGGATGCGCAGGCGGAGGCA
>CAYXUZ010000085.1:0-15540 GCA_964467705.1 uncultured Ardenticatenaceae bacterium | reverse complement strand
CTGGAAACGGGTGATCCGGCGAATGCGGAGGTGACGCTGGATGCACGGCCGCTGCTGGATTCGTTGTTGGGGCCGGCGGGGCAGCAGATGGTCACGGCCGTCGTCGCCAATTTGCCACCGTGTACTGATGTCCCAAATTTCAGCACGGTGGGCAATGTGGAAGTGCCGGACTGTTTGCCGCCGGGCACGGATGTGCAGGCGGTGAGTGCGACAGTGCATACGGCCGTTGTGCAGGCCATTGAAAGCAACCCGGAACTGATTGCCAATGCCGGGGTGGTGCGCTTGCCGCTCTTTGGCGAGGAGGGGGCGGCGGGTATTTCCGCCGAACGTCGCGCTGAATTGGAACGGTTGCAGCGCAATTTTACGCTGGCCCGCACCTGGGGCTGGGTGTTGTGGCTGCTGCCGCTGGCCTGCCTGCTGCTCATTGCCGTGCTGGTGGTGCGGTCGCTGCCCACGTGGAGGCATTGGTGGGGCTGGCCGTTGGTGATTGCGGCCGTTGCCACTCTCTTTTTTGCCGTTCTCATGCCTGCGCTGCTGACGTTTACCATGCGCACGGCCGTACCCGCCGAAACCGTTGACCCGTTCACCTTACCCATCCGCCAATTGGGCATCAATCTGGTGACAACGGTGGCCGACCGCTGGCTGGGGCGTGTTTATTTTCAGGCGGGAATCATGCTGGCGTTGGGGGTGGGGTTGATATTGATGGCGTTTGGGGTTACGGCCGTGCGGGGCGAGAAATAAATAGCAACTGCCCACAGGTTTCATATTTAAAAAAAGAGACACAAGACAGTCAAAATAACAAAGTCATTATGATTACAAAACCGAAGATACCAGCGGCAACCACAGAGCCTATTCTTGCCAACCAGAGAAACGCAAGAGAGTTTACCCATTGCTTCATAAAATCAGAATCTCCATAGAGAAACAAACTTTTCTCAGACAAGTTCCTAAAAGTTTCCGGCCTCATCCATGCAAGATAAGCAAAACATCCAAACCAAATAGCTAAAAAAGCACATAGCAAAATAAAATTTCTATCCATCTCTTCTCATACCTGTTTTGCACAATATGAATGTGGAAATTATACGGCCGTACTCTTTCCCCTACCAGCCAATCTCCTCACGGCCGTTCACGTTCAGGAACAATGAGCCACATCATACATAGCCGGGAGACTGCCCATAGCTGTGGAAACAGATCACAAACTCCGTGAAAATCCGTTACATCCGTCAAATCCGTGCTTCATTTTTTACCCAAATCCCCAACCGGAGTATAATTGCCAACACATTCCCATAAACCAACCGATTTCAACCACAAGGCACGTAAACCATGTATGGTAAAGAAACCGACCCCGATTACCTCACAAAACTAGCCGAATTTGAAGCCCGCATCGCCCGCGGCGAAAAAATTGAACCCGGCGATTGGATGCCCGACCGCTACCGCAAACAACTCATCCGCATGATCTCCCAACACGCGCACAGCGAAGTGGTGGGCATGTTGCCCGAAGGCGCCTGGATCACCCGCGCCCCCAACCTGCGCCGCAAACAAGTCCTGCTGGCCAAAGTCCAGGACGAAGCCGGGCACGGCCAATATCTCTACCACGCCGCCGAAACCTTAGGCGCCACCCGCGAAGAAATGCTAGAAGCCCTGCTCACTGGGCAGGCCAAATACTCCAGCATCTTCAACTACCCCACCGTCACCTGGAGCGACATGGGCGCAATTGGCTGGCTGGTGGATGGCGCGGCCATTATGAACCAGACCATGCTCGCCCAATGCTCCTACGGCCCCTACTCGCGGGCGATGGTGCGCATCTGCGCCGAAGAAGGGTTCCACAAGAAACAAGGGCAGGAAATGATCATCCAATACGCCCAGGGCACGGCCGAACAAAAAGCGATGGCCCAGGACAGCATCAATCGCTTCTGGTGGCCTACCCTCATGATGTTCGGCCCCCATGATTCACAATCCACCAATTCCGATGAACTGATCCGCTGGGGCATCAAAAGCAAATCTAACGACCAACTGCGCCAGGAGTTTGTGAATGAACTCGTCCCCTTATTGCACGCCTTAGGGCTGGAAGTGCCCGACCCTGACCTGCATTACGACGAAGAATCAGGCAATTGGATCTCCGGCGAAATCAATTGGGATGAATTCTGGCAAGTGGTCAAAGGCCACGGCCCCATGAACGCCGCCCGATTACAGGCAAGACAGGAAGCGCACGACAACGGCCGTTGGGTGCGCGAAGCATTGGCGGCGTATGCAGAACGTGATGCATGACAGCCTTACGGGTCACGCATCACGCATCACAAAACATGGACACTCAATGGCCTCGCTACGAGGTATTCAAACAAGACCGCCCCGGCGAACCACACGAAAATGTGGGCACGGTACATGCGGTAGATGCGGAGATGGCACTGCAAAACGGCCGTGACCTCTTCGCCCGCCGCCCCAAATGCCACAGTCTATGGGTGGCCCGCGCCGACGCCATCACCAGCAAAACGGCCGAGGAGCTGGCAACCGACCATTCATGGCAGGCAAACATTGACTCCCACGCCGCCACCGAAACCTACCTCGTCTTTCAAAAACAAACCGAACGGCGCGGCATGGTTTTCACCACCCACGTCGGCGAAGTGCAGGCCAGTTCCCCCGCCCACGCCCTGCAACAAGCAATGATCACCTTTCCGACAGAGCAAGTTTTTGTGTGGTGGGTGTGCCCGGCAACGGCCGTCACCCGCAGCGAAGAAGCCGACGCCCAACCCCTGTTCGCCCCTGCCAAAGACAAGCTCTACCGCCTACCCAACCAATATCGCACCGTGTTTACCATGCAGAAGATAAAACGAGAAAGCAAAGAATAGGAGATTAGGAGATTGAGAGATTTAATCTCCTAATCTCTCAATCTCCCGATCTCATCCACTACATGACCTCAGCTCACCCCACCACCCTCGCCCACAAACTCCTGGCCCTGGCAGATGACGAATTGATTTTGGCCCACCGTAATTCCGAATGGACGGGGCATGGCCCTATTTTGGAAGAGGATATTGCCTTCACCAACATCGCCCTGGACGAAATGGGGCACGCGGCCACCTGGCACCGGCTGCGGCAGGAGTTGACGGGGGAGGATGTGGACACGGCCGTGTTCTTCCGCGATGCTCCCCATTACCGCAACATCCAAATGGTAGAATTACCCAACGGTGATTGGGCCTTCAGCATGTTGCGCCAATACCTCTTTGACATGTACGAAATGGTGCATCTGGCGCAGCTTGCCACCAGCAGCTACCGCCCCCTGGCCGAAGCCGCCGCCAAAATCCGCATCGAAGAAATCTATCACCTGCGCCACACCAGCGCCTGGGTCACTCGTCTGGGTCTGGGCACGGCCGAAAGCCATCAACGGATGCAAACTGCCCTGAACACATTGTGGCCTTATGCCCACCAACTGTTCGTGGACATGCCGGAGGATGAAGAGTTAGGGGACATGGGTACGGCCGTGCTTCCCTCATCCCTCCTTGGAGAATGGCAGCACCTTACCACCACCCACCTCACCCAGGCCGGGTTGACCATACCCATAGACAATACTCCCCCTATTACTGACCGTACACATCACACCGAACACCTCACCCACCTGCTGGCCGAAATGCAATCCGTCGCCCGCCAATACCCGGAGGCAAAATGGTAATAGAAGTGACGGCCGTTACAGAAACCACCATCTGGCAAGCTCTTGAAGAAGTCAAAGACCCCGAACTCCCCCTCATCTCAGTGGTGGAAATGGGCATCGTCCGCGACGTGCAAATCAGCGGAGACAGCGTTCACGTGCAAATCACCCCCACCTTCTCCGGCTGCCCCGCATTAAGCGTCATGCAACGAGAAATAGAAGCCAAAATCCACACCCTCGGCTTCAGCCAGGTCACAGTAGAAACAGTCCTCCACCCCCCCTGGACATCCGATTGGATCGCCGATTCAGCGCGAGAAAAGTTAGAAAAGCTAGGCATTGCTCCCCCGATCCGGCACGGTGGCAACCTGATCGCGGTGGCCTTTCTAGATGTGGCTACCTGCCCTCGTTGTGGCGGCAACAGAACCGTCCTCAAAAATGCCTTCGGCCCTACCCTGTGCAAAAGCGTCTGGTACTGCCATAATTGTCAGGATGCTTTTGAGCAATTCAAACCACTCTAACATTTAGTGTAATTTGAAACTGATTATCCAAATCCCCTGTTACAACGAAGCGGAGACATTGCCTGTGACCCTCGCAGAATTGCCAACGGCCGTGCCGGGTATTGACTGTATCCAACTTCTGGTTATTGATGACGGCAGCACAGACAACACGGCCGAGGTGGCGCGGGCTTGCGGCGTACACCACATCATCCGTCACCACCGCAACATGGGGTTGGCGCGCACCTTTCAGGATGGGCTGGATGCCTGCCTGCGCCTGGGGGCAGACATCATCGTCAACACCGACGCCGACAACCAATATCCGGGGCGCTACATCCCCGAACTGGTAGCCCCTGTGCTAGCGCAACAGGCAGATATTGTGATCGCCAACCGGCAGATTAACCAGATTGCCCATTTTTCACCCATGAAACGACTGCTGCAAAAATTGGGAAGCTGGACGGTACGCACCGTCAGCGGCACGGATGTGCCCGACGCGCCCAGCGGTTTCCGCGCCTACTCCCGCGAGGCGGCACTACGACTGAACATCCTGACACAGTTCAGCTACACGTTGGATACCATCATCCAGGCGGGCAAAATGGGCATGACGATTGTCAGTATTCCCGTGCAGACCAATGGCCCGACACGGCCGTCGCGCCTGCAACGCTCCATGTGGCACTTCATCAAAGCCCAGGCCAGCACCATCGTCCGCCTCTACGCCTTTTACGAACCGCTGCGTACGTTTACCTATGCCTCGCTGCCTTTTCTGACGGTGGGGGCCATGCTCTGGCTGCGCTTTTTTTACTTTTGGGTGATTGGCGAGCGGGGGATCGGCCGTTTCACCCAATCCATCACCTTTGGCACCGGCCTGATTCTGGTGGGGATGCTCATCTTCCTATTTGGCATCCAGGCCGACATCACCAGCAAACACCGCCAACTCACTCAGGAAACGCTTTATCGGCTCAAAAAACTGGAACTCAGCCATACCCATTCCCCCTCAGACCTGCCCAATGAGCCAGATAGTTGAGGCAACGGCCGTGTTCCTTCCTGTTTGCTTCTCTCCCCTCACCAAGTAGAATAGGAGCATCTAAACCCTCTGCGCCTGTGCTGCGTGCGTAGAGAAAGGAGCATTTCCCATGTTACACGGATTCACCGGCAAAGTCTTGCACGTAGACCTGACTGACCACAAGTTAGAAATTGAAGAACCCACCGAACAGTTTTACCGTCATTACGCGGGCGGCAGCCTGATGGGGTTGTATTACCTCTGGAAAAACACGCCGCCCGGTATTGATCCCCTCAGCCCGGAAAACACCCTCACCTTTGCCACCAGTGCCCCCACGGGCCTGCCCGTCAGTGGGCAGAGTCGTTGTACTGCCACCTGCAAATCCCCCAGCAGCGGCGGCGCGGCCGACAGTCAGGCCGGTGGTTTCTGGCCCGCCGAACTCAAATATGCCGGTTTTGACGCCATCGTCATCAAAGGCGCCTCCACAACCCCTGTCTATCTCTGGATCAAAAACGGACAGGCCGAACTGCGCGACGCCACTCACCTGTGGGGCAAAACCACGCTAGAAGTGGACGAAACCATCAAAGGCGAATTGGGCGACAAGAAGATTGAAATTGCCCAGATTGGCATTTCTGGGGAAAAGCTGGCGAACTTTGCGGCCGTGATGAACATGAGCAACCGCGCCTGGGGACGAACCGGCATTGGCGCGGTCATGGGCAGTAAAAAGCTAAAGGCAATTGCCGTGCGTGGTACAGGCAAAATTGAACCCGGTAACAAAAAAGCGGTTTCCGCCCTGCACAAACGGGGGGCAAAAGAATTGCCCGGCAGTGACATGGAAGCGTTTGGCAGATATGGTACGGCCGATACCGTCATGGCCAATCAGGGTGGCGGCGGCCTGCCCACGCGCAATTGGGACGGCGGTTTTTTTGAAGGCGCAGAGGCGATTAGCGGTGAGCGACTATATGATGAACTGCTGCGGGGGGCAGAGGCGGGGCGGCAAGATCGGGACGGCCGTGACACCTGTTACGCCTGCATCATCCGCTGCAAACGGGTAGTTGAATCCGAATACCGCCTCAAGAAACTCATCCCCGAATATGGCGGGCCGGAATACGAAACCATCGCTACCTTTGGCTCTTACTGCGGTGTCAGCGACATGCACGCCATCACCTACGCCAATCAACTTTGCAACGAATATGGCGTAGATACGATCTCTTGTGGAGCCACCCTCTCCTGGGCGATGGAATGTTTTGAAAACGAAGTCATCAGCGTGGAAGACACCGACGGTATTGAACTGCGTTACGGCAATGCCGAAGCGATGATCGCCATGCTGGAAAAGACACTCAAGCGCGAAGGCTTTGGCGACATCCTGGCCGAAGGCTCGCGCAAAGCGGCCGACCGTTTGGGACGCGGCCATGAATACCTGCTGACCATCAAAGGGCAAGAACTACCGGCGCATATGCCCCAGGTCAAACGCAGCCTGGGCCTTATCTACGCCGTCAACCCCTTTGGCGCCGACCACCAATCTTCTGAGCATGACCCGCTCAAAGCATATGAAAGCACTTACCATCGTTTCCTCAATCAGATTGGCCTGGACAAACCACAATCGGCCAAAGTGCTGAACGCAGAAAAGGTGGAGTTTGCCCTCAAATCCCAATACAACTATAGTGCGATGGACACGATTTCCATTTGCCAGTTTGTGTACGGCCCCGGCTGGCAACTCTATGGCCCGCAAGACATGGCCGATTTGTATGCAGCCGCGACGGGTTGGGATGTGACAGTGGATGATATTCAGGAGATCGGCCGTCGCCGCCTGAACTTGATGCGGGCCTACAATGCGCGTGAAGGGCTGACCCGTGACCAGGATACACTGCCCAAGAAGCTGTTCCAAAAGGCACTGACGGGCGGCCGTTCCGATGGCATTGTTCTGGATGAAGTAGAATTGCAAGCGGGGCTGGAAATGTATTTTGCCCAGGCCGGTTGGGACGTGGCTACCGGTGTGCCTACCCGCGCTACTCTGGAAGACGTGGGTCTGGCCTGGGCGGCGGATGATTTGGGGCTTTAGGTTTGGTAATCCGTGATCCGTAAAGCGTAATCCGTAAAAGCAGAAGGCTCACCAAAAATGGTGAGCCTTCTTTTTTCCTCCGCTCTTCCCTACACAATGTCTTTGGGCGATGGGGGGCGTGGTTCGGGGAACGGCCGTTGCTCTGGCAACGGCCGTTCCCCTGTTACTGGCCGTGACCCCATCAACCGCTTCTCCACATTCCCCACCCGCTCCGCCAACTCCTGCACCAACAATAACGTCTGCCCAATTGCCTGTTCGGGCGACAATTCCCCTTTTTCCCACTTCAATAAAACGGTCTCCAAGCTGTATGCGGCCATAAAAACTACTTCCTCTTCACTTTATATTGGTTTCCCCTTGACGAGAGTTGTTGGCCGATGTATGATTTTTAGAACATTTTATCCGTCAACGTACATCATTTTATACTTTTATTTATTATTTGTCAATATCTTGCCGCAAAAAAAAGCTGACAGGTTTGCAAACCTGTCAGCTTTGTACGTCAAGCTTCGTATTTGAATCCCGCCCGTTCTGCAATCAAGGCCAGCAGTTTGGATGAGGAGCGCTTAGGCTCATATGCGCCTGTTTCCCATTCGCTAATGGTGGGCTGGCGCACACCCAATTCTTGAGCAAACTCCGCCTGATTCAGGTGCATATGCTCCCGCAGCGCTTTGATCATGTCGCTGTTCCACATCACAATGTCCCCTTCGCGGCGAATTTCCTGGGGGGGGATAACTCCCTCTTTGCGGAAGGTGACACGGCCGTTTTCCAGATCGAGTTTGTCCACTAGATAACCCGCCTCTAGCCAGGCGGCCGACTGAGCGTGGGCGGTGCGCCGGTTACTCCACCAGGCACGCTGCGTGCGGGCGCTTAATGGCAGCCCACCGCCCAAAATACTTTGCACATCGGCCACAGTGAGCAAAATCACATCCTCGCCACTATTTTGGAAGAATTGGTACAAGGGGTAGTATTTGCTGCTTTCTCTCATACGCACTCGTCAGCTGCTAACATTTTTACGTTTGCCTGACAGCATTGTACCTTTGTGGCGCAATCGTTACAAACAATGACGATGTTATGAGTGACGGCCGTCACGAGAGATACTTGCTCACCAGCGGCGCTAACCGGGTTTTGACCGCGGCGGGGATGCGGGCGGGGTCGGTGGAGATGGCGGTGGCCAGGGTGTGGTGGGCGGCAAAATCGCCACTCCAGACATCGGCCGTTTGCACCAGATGGGCGATGGCTGCCTGCGCCAGTTGGGTATTCTGGTGTACCACGCGGAAGACGTGTGCGGCCGTGACCGGCGCTTCCGTTTCATGCCACACGTCATAGTCGGTGACGTGCGCCATGCAGGCGTAGGCGATTTCGGCTTCGGCGGCCAGGAAGGCTTCGGGGGAGGTGGTCATGCCGATCACGTCCATACCCCACTGCCGGTAGGTGAGCGATTCTGCTTTGGTACTGAAGCGGGGGCCTTCGATGGTGATGTAGTTGCCACCTTCATGGACGGTACCGTTGGCGGTGCGCACGGCCGTTGCCAGCACTGCGCTCAACTCCGGCGAAAAGGGATGAGCCACCGGGATGTGCGCCACCAGCCCGCCGCCAAAAAAGGTGTGGGCGCGGATGTCCTTGGTATGGTCAAACAACTGGTCGGGGATGACGATGTGGCCGGGAGCAAACTCCTCACGCAGCGAGCCACAGGCGCTGACGGCGATGATATATTTGACGCCCATCGTCTTGAGGGCGAAGATGTTGGCGCGGTAGGGCACTTCGCTGGGGCTGAGGGTATGGCCACGGCCGTGACGCGGCAGGAAGGCGACGCGACGGCCGTGTAAAACCCCGGTAATTATCGCATCTGACGGATCGCCAAAGGGGGTGCTGATCCGCTTCTCTTCTGCATTGGTCAGCCCGGCCATCCCATACAACCCGCTACCGCCAATCACCGCAATTTCAATATCTGCCACAACTTTCTCCTAACAACTCTTTTTTTATATTCCTATCCTTCTTTATCAGGAGGAAAATAGAGTGTTGAAATAATGGCGTCAAAATCGGCTACATAAGTATCAAAAACCGACTCATCTGCAAGTATAGTAATGATAAAAGAAAAGCCATTGTTCACAAAGTAATAGTGTCGGCCTGGCAAAATGATTGGGTTTTCTCCTCCAGGCTCACTCAATTCAACATTGCGAACTAACCCAGTATGCCCTGATATTTCGACAGGTTCCAACGGGAAAAGTTCAATACTTGGATCTTGAGAAAGGCCATCTCCAACGGCCTCCACCACTCCTTCCACACTGATGCCACTTGGATCATATACAAGGGCAATTTCTACTTTCACAAATATCGGCTCATTGCTGGGGAACAGAGTCAAGTCTGCGTTGTATGAAAAAGGGAAGGGTGATTCCTGCCAATCAGGAGGATAACCAATAGCGTAAATCCCATCAGCTTGTTCATAAATGCTCCACCCTTCAGGGACAACTGGGCCTGAAACAGGAGTTGGTGTAAGGGATGGTGTGCTTGTTGGAGTAGCCGTATTTGTCGGTGTGGCTGTAAAAGTTGGAGATGGGGATGCAGTATAAGTAGGTTGAGGAGTATGTGTTGGAGATGGGGTTAAAGACGGGACCGAGGAAGGGGTCTCAGTAACTTTTGTGGTTAGTGCTGGTGTAGTTGTGTTGGATTCTTCTGCCGATACACAACTTGTCACCAACCCTATCAGGATCATTACAATAACTAGAGATTGAGGCGTTGGATTCCCTAACAATAGCGTAATTATTTGCCGATATTTTCCGTTGATCATTTGTAAAGTGATATTAAAACCCATCAAGGCTTCAAGGTTTTTAGCCGGGCATTTTCAGTTTGCAAGGCGCGGATTTTTTCGGAGGCCATCTCTTTCATTTGTTTGATGGCCTGGTTTTGTTTTTCGATCATCTCCCGCGCCTGTTTGTACTGTCCGCCAAGCTGTTTTAATTGTACCTCACGTTCCACCAGCCGGGCATGGATTTCGGCCAGCCGTTCGCCCTGGGCACGGGTTTCTTGCAGGTAGCGGTTCACTTCGGCTTCGGTGGCCTGTAGCTGCATCTGGCTTTCACGCAGGGTGGCCTGCATATTTTTCTTGTCCGCTTTGAGCAGGCCGATGGTGTGTTGCAGTTCGTCGGTTTGCTGCCGCCAGGTGGTTTCTTTCTCGGCAACGGCCGTCTGCCACTTCACCGCTTCCTGTTCCCCCATCTGCGCCACCTCAGTCTGCAAACGGGCTATGGTCGCCTGCTGGTCGGCGGCCACTTTTTCTTGTTTTGCCAGCCTGTCACGCCAGGTGGTCAATTCGGCCTGCTGCTGCGCCAGGGCAGCCTGGGACTCTTCGATCTCCGTTTGCAGCCGTTCGATTTGGGTGGTTTGGGTCACGGCCGTTTCCCGCGCTGCTTCCAGTTCCGACCGTGTACTTTCCAGACTGGCCTTGTACCAGATGAGCTGTTCCAGGTATTCCTGTTCAACGTCAGCCAGTTCTGTTTCCAGTTGGGTGATGCGGCTGGTGAGTTCGGCCAGGACAGCGGCATCTACCAACGGCCGTGTCTTGCTCTCCTGCAATCCCCGCAGTTCATCCAACGCCTTTTCCAGTTCTTCGTCCAGGTCATGGCGCTGTTCACGCAGCAGGTTGATGGTGGTGGCACTTTCTTCCAGTTGGAACTGCATCTTTTGTAGTTGCGTTTCCAATTCGGCCGCCCGTTTTTCCTTCACCTCGGCCAGTTCTTGCCAGCGCAACAAAGAATCTTCCTGGTCGGCCTGATATTGCAGATTGTGGCGGTGGACGGTTTCCAGGCTCTCCAAACGTTGCACATAGGATTCGTTTTCTTTAGTTAGCGATTCCAAGGCCACATCCACTTCCGCTTTTTCGGTCGTCAGGACGGTGTGCTTCTGGCGCAGTTCATTATAAAGATCACGCAGTTCACCCAATTCCTGGTTCTGGTCGGTCATCAATTCGCGGGCGATGGTCAGTTCATTACTTTGCCGTTCAATTTGCGTTTTTTGCTGGCGGATGGTTTCCTGCGATGCATCCAGGCCCCGTTTTTGGGTGGTGAGTTCGCTGCGCACGGCCGTGAGTTGTTCCGTGAGCGCACTGATTTTGCCATACGCCTCGCCGGCCATTTCTGTCAACCGCTTCTCAAAATCCTGCTCTGTTTCATAACGGGCAGTCAACGCTGCTGCCAGTTCTGTTTGCAGCAGATGCAGCGATTCCATCTGAGATTCGTTATGCGTCAGGAAGCCGGTGTCCAGTTTATCAGCCAGGGCATCCGCCTGTGTGTTCAAGCGATGTTCATCTATCAATGTGCCCGTAGCCCGGTAACGCGCCAGGTCAGCCTCATCAATACTGCTCACCCAACCCTGCACCTTGCCGCCCGGATGCACATGTAAGGAAACGGCGTACACATCCCCCAAAATATGCCCACTTTCCGTCACTTCAAGACTGTGGCAATACGCAGAACCGCTGACAGTACCTTTCACAATGACTTTTGGCGCAACCATGTGCCCGACAACAGTGGCCCCCATGTGAACGATTACCGGCTTGTCGGTGGTCAATCCCTCGACCAGATAACCGGTAACATCCAGCCATTCCTCTTTTTCGCGGCGGAAACGGGAAATAAAACCGGGTTTACGGCCGTTTGCCCCAAGTTTTGTATGCTGGTTGGCTGTTTCAGGGTGGACAATGGGGTTATCTGTGGTTTTATTATCCGGTACAGCAGTTTCTTTTAGGGCTGCCATGTGACGGCATGACCTCCAACATCACGTTCAATGCGTTAGCAAATATCATTCAGGGTACTACATAAGGAGGCAAAGTAAAATAGGATAGTTGGTGTGATTGCCCGTTTGGATGACATTATACCCCATCAGGATAACAAGTGGCAGGTTATCAGAGATATTATTTTGTATCCACCAATGGATGGGTTTACATCACCCGGTTACGAATTTCTGAACTGGCGTAGTCCAGAATCCAGACCACCAGGGCAATTCCAATCATCATCACCGCCGCCTGCCGATATTGCAGCAAGTTAATGGATTGCACCAGAACAAAACCGATACCACCACCACCGGCAAAACCAAGCACGGTAGAAAACCGAACATTAATGTCCCACCGATAAAGGGTAAAAGCAATGAATGGCGGCACAATTTGCGGAATAACGGCATAGACGATCATTTGCAGACGACTGGCCCCCGTAGCAGTAATAGCCTCCACCGGCCCCTCGGAGATGCTTTCTACTTGTTCCGAAAATAGCTTGCCCAAAGCCGCAATGGTATGAATGGTCAGCGCCAACACCCCGGCAAAAGCACCAATACCCACCCACACCGCAAATACAATCACGTAAATGAGTGGCTCAATAGAACGAATCATGTTGAGAATAAAGCGAAAAACAGTGTAGAGGGTAAAACCAACCGGGAACTGCCGCCGTGGCGGGATGATCAATCCAATCACCAACATGCTCACACCACTTATGATGGCTGGATAGGTTGTCCAATATTCAGGGTGATCAAATTGCCATAGCCAGTTGCACAGGGAGCCGATGCCATAGATGAACACGGCCGTGCCCAACATAGCCGTGATCCCGGTGATGATTCGCCCTGGTGTTTCGGCCACGCGCAAAATAGCTTCTTGCCCATAGGTGCTACCCAATGAAACGCCAATCAGCCCCAGTATAAAACCAATGGTGGCCGGCGCTAACACGGTGATTCCTTCCGACAGAAAACGAATGAATCGGCCCATAAAGGCAAAAATTCCTAATTGCGGCGTGACCCAATCACCAAATATCATACCCAGGTAAGCCAGCAGGGAGAGCGCAAAAAAGATAATTACCAAAACAAGCATCACACGGAGCCAGCCAATTGACTGAGAAAGGCGGCTGCGTTCTTCAGTTGAAAGGTATGATGGGCCGACCTTGACGACGACAACGGCTAACACGAGCAACCCCAAAGCTATTCCTAATCCCGTTAGTGTGTTGTTGGTGAGCGCAGCCGCCACATCTAACAAGAAACCGGTTACGCCTGCACCGAGAATATAACCAAGCACCAGACCGAGCACGGCCGTCGTGATAGATGCCAATGGCAAACCGACATTTTCCATCAAGTTGCGGGCCGCCAGAAACGAGATGGGCACGGCCAAAATGGTGCCTACTGTCGTCGCCAGCAGCGCCAACAAAACCGTTTCGGCCATCTTTTCCAGAGTAATCTTGGAGGCTTCACTCAGCCCGACCACCCCTGTTCCCAGGAAACCACCACTGGGCCATTGCTCCTCAATTTCAATAAGTTGTGGCTCTTCAGACGGCCGTATATCCGGCATTGTAAAATCCACCGTAAACGCCCCTTCCCCATCCGTGCGAAAGGCAACTAACGCACGTGTTGTGGCCACATCACTCAATGGATGCCAGCGCACCACGCCGTCAGTACGGGGGCGAAACCCGGTTCCT
Organism: uncultured Ardenticatenaceae bacterium; assembly: GCA_964467705.1. GTDB lineage: Bacteria > Chloroflexota > Anaerolineae > Promineifilales > Promineifilaceae > CAADGU01. Next base: position 1,907 of record CAYXUZ010000085.1, on the reverse strand, counting down.
ATCAACGTCAACACATCCTGGGTGGTACTGGCACAATTGGGGCGAAGAGTAGCGGTACGGCCGTCTGACAACGTGAAACTTGTACCCGTGACCTCCTCCCCACAGGGCATTTTGATATTGATATTCATGGTACGGGTCTCTTCTTCCACTACAAAAAAGTCAGGTCGCGCCAGCGCCCGCACCACCCGTGTAGCCACAGCTTGCCGCTGTGGGTCTTGCGGTTCCTCATAGTTAATTTGCGTCACATCAATGGCATAAGCATATAGCACAAATAATACCAGCCCAAAAATAGCCCATTTCCACCAACGCCGCCCCCCTGACTTCTTCCCTGCTTCTGGCATACGTGTAACCCTCTCAAAAATCGCCGACGGCCGTCAACCTATCCGTTGCGCATCTTCACCGTAAATCTCTTTGAACCTTTTATCATCAATCTCAGACGGCCGTCCCTCAAACACCAGCCGCCCCCCATTCAACGCAATCACCCGGTCACCATACTGCTGCACCAGATCCAAAAAGTGCAAACTACACAACACCGTCATGCCATCTTCCCGGTTAATTTGCTGCAAATGTTTCATAATGCTGTGCGCCAACACCGGATCCAGACTGGCCACCGGCTCATCGGCCAAAATCAACTCCGGGTCTTGCATCAGAGCGCGTGCAATCCCCACCCGCTGCTGCTGCCCACCGCTCAACTCATCCGCCCGGCTATCCGCCTTATCCCGAATACCCACTCGTGACAGACTGGCATACGCCTTCTGCACATCAGCCGCCGGAAAACGGCCCAATACACTGGCCGGCCCATTGACATACCCCAGCCGCCCGCTCAGCACATTTTTCATCACCGATGAGCGCTGCACCAGATTGAAATGCTGGAAAATCATACCAATTTTCCGCCGTGCCCGGCGCAGTTCCTCGCCGGTAATATGGGAAAGCTGAATATCATTCCACCAGATTTCCCCTGATGTGGGTTCAATCAGCCGGTTGATGCACCGCAGCAGCGTGCTTTTGCCTGATCCACTCAATCCCACAACAGCTAAAAACTGTCCATCAGGCGCTTCAAAACTCACATCACGCAATGCCACCGTGCCGTCATCGTAAACTTTAGTCAAGTTGATCACACGTAACATGGGGTAAAAAAGAGAAGCCGGGTGAACGCCCGGCTTCTTCAATATAGTTCAACAGAAAGTTACTCGCCCAAAATCTCTTCGTCAGTCATACCTAGCGCCTCAATCATAAAGCGAATGGGGTCATAGGCAGCATCGGTCGTTGGTTCTGCACCTGTCCAGCTATAGAAAGCATCGGAGCATAGAGTCACTACACCATCAGGTGGCTCCAGGCAGGCTTCTGAAGAAACATATACGGCCAAAGCCTGGATGATTTCTTGAGCCTGATTCAAGGGGAACTGCGGCCCAAAGGAAACGGTGTCATTAGGAATAGGATCAGAGATAGCCAGGATTTTGGTATCTTCAAAGATAGTTGGAATCGTTTCCATGGCCGCTACACGAGCATCCAGAAGACGATAGCCACCTTCATCAGGGGTACCGTTCACAAAAACACGACCCGAATCTGCATCGCGCACCGGCGCAACGCCAGCATCACGCCAGATTTCGGGATCATCCACTTCAGGATTCCAGGTGCGACCGCCTGGCAGCAACGGGGGGCTAAAGAAAGAGGTGGCAAAGTCCACATCACCCTGGGCCACCGCCACCATAGCCTGAGTGTGCCCACCGGTTTCCACGATTTCGCCAGGTTCCACACCGGCTGCGGTGAGAGAGGCAACAGGTACCAGATAACCGGAAGTGGATGTGACGCTAGGCGCACCCCAGGTTTTGCCAGCCAGGTCTTCAATGGTCTCAATACCACTGTCATTGCGCACTACAATTTGTGCCCAATAGACAGGCCAACCA
>CAYXUZ010000084.1:1425-26620 GCA_964467705.1 uncultured Ardenticatenaceae bacterium | reverse complement strand
GTTGCAGCGTCTGCCACCAGATTGGCGCGTTGGGGGAAAGCGGCAAAGTAGGGCCAGACCTGTCGGCTATTGGCCAGTTAGCCGGGCAGCGGCGACCAGGGCTGGCGGCGGCCGATTACATTCGCCAATCTATCCTGGAACCCAATGCCTATCTGGCCCCGGACTGCCCCAACAGCGCCTGCCTGCCCAACATTATGCCCAGAGATTACCGTGAGCGCCTGACGGCCGTGCAGATGGAAACGCTGGTGGCATACTTACTGGCGCAAGGGGGGCCTCCCGCGGCCACAGCCACCTTGCCGGTGGTGGGGCAAACCACGCCAACCACCGCACCGACCGGAAATGACAGTGGTACGGCCGTGCCCCGCGCCACTCCCCCACCGGAACAGAACCCGTCGCCCACACTGCCCGACCTGGGCAGCCCCTATGCCGTGCTGCTCCTTCTGCTGGTGGTAGTGGTGGTGGTCGTTCTGTTTTTTGTCCGGCGACGGCCGTGAAGCCGTACAATTCCTGGTACGCCTCAAGGAACTCATCGAAGAGCCAGAAACGTTGTTGTTGGAAGGTTGAGAGACGGCCGTACTACAATAACTTCTTCCTCCCCCGATTGGTCAATACGGCTCCTGTGGTTACAATTGCGCTATGAGAGTCAGGCAAATCCTCTGGCCCGAAGATCGGATTGAACATATCGCCCGCCATCACATTACCCCTGAAGAAGTTGAGGCTGTATGTTTTGGTCGGGCATTTGTGCAGCGGGCTAAATCTGAAGGAGAGAACCCCCTCTATTACGTTTTGGGTCAAACAGATGCCGGGCGGTATCTCTTTTGTGTTATTATTCAGTTTTCAGATGGAAATGGCTATCCGGTCACTGCCCGACCGATGACCGACAACGAAAAACGTCGGTTTCAAAAATGGCGAAGAAAATGAAAAAACCACCACTACCACAGACTGATTCGATTGAAGAACTGGCCCGTTTTTGGGACACTCATGATCTGACCGAGTTTGAAGATGAACTGGAAGAAATCACTGAACCTGTCTTTGTGCGGGGAACGGCCGTAATCATTCGGCTGTTACCAGAAGAAGCAAAAGCCATTAAGAGAATCGCCTCGTCTCAGGGTCTTCCAGATTCAGACTTGATCTACCGCTGGGTTCAGGAACGCTTGCAGACGGCTTGATCCCTCCCACCCATACCGGCGCCTGCCAGAATGGGTTGATTTGAGTATTTGCCTGCTGAGGGAGTTGAAATGGAAACGATAGCCACGTTACACATTGAAAAATTGCCGGAAGGGGTTTATCTGGCTACATCCGATGATATTCCAGGTCTGGTGGCGCAGGGACGCACCATCGCGGAAACGTTGGAAATTGCGCGTGATGTCGCCAGAAAACTGTTGGAAGCCCAAAATGAGTGGAATAATCCTGTTCAATTAACGGCCGTGCGCGATACCTTCGATTATCCGTTAATGGATGAAAGTAGGGGAATGATTTGAGATTTTCACCTCGAACAATCAGTGAATTGGCAGAAATGATATGTGGAGCAGCCGGTGCTAATTATGGGTATCGACGGGCAAACTTTCCGTATCGTTCTAGTTCCTATCTCACACGTTTTTTTCGCAATTGTGGCTTTGAATATGTTCATGACGGAAGTACCAGAAATTATTGGGTGGAACGAGTTTTAGGAGAATTGAATCAGGGCGTTGCTTCAGTTACTCAATTGCCATCTGATTCTATGATTCGCGTTATACAAGAGTTAATGGATCCCACTGATTATGAGGGCGAAAGCCTGGATCGCGAAAATGCGCTTGAAGACCTAAACAAGACATTGTCAAGAGATGGCATTGAAGCATATTTGGATGCTACTGGGAAATGCTACATACGAAACACTAACAGCCAACTCACTTCTGCTAGTCTAAAAATACAACCTCGCCCCCTTACAGTATCAGAATTGGCAAGACGAAAGGAAGTTGAGCAATTCCTTGAGCGCGCGTCTGAAGATGAATTCATAGAGCAATTCTTAGTACCTCTGTTCCGACAATTGGGCTTCTTGCGAGTTATTCCAACTGGTCATAGAGATAGAAGCCTGGAATTTGGTAAAGATATTTGGATGAAATACCGATTGCCAACAGGTCATTTCATTTATTTTGCTGCACAAGTGAAAAAGGACAAGATCGATTCGGCTGGACGCGAAATAACGAGAAATATAAGCGGCATTCTTTCACAAGCTCAAATGGCTCTAGATTATCCAATTTTCGATCCAGAAAATAATCGCAAACATCTGGTGGACCATGTATTTATTATTTCCGCGAACATCATTACCAAATCAGCTCGCACATTGCTTATAGAGCGTCTGGATAAGGAAGCTAGGAGACATATCATTTTTATGGACAGGGACGAATTACTTGACTTGGGAGCTATGACAGCAATTGCCTTGACTAATGAAAGTAGAAAAGAGGATGATTTACCCTTTTGACATTTTTTTAGGCCCCTGCTGGGCTGATTTTCTAGACCGTGCCATCCCTGTTTGCTCAATGTCATAGCGCAATTATACGGCCGTACACCCTCTCCCTCCTTCCTCATTTTTCCCTCTGCCCCAATCACTTGCCCCCCGCCCCATTGTGGCAGAAAATAGGCGCGTCACAAACAATACCCGGTGGTGGCACGGTTAGAAACCGGCCATAGCACGGCCGTAAACCGGCCACAACACAGTTCATCATTCCTAATTCCTAATTCATAATTCCTAATTCCCAACTCCCCAGGAGGCCCGCATGATTTTCAAAAGTCCGTATCCCGATGTGCAGATTCCCGATTTGCCGCTGACCCCCTATTTGCTGGAACGAATCAAGCCGTTTGGCGACAAACCGGCGCTGATTGATGGGCCGAGTGGTCGTACCCTCACCTTTACGCAATTGGCCGGGGCCATTCGCCTGGTGGCGTCCAGCCTCAGCCAGCGCGGTTTTGGTAAGGGGGACGTCTTTGCCATTTACAGCCCCAATCTGCCCGAATACGCCATTGCCTTCCACGCCGTCTCCCTCATCGGCGGCACGGTGACGACGGTGAACCCGCTCTACACGGCCGATGAACTGGCCCACCAGCTACAGGATTCGGGCGCGAAGTATTTGCTCACCATCTCTCTCTTTTTGCCCAACGCCAAAGCCGCCGCCGCCAAATCGAACGTGGAAGAGATTTTCACCTTTGACCCGGTGGAGGGGGCGACGCCGTTTGGCACATTGTTGCAGAGCGACGGCCGTCTACCCGAAGTCACCATCAATCCTGCCGAAGATGTGGTCGTCATGCCTTATTCCAGCGGCACCACCGGCTATCCCAAGGGGGTCATGCTCACCCATCGCAACATCGTGGCCAACATGGTTCAGTGTGAAGGCATCCCCAACTTCAAGATGGTCTCCCCTGCCGACACCATCATGGGCATTCTGCCCTTCTACCATATTTACGGCATGGTGGTCATTATGAACATGAGCCTGATGATGGGCGCGACTATCGTCACCATGCCCCGCTTTGACCTGCCCCAATTTCTGGAACTGATCCAGAAACACAAAGTCACCCGCACCAACGTCGTACCGCCCATATTGCTGGCTCTAGCCAAACACCCACTCATTGACCAATACGACCTTTCTTCGCTGGAAGAGTTGACCTCCGGCGCGGCCCCTCTGTCCGAAGAGTTGGCCGAAGCGGTGGTGCAGCGGATTGGCTGCAACGTCATTCAGGGGTATGGCATGACGGAAACCAGCCCCGTTACGCACGTCTGCCCCAACTTCCCCGGCATGATCAAACGCGCCTCCATCGGCCCGGCCGTGGCCAACACGGAAACGATGATTGTGTCCGTGGAAACGGGCGAACCGCTGGGCCACAACCAGAACGGCGAACTGTGGCTGCGTGGCCCACAGGTGATGAAGGGCTACCTGAACAACCCGGACGCCACCGCCGCGACCATTGACGAAAATGGCTGGCTGCATACCGGCGACATTGGTTATGTGGATGACGACGGCTACTTCTACATTGTGGATCGGCTGAAGGAGTTGATTAAGTACAAAGGATTCCAGGTGGCCCCGGCCGAACTGGAAGGGCTGCTGCTGACACACCCGGCCATTGCCGATGCGGCCGTCATCCCCAGCCCGGACGAGGAAGCGGGCGAAGTGCCCAAAGCGTACATTGTCCTCAAACCGGGGCAAGAGGTGAGTGCGGAAGCGATTATGGATTGGGTGGCGGAGCGGGTCTCGCCACAAAAGAAAATCCGCCGGGTGCAGTTCACCGACCAGGTGCCCAAATCCCTCTCCGGCAAAATTCTGCGCCGCGTCCTGGTAGACCAGGAACGGGCGGAAAGAGGGTGATCTAGTGTTCAGGTGTTTAGGTGTTCAGGTGTTTAGGTGATCAAGGGATTGATCGCATGGATACCCTTATTGCTCATTTGCCCATTTCACTATGATTTCTATCCCCCCTCACTTTCAGATTCCGTTCCGGCCAGTGGCAAACCCGGAAGCAATTGTTGTTTCCGGTAATGCCCGGTTTACGGTGCTGGCCTCGCGGCTGATCCGGTTGGAGTATGCGGCCGACGGCCGTTTTCAGGACGCCCCCTCGCAGCTTGTCTGGTTCCGTGAACAGCCGGTACCGGAATTTACAGTTGAGGAACGCGACGGCCGTGTCCACATCCACACCACCCATCTGCACCTGAGCTACCAGAGCGGACGGCCGTTTACGGCCGAATCACTGAGCATCACCTTGCTGGATGGCGGCAATACCTGGCACGCCGGAGATGTGGATACGGGAAATCTGCGCGGCACCTATCGCACGTTAGACACGATTAGCGGCAGCGTGCCGCTAGAGCCGGGGCTACTCTCCCGCACCGGCTGGGCGGTGGTGGATGATTCCCATTCGCTGCTGTTCCGGGAGGACGGCTGGCTGGAAGCCCGCGCCACAGAGGGAATAGATTGGTACTTTTTGGGCTACGGCCGTGACTACACCACCTGCTTGCAAGATTACGCCCGCCTCACCGGGGCCACGCCGCTGTTGCCGCGTTGGGCGCTGGGTAACTGGTGGAGCCGCTATTGGGCGTACAGCCAACACGAACTCACCCGGCTGATGGAAGAGTTCCGCCGCGCCCACATCCCTCTCTCCGTCTGCATTGTGGACATGGACTGGCACCTGACCGACGTGGGCGAATATAACGGCTGGACGGGTTACACCTGGAACCGTGACCTCTTCCCCGAACCGGACGCTTTCATCGGCTGGCTGCACGAATTGGGGCTGAAAACGGCGCTGAACCTGCACCCGGCGTTGGGGGTACGGCCGTATGAAGAACAGTACCCTGAAATGGCAAAACGACTGGGGCTGGATCCCGCCACGAAGGAAACCATCCCCTTCAACATCGCCGACCCCGCTTTTGCCAACGCCTACTTTGAACTGTTGCACCATCCGTATGAAAAGTTGGGTATAGATTTCTGGTGGATGGATTGGCAGCAGGGCACACTGAGCGATTTGCCCGGTTTAGACCCGCTGTGGTGGCTGAACCATTTGCACTTTTACGATCTGGCGCGGGCAGGTAAACGGCCGTTCATCTTCTCGCGCTGGGGTGGGCTGGGCAACCATCGTTACCCCATCGGCTTCTCCGGCGACACCTGGGTCACGTGGGAATCGCTGGCCTTTCAGCCCTATTTTACGGCCGTTGCTGCCAACGTCGGCTACGGGTGGTGGAGCCACGATATTGGCGGCCATATGTTTGGCGTAGAAGACAGCGAATTGTATGCGCGTTGGGTGCAGTTTGGCCTCTTTAGCCCCATCTTGCGACTGCACAGCACCAAAAACCCGTTCCACGAACGACGACCTCACGCCTACGACGCCGAAACGTACCGTGTGACAAAAGAAGCGATGCAACTGCGCCACGCCTTCATCCCCTATCTCTACACGCAATCCTGGCGCGATCACGCCGAACACATCCCACCCATCCGCCCGCTTTACCATGACTACCCGGACAACGAAGCCGCCTACCACTGCCCGCAGCAATATACCTTTGGTAGTGAACTGATCGTCGCCCCCTATGTGGAACCGGCCGACCCCGACACGCGCCTCAGCCGCCAGGTTGTCTGGCTGCCGCCGGGTGGCTGGTATCACTTTTTCACAGGTGAATATCTGCCGGGTGATGGCTGGGTTGCGCAGTATGGCAAGCTGGCAGACATCCCCGTGTTTGCCAGCGCGGGGGCGATTGTGCCCCTGGGGCCACAGGTGGGCTGGGGCAATGTGGGTGTTCCTTCGGAACTTGATGTGCATATTTTTGCGGGGGCAGACGGCCGTTTTACGCTCTATGAGGATGACGGCGAAACGACCGCTTATCAATCGGGCGATTACAGTTTATTGGAGTTCCAGCAAACGTGGCGGGAGCGGGAAATGGAACTAAGCATGACGCCGGTAGCCGACCACACCAACCACCACCCGGCGGTGCGCACCATTCGCCTGCATGTACATGGCGTCCGGTATCCGCTCTATGTGTCGGTGATGCTGGCCGATACGCCCCTGTCGTGCCATTTGCGGTACGACGGCCGTACCGAAAGCATCCATCTCAGCGGCGTCAACCTGCCGCAGGGCCAATCGCTCACTGTCACCATTGGCACGGATGAAGAAAGCCTGCTCTCCCACCGCGACCGCACAGCCGAAAAAGTGAATGCCATGCTGCACAGTTTCAAGCTGGAGAGCCAGGCCAAATTCGGTATTTCACAGCAGATAGAAGCTTTATTGAGCGATCCGCATGTCTTAAGCCGGTTTGCGCCCTTGCTCAAACCGACTCAGGCACGGGCGCTGCTAGAAGTGACCCAGCAGGCCGGGGTGCATCATATTCGGAACACGGCCGTACCCGACCTGCTACTCCTCTGGAATAATCGCCAAAACCCTCTATTTCGTTACCAGTTTAATGAATACAATCCCCGCCGTTTTCCCATCACTGACAGATTTGCGGTGCAGGAAGGGGTGATACCCACTTTTGCCAGCTTCACGCCACAGAAAGCATGGCAGTTGATGGTAGATTATGCCGGGGTCACGGCCGTGACCCAAACACCATAGACCGCGACTCCTACCTCCTAATTCCTCATACTCGTACTTCCTTCCCTCCTCCAGGTTTCTCCAAATAAACCAGGCCGTGACAGCCTGGTACCTTCATGCTATGACCCTCTGCTCATACACATGAACAGAGCGTGAACCTATACTTTGTCTTGGAAGCCATCCACACTGGTGGATGCTCAGATTTGAAGGACACATGGAAATTGATGCACTTTGCCTCCGACCCTGGCTGTTCCGTATAAAGCATCTTTGTATCGCAAAGTCAAACATGATTCGAGGGAAAAATGGCTATTTCACCAAAAGTTATTGTAATAAATGAACGATTGAAGAAGTTTCGGGCGGGGAGCGCCCTTCTGATAGCTCTATTACTCCTGATCGGGCTAAACCGGTGGCAAACTTACGCTGCCTTTTTAGTTCCACCTGTAGTGGATGACCAGACGTTTTCTGTGTTGGAATATAGTGCTACCGGCACGGCCGTAGGCACGGTCATCGCCACCGATGCCATCACATACACCATCACAGCCGGAAATGAACTGGGGGCGTTTGCCATCAACGCCAGCACCGGTTTGCTGACGGTGGCTAATGGCGCTCAGATTGATTATGAAGTTACGCCCGTTTTTAACCTGACCGTTCAGGTAAGCAATGACGAGGGTTCAGACACAGGCGTGATGACCATCAACGTGATTAACGTGAATGACGCGCCAGTAATGGAAGACCAGACGTTTAATGTCGTTGAATTTAGTCCGAATGGTACCACTGTAGGCACAATTCTGGCCTCAGACGGTGATGGTAATAATCTGTTTTATTCGATCCTTTTTGGCAATACCGGCAACACCTTTGCGCTGAACGCCACAACCGGCGAGTTGACGGTGGCGGACAACACTTTGCTGGATCATACGACGAATCCAGTTTTTACTCTGTTGGTTATGGTGAGCGATGGTGGTTTGAGCGACACGGCCGTGATCACCATCAACGTTTTAGAAGATTTTAACGACCCACCAACAGCCAACGATGATACGTTCTCGATAGACGAAAACAGCCCTAATGGCACGGCCGTTGGTGCCGTTACGGCAACAGATCCCGACGATGATCCCCTCACTTACAGCATCATCGGCGGCAATACCAATAATGCTTTTGCCATCAGTACAAATTTCGGCAATATCACCGTAAACAACAGCGCAGCCCTAAATTATGAAACCACGCCCGTCTTTGTTTTGACTGTACATGTTGAAGACCCCGGTGGTCTAAGCGACAACGCCACCATCACTATTAACCTGAATAATGTGAATGAGGCGCCAACTTTGAACAATGCAACGTTCTCCATCCCGGAAAACAGCCCCAACACTACCAGCGTTGGCACAGTCACAGGGAGTGACCCCGATGCTGGCGACTCGTTAACGTATGGCATTGTGGCCGGAAACACCGGTAGCACTTTTGCCATTAACAGCGGCAGCGGTGAAATCACTGTCAACGACAACACGCTGTTGGACTTTGAAACCAACCCGACCTTTGTCCTCACCGTGCGCGTAACCGATACCGGCGCTCTGACCGATGACGCCAGCATTACCATCAACTTGAGCAACGTTAATGAATTCCCGCCAGACATTGAACCCCAAACTTTTTCTGTGGCTGAAAATGCAGCTAACGGAACGATTGTGGGCGCAGTAACAGTCGCTGATGGTGACGGCGTTGACTCCTTTACGTTTACCATCCTCGGCGGTGATCCAGACGATGTATTCAGCATCAATACCAATGGTCAGATTTCTGTGGCCGATAACAGTACGTTGGATTTTGAAACAACGCCGACTTATGTGCTGGATGTACAGGTGATGGACAGTGGCAATCTGACAGACACGGCCGTGATGACCATCAATGTTCTGGATGCCAACGACCTGCCTATTATCAATGACAACGACCTCACCATAACGCCGACCTCCATTCAGGAGACAGAAACTATTACCCTCACCGGCAGCTTTGCCGATCAGGATAATGGCGATGCCCACGCCATTACCATCCTCTGGGGTGATGGCGATAGTCATGTACTGAATCTGGCTGCTGGCGTCTTCACATTCACGGCCACGCACAGTTACCTGGATGACCCGGCCGGGTTACCCGACGATTATACCGTCAGTGTAACCGTTGCAGACGCCGGGGGAAGCAATACCGCCAGTACCGATGCGAACGTAACCAATGTGCCGCCATCACTAGGTATTATCACGGCAGATCCCCTGACCCTCAATGAAGGTCAGGCCATCACCCTCACCGGGAACTTTACCGAAGTCAGTCCGCTTGACGCCTTTGTCCTGACGGTGGATTGGGGCGATGGTTCAGTAGAAAATTTCAACTATCCCGCCGGTTCTGGCAGTTTTCAGGAGACACATACCTACGAAGACAATTTTGATCCGGCGTCCATTGTAGTCACGCTGGCCGATGATGATGGCGATGAGGACACGGGGGGCACGGCCGTGTCCGTCAACAACCTGCCCCCTGACGCCGATGCCGGCCCTGACCTCATTGTGCTGGATGGGACGGCCGCCGATTTTCTGGGCGCAGCGGATGATCCCGGCCAATGGGATACGCTCACTTATGCTTGGGACTTTGGTGACAGCAACGGTACGACCGGAACTTTAACGCCATCTCATATCTATCCTGCGCCGGGCGTCTACACAGCCACCCTGACGGTAACAGATGATGATGGTGATAGTGCTCAGGACACGGCCGTTGTCACTGTTATCACTCTCTCTGACCTGATGGGCACAAAAACCGCTAGTGGGCTTTTTGATGAAGGTGGCACAGTGACTTATACCATTATCATTACCAATACCGGTGACACCGCGCAACAAGATAATCCTGGCGTTGAATTTATGGATGCATTGCCAGCCGAGGTGGCTCTGGTCAGCGCGGAAGTTATTAGTGGCGGCGGTGACATCGGCATCAATACTGCCTCCCATACTGTCACCTGGAGTGGGGCTATTCCGGCCCACAGCAGTGTGACATTGCAAATTCAGGTAACTATTTTGCCTGGATTCCGAGGCCAGACCGTCAGCAACCAGGGACAAATTTTTTACGACAGTGACAACAATGGCACCAATGATGCCACCACATTTACTGACGATCCTACCCAGCCAGGCATGTTTGATCCCACATTATTCACAATTCAATCGTTTAGCTTCGTGTACTTGCCCGTCATCATAAATCATTCAGTAAATGCCCCTGACCTGGTAATTACAGAGTTGAACGCCAGCAGTGACTTAATCGAAGTGACTATTGAAAACCAGGGTACGGCGGCTACCGCCAGCGGCTTTTGGGTAGATTTCTATATTGACCCCTCCGCACCGCCCATCGGCCCGAACCAATTGTGGCATGAGCTGGCGGAGGAAGGGTTAGCCTGGGGCGTCACGGCGCTGTTGCTACCGGGCGAATCATTAACGCTGGTCTACAGCACGGCCCCCAACGCGCCTAATCAATACTTTGTGGCTGAAGAGAGCCTTTACAACGGCAGTTTGCCGGCCGGGACGCTCATTTATGGGCAAGTGGATTCGGCGCGGGAAGGCAGTTCGTATGGTGGTATTTTGGAAACACATGAAATGACAGGTGGGCCTTACAACAATATCACATCGGGCACGGCCGTAGCCCCCTAAACAGATATTCTTCAAAGATTTTGCAGATCGATTTCATTATTAATGCAAATGCTTTGACCAAAAAGGATAGCAATCATGACTCAGAAACTCATACAAAACCGTACTCAAACCACATTATTGGTGGGCGTGGCGCTGCTCTTATTGGCTGCTCTCATGCTACCTCTGTTTGCCGCAGCCCAAGAAGGTGAACTGCCACCACGCGGTGGCAACCCACCAACAGCCACACCTGTACCTACCGAAACGCCAACACCAACCGAAGTGCCCACGCAAAACGTAGCCACAACCGGCAGCCGCTTACAATTGCATGTCCATTTTGGCCCCAACTGGCCCTGGCACCTTATGGCCTGGCAGGATTTATGGACAGAAGTGCAATGGAGCGACGGTACAGAGTGGCATGTTGTTGAAGGCTGGCGTGGTCAGATGGACAACATTGCCCAACAAGATGGTCACTGGGTCAGCCTGCGCGAGTGGTGGGTTGACGGCAAAGACCTGGGTGACGGACCATTTCGCTGGCTGATTTATGATCACCAGGATGGTGCTGTATTGGCTACCAGCGAAACTTTCATGTTGCCATCGGCTGGCGGCCAGACAATGGTCATTGACCAGACCCTCGGTGAATAACTGCGTGGCAATCTGACCTGTCTTGCCAAAACAGTTGAAGGAACGGTGCATTGCACCAGCCCTTCAACTGTTTTTTTATTCTTCGTGGGTGATTTTTGGTGGCATTAGGGCCGCCAATGATTGGCGTTGTTTACCCTGAGGGTCAAAATTGGTGGGGTCAAGCCATTTTTCGAATGCCAGTTTGATAGTCGGCCATTCGGTATCAATTATTGAAAACCAGGCTGTATCCCGATTGCGCCCTTTATAGACCATGGCTTGCCGGAAAATGCCTTCAAATGTGAAACCCAGTCGCAACGCGGCGCGGCGTGAAGCGGCGTTCAGGGCGTCACATTTCCATTCATAACGACGATAACCCAGCTCATCAAAAGCACGACACATCATCAAGTACATAGCTTCGGTGGCTGCAACTGTTTTTTGTAGGCAGGGCGCGTAGTTTATATGTCCAACCTCGATGACACCATGCGCAGAGGTGATACGCAGGTAACTGGTAATGCCTTCCGCCTGTCCCAATGTGTGATTGATAACGGCATAAAACAGGGGATCGTCCTCCATGCTTATCTTTTGCAGATGCGCCTGAAAATCAGCCAGCGAAGCAAATGGGCCATACGCAAGGTAAGTCCACAAACGGCCGTCCCCATCCGCACAATAAGCCCGATACAACTCCTCGGCGTGGCGGTCGGGGTCAAGTGATTCCAGGTGGCAGGTACGGCCGTGCATGGTGGTGCGTGGTGGATACGGCCGTGGCCGCCAGTCCAACACCGGAAAACCAATTGGCTTCCCCAGGTGGTTAGTGTGTTCGTTCATTGTGTCCTCCATAGGTGGGTAATTGGGAGATCAGGAGTTTGAGAGATTGGAGATCACCCTGTCACCTCTTCACCCCTACACCCACTCACCCGCTCAAGTATACCCATTTTTGGCATCCGTCTCACTGTTGGTATAATTGCCTGTTTACCGGGGATGTGGCGGAACTGGCAGACGCGCATGACTTAGAATCATGTGCCGCAAGGCGTGTGGGTTCAAGTCCCTCCATCCCCACTGACGTTTAAGAAAGCAAAAGCGTTGCCAGAGCAACGCTTTTTTGCTGCAACCGCAAGAGACGGCTCTGGCAGGTCTTCAGACCGGGCCAGGTGTGGCGCGGTGAGGACACCGGCCACAGCTAAACATTTCACTTAAAGAGGTAAACCTGTGACTTTAACCATTCATACTGAACAAGATGATCGCCGTCAGTTGAAAATGACGATTGAAGTGCCCGAAGAGCGGATCGAAAAGCAAATGCGTGAGACTGCCCGTAAACTGGCCAAAGATATTAACCTGCCCGGCTTTCGTCGCGGCAAAGCGCCTTATTCGGTAGTGGTCAGCCGTATCGGCCGTGATGCTCTGCGTGGCGAAGCAGTAGAAGAGATGCTGCAATCCATCATGGAAGAAGCGTTGGATGAGGTGAAACCAGACATCTACGCGCAAGTGCAACTAGATGACATGGAAATGGACCCGCTTGTCCTGAAAGTAACCATCCCACTGACGCCAGAAGTGATATTGGGTGATTACCGCAGTCTGCGCAAAGAAATTGAACCTGTCACTGTGACGGATGAAGCTGTTCAGGAGGCGCTGAAACGAATCCGTGTCCGTTATCAGGAGTTGGAGGAAGTGGACAGACCAACGGCCGTTGGGGATATGATTGTCATTAGCGGACGCGGTGAACTAATTGTGGAAGCGGATGAAGATGAGGACGAAGGAGAAGAAGAGGACACGGCCGTGCCCCATCCCCCTTCTGACGCCACCGAATCAGATAATGATGACAATTTTGAAGAGGAAGAGGATGAAGATGATAATGATGACATTCTCTTCGATTCCTCACGGCTGGAAATTCCCCTGGACAACACCGAGATTTTCCCCGGCACGCCATTTGTTGAAAATCTGGTGGGACTGAGCGTTGGAGAAAGTAAAGATTTCACCTTTGTCTTCCCTGAGGATTATGAGCAGGAGGAAATGGCCGGTAAAGAAGCGATGTTCAGCGTGGAACTGTTGGAAGTGAAAAGCCGCCATCTGCCAGAACTGGACGATGAGTTGGCACAAAAAGAAGGGCATGAAACGTTGGCGGAATTGGAAGAAGCCACCCGTGACCGCCTACGTGAAATGGCCGAGTCTCAGGCCAATAATGAACTGGTAGACCATATGGTACGCGAGATGCTGGAGATGTCTACCCTGGTTTATCCCCCGGCGGTTGTGGAAACGGAGATTGACGGCCGTATACAATCCTTCAAAAATCAGGTCACACGTTCTGGCTGGCAATGGGACGACTACTTAAAAATGAACGCCACCTCCGAGGCAGCCATGCGCGAAGATTTCCGCGAGGTGGCCGAAGAAGCCGTACACCATCAATTGGTGCTACGCCAGTTGGTGCTGGATGAGAAGCTCAAAATTAAAGATGAAGACGTTGAGGGAAAAATAGAAGAACGGATTGCGGCCTTTAAGGACAATGAGGTATTGGCAAACAGTATGCGCGAATATTACCGGAAAGGGGCGGGTTTCGATATGCTCAGCGGCGAGATCCTGATGGATAAAGTGACCGAACGGGTAAAGGCCATTTACAGTGGAACAGCCCCCTCATTGGCGGAGTTGGCGGCGAAAGAGGCAGACGCCACCGAAGAAGAAGCGCCTGTCGCCGAAGAAACAGAGGCCACTGAAGTCAGCGAAGCTGTTGAAGGCGAAACGGAAGTGGAAACGGCCGTGACCGACCCGGAATAACACAAATCTAACACAGCACGGCTACACTCCCCCACATTATTCAACCCAGATGGGCGGTGGCTTTTGTGGGCCACCGCCCACCGTCAGGAGAACTTTCCATGATGAACCTTCCAACCTCCCTTGTCCCGATGGTCATTGAAACCACCGGGCGCGGCGAACGCGCCTTTGACATCTTCTCTCTGCTGCTGCGGGAACGTATTATTATTCTGGGCACCCCCATTAACGACCAGATTGCCAACCTGACCGTCGCTCAGCTTCTCTTCCTGGCCCGCGAAGATAACACCAAACCCATTCGTATGTACATTAACAGTCCTGGCGGGCATGTATATGCTGGCATGGCCATTTACGACACTATGCGTCAGGTGGAATGCCCCGTTTCTACCGTCGCCGTTGGGTTTACAGCCAGCTTTGGAACGGTATTGCTGGCAGCGGGTACAAAGGGAATGCGTTATGCCTTGCCTCACGCTACCATTCATATGCATCAACCACTTGGCGGTGCGCAGGGGCAGGCCACCGATATTGAAATTCAGGCCAACGAAATTTTGCGCCTGCGCAGCAGCATCAATGACATTCTGGCATACCACACCGGGCAAACCATCACCCAAATCGCCGAAGACTTCGACCGTGACCGTTACATGACGGCCCAAGAAGCGATGCAGTATGGTCTGGTAGATGAGGTGATTGCCCATCCAGAATAAGGTCTATCTCAATGATTCAGACCAGACAGGTTTGTGGAGACGTGGAGACCTGTCTGGTCATGAAAGGCGCTCTATGTTCAACAGAGCGCCTTTTTGTTTGACGAATGGGGCCGTGCCAGAGAAAATGCCAGCCATGATCAACTTTGAAATCCCGCCCGACATTCTCAGCCAACTGGAACCGTATGCTGCCATTGCCCGCGCCATTATGCGGCCCCAGGCGCATGAGTATGATGAGCAGGAACATACACGGCCGTATCCCTTCATCCACGCCATCTGGCCTCTGGAACAGGCGCGTCACCAACACCTGCAAGTCGTCGCTGCTCAGGAAACGCCGGGTGATGAACCAGACCTGGATATACTGTTTTCTATCTTGTTGGCGGAATTACTGAGTTGGGCGGACGCCGGGCAGTTTTTGGCGCGGCCGGGGGGTAGATTGGGCGGCACGGCCGTTGCCGCCGCCGGTACATCTTCCCAAAAAGTCCGCTTCCTGGAACGCTTTGCTGACAGTGAAGAGCCAGTTTGGGGGGCGATGGCCATTACCGAGCCGGATGCCGGGTCAGACAACAGCGCCATGCGAACAACGGCCGTACTCGACCCTGACGCCAACGAATGGGTACTCAACGGGCAGAAAATTTTCATCACCAGCGGCGCGCTGGCGCTGGTGGAGTCGGACGGCATTTGCATTGTGTGGGCGACGGTGGACCCCAACGCCGGGCGGCAGGGGATTAAATCATTTGTAGTGGAAGCTCACACACCCGGCGTGAGCGTTTCGCCGGGCATGGACAAGTTGGGCATCCGCGCCAGCGACACCGTGATTATCAACTTTGACAATGCCCGCGTTCCCTATGACCATCTGTTAGGCGATCTGGAGGTACAGACAGAAAAAACGACAAAAGGTTTTGCCGGGGCGATGAAGACCTTTGACGCCAGCCGCCCGGCGGTGGCTGCCAGCGCGGTGGGCATTGCCCGCGCCGCCCTGGAAATTACCAAAGAAACACTGGCGGAAGCGGGCATAGAACTCGACTATAGTAAACCGCGCTATTTGTGGACGGCCGTCGAACGCGACTTATTGGAAATGGAAGCCCAATACAAAGCGGCCTGGCTGCTCACGTTGAAAGCAACGGCGGCGATTATGCACGGCCGAAGCAACCGCCTGGATGCCAGTATGTGTAAGGTGAAAGCGGGCACGGCCGTTGTTTTTGTTACTCAAAAGGCGGTTGAACTGCTCGGACCTTATGGCTACTCCCGTGACGCACTTGTGGAAAAACTGATGCGCGACGCCAAAATCAATGACCTGTACGAGGGCACCCGCCAGATCAATCTGCTCATTGTCGCGCGGGCATTGTTGGGGTATTCACGACGGGAACTGAAGTAGGAGCGACTCTTGTGGTCGCCTTGATAGGCAGATAAAAAGAAACGAGGATTGAGAGATTGTTACTGCCTGATCTTCCTCTTCCCGGAATCTCTCAATCCTCGCTGCCGAGGGGATACAATTTGAACATTAATAATGGCCTTCATGCCATCATCAATTGCGGACAGGTACAGCCTCATACATAGCCGCTTTAATGTCCATACAGTCGCGGCGCACAGTGGGGTCAACTTCAATCATGGCCGCGATTTTTTCATAACCATACAGGATGGTAGTGTGGTCTCGATTGCCTAACTTTTCGCCAATCAGGGGCAGGGAGGCGTCTGTTTCAGTGCGTGCCAGGTACATGGCCATCTGGCGGGGGTAAGCGACGGTGCGTTTGCGGCTGGCGCCGGCCATCTCTTCGGCCGTGACGCCAAAATAACGACACACGGCCGTCAGCACCAGATCAAACGTCAACTTGTCGGGGCGTCGAATCAGGTCGGCCATCGCCATATTCACCAGTTCCATGTCTACCATGCTTCCAGAAAGCTGGGCATAGGCCATGACTTTGTTAAACGCCCCTTCCAATTCCCGGATGTTGTTGCGTACATGTTGGGCAATAAAATCCATAACCGCATCGGGCACATAGACGCCACATTCTTCCGCTTTGGTTTGCAAAATGGCCTTGCGCATTTCAATGTCCGGCATTTGAATATCGGCCATCAGTCCCCATTCAAAACGAGATTGCAGCCGTTCTTCCAGCGTCATCATCGCTTTGGGCGGCCGGTCACTGGAAATGACCACCTGTTTGCCCTGGCTGTGTAGTTCATTGAAGGTATGGAATAGCTCTTCCTGGGTGCTTTCTTTACCGGCGATGAATTGGATGTCATCAATCATCAAGACGTCGGGGGTACGGTAACGTTCGCGGAATTCGGCCATCTTTTTGTTGCGGATGGACTGCACCAGGTCATTGGTGAAGGTTTCGGAGGGGATGTAACAGACGGTGTAGCCATCTTGCATACATTTGTGGCCGATGGCGTGCAAAAGGTGTGTCTTGCCCAGGCCGACGCCGCCATAGATGAAGAGGGGGTTGTAGGTTTCGCCGGGGTTTTCAGCAACGGAGAGGGCGGCGGCGTGGGCCAGCCGGTTACTGGGGCCAACTACAAAGGAAGAGAAGGTGAAACGGCCGTTTAAGTTAGCCACAGTCGTTGCCGTCGTTTTACCGTTCAAACGGGCTGTCTTGTGAGATGACCCATTAGCGCCATTAGCACCATTTGTGGCCAATGATTGTGGTTGTTTAATCAAGTCATCGGCCCATACCACAAAGCGAATCTCCAGAGCGTGGCCGACGATGGCCGTGAGGGTGCGCAAAATGGTGTCTCGCAGCCGGTTCTCTAGCCAATCTTTGGCATAATCGTTGCGCACGCCGATGACGTACACGTCATCGTCACACGTCAACAAGCAGGCGTCCTTCAACCAGGTGTTGAAGGTAGCTTTGGTCATCTGTAGTTCCAACTCTCCCAGGGTAGCTTTCCAGGCGGTTTCAGGCGTCATTGTCATTGATCCAGTATGGGTGGCCGGCCATCCGCGAACAACAGGCAGGCAGCAACATATGACCTTTCATTACAAAACAAACATCAATTGTAGATAGTGGTTTTACGGCCGTTGTCCACACTATTTGAAGAATTAAACGGGGACCCTTCTCAACCCGACAGCGCTTCCTCTTCGCCGATTCTGCGGCTCCCACTACCCGATTACCAATGCCACGTAGCGACCAGTAACACTGGTTAATAATCGGCTTTTTGTGGTATGCAGATATGTTTACAACGGCACGCTCATTCTAGCAAAAGCGGGCGAAGGATGCAATGAAAAAGGGGCAATTTTGCCTTAAAAGCTGGAACATTTTTAGATAACCGAAATCTTAAAAATTTCCAACTTTTAAGATGGATGGCTTGACAATGGATTGTACCACCCACATATAGGGTTTGGGTGACGGCCGTTCCCTGTATGTGTGGTATATGTGGTGGGTATAACAATGGCGTTTACCCGACGTGTTTCCTCATCTTTACAGCATTGGTTGGAATTTTTGGCCTGTCAAGGTGCGCTGTTTTGCATTAGGGGCAAAAGTGGTAACGACGGCTAACGGACAATTGATGTCTATGTGAAAGTGTGGGGTTGCCCTACGGCCGTGCCCAGATCAACCAGGTGAAATGATAGGCGTGGCAGGCATCCGGCTCGTGTTCTTGTCGGAATGTCTCGCGCCATTCGCCGGGGTTGAGGCGGGGAAAATAGGCATCGCCGTCAAACGTCCCGTCTACCAACGTCAGGTAGAGGCGGTGGGCCAGGGGCAGGGCTTCAGCATAAATTTGGGCGCCACCGCCGATGATGATCTCGGGCCCATCCCCAGCAGCGGCCAAGGCTTCCGGCAGGGAATGGACAATGGTGCAGCCGGGAGCTTGATAATCGGGGTTGTGGGTGATGATGATGTTGTGACGGCCGTGCAGTGGCCTGAACTTCGCCGGAATGGAATCATATGTCTTGCGCCCCATTATCACGGGCTTTCCCATCGTTTGCTCCACAAACCAGCGCATGTCATCCGGCAGACGCCAGGGCAGGCCATTGTTGGCCCCAATAAGGCGGTTGTGATCCATAGCGACAATGAGGGAGATAATCATTACACGGCAATCGGCGCTTTTATCGCCGGGTGGCATTGGTAATTCACCAGTTCAAAATCCTCATAGCGGAAGTCGAACAGGTCGGTCACGGCCGTGTTCAAACGCATCTGTGGCAGTGGATACGGTTCACGGGAGAGTTGCAGGCGGGTCTGTTCTAAATGGTTCAGGTAAAGGTGGGCGTCACCAAAGGTATGCACAAAATCGCCCGGCTCATACCCCGTCACCTGCGCCACCATCAACGTCAGCAGGGCGTAGGAAGCGATATTGAAGGGTACCCCCAGGAAAATATCGGCGCTGCGCTGGTATAGCTGGCAGGAGAGTTTGCCATCGGCGACGAAAAATTGGAACAGACAGTGGCAGGGTGGCAGCGCCATCTCGTCTACGTCGGCCACGTTCCAGGCGGAGATGATGTGGCGGCGGGAGTGGGGATTGTGCCGCAGTTGGTGCAGCAGGTTGGTAATCTGGTCAATGGTCTGCCCATCTGGCCCCGGCCACGAGCGCCACTGATAGCCATAGACCGGGCCCAGGTCGCCATTCTCATCCGCCCATTCATCCCAAATGGTGACGCCGTTATCCCGCAGGTATTTAATGTTGGTGTCACCTTGCAAAAACCAGAGCAGTTCATGAATGATGGAGCGAAAATGGAGCTTCTTCGTCGTCACGGCCGGAAAGCCATCGGCCAGATTAAAGCGCATCTGATAGCCAAAAACGCCTATCGTGCCCACACCCGTGCGGTCGCTGCGCTCCACCCCGTTGTCCAGTACATGCTGCATCAAATCCAGATATTGTTTCATAAGCGGGAGAGTATAGTGGGAAGTGAATGGGTGGCAAGTTTGATTCCCCATACAACCCGAATCATTCTCCCGCGTATTTACGCGCATGGATTCACTCCCTACCACCATTAACCCACTTGAATTACGCTGTGAACAATGCCATCGGCAGTTAGGCAAAGAAGCCATTGCCTGCCCCAACCGACCGCAAAGTGCCTGCCTCTATGACCTGGACGACCGACAAGGCATCATGTGGTCACAGGTTATTGGCGGCTGCATCGTGGCTTTTTTGATGCTTCTGGGCGCGGCCTTCACGGTCGTCGTGTATGATAGATTGATATCCATTCCCAGCTTACTGATGGGTGGGTTGGGCATTTTGGTACTGTTCGCCAGTCTCAACTATCTCTTCAAGCGCCTCGTCCGTTTGCGGCACCGCAGCACGGGTGAAACCTGGCAACAAATTCCCAATGTGGGGTTGTTTTATACGCCGGTCGCCTATGTGCCTGATTGCATGAAAAACCCACCGGCGATGACACGGCCGTTAACCTATCCCGCCAGCGCCGTTGCCCTATTCGACGACAGGTTTGCCACCATCTGGGAACAGCCCACGCCCGACGTCCCCTTTGAACACCTCACCTATTTATGGCTGGCAACCGTATTAAGCCTGGTCAGCCAGGGCGCCATCATCATTGGCTATATGCCCACCTATGCCCGTCCATTAAGCAGCAAAACAATCAGCCGGTTGCCCCACCAGGATTTTTATGTGCAGATTACAGAAGCGGGCAAGAATGCCAGGGTCAACGGCCGTCTCGAACAATCCATCCTCAAGCAAGCCAAAGAATGGCATCAATCCCGCCTGAATGTGTATAAGTGGCAACCAGGGCCATCGCTCATGCAACTACGGCTGCCCCATCAAAATAATAATAGACGCAGCAAACCCGTCCCTGAACGGGAACAGTTCGAGCGACGTTCCATGCTGCGTCACTTATTGAGAGATGCCGGTCGGTTGGGTCTGGTCAGGCAAAACGGCCGTACTCTCTCCCCCACACCAGACCTGGAACCCTTGCTACGACAAGAAGCGCAATCGCTGGCCGCTCTGGTGGAGGCATTCACCGCCCAAGACCCGGCCTTGATCACGGCCGTTACTCAACAAACATTGAATGTCTTAAACCGTTTTGATTTTGCCGAACAATATACAGGTTGGTTTCTCAAAAGAAGTCAGGGGTAATTCAGTCAGGGGCGTCGCACCGGACTAATAAAGCAATCGCAACAGAGCCGCCTTTTCCAAACTGCCAAAATACCCAGCTATATCCACCTGTTCCAGTACCTCGGCCAGCGCGTCCGGGTCATACCGCACCCCCATCAGCCGTTGCTCTAATTCAGCCACTGGCTGCAAACCGGCAAAATCGCCATAAATCGTGATTTGCTCAATTAGCCCCTTGTTCACCTCAATCCGCAGGTCAATTTTGCCCACCCCCTCAAACCGATCCTGCTTGCGGACATTGAAGCGAGGCGAACGGCCGACATTCCATTCCCATGTCTGGTAGCGGCTGGCCGACAGTTCATTAATCTTTTCCCAGTCGTCGGGCGTGAGTTGGTAAGTGGGCACGCCTGCACTGAGCGCAGCCGAAGTGGCCGTACCGCCAAAAATCTCTTGCAACAACGCCTCTTTCAACTGGTGAATGTCCATATCGGCCGGCAGCAGTTCCCGAATGTTGACCACAAAGGCACGAATAGATTGCACCGCGTTGGACGTAATTTCCAACTGCCGGGGATTGAGCGCCTTGAGCAGCGTTTCCAGATGACTATCAAAGAGCAGTGTACCGTGGCTGAACATACGGTTTGAGGTGGCGTACTGGGCATTGCCGGAAATCTTCTTCCCGGCGGCGTAAATATCGCTTTTGCCGCGCAGTTCGGCGTCTACGCCCAACGCTCGCAGCGCCCGCGCCACCGGCTCGGTGAAGCGGGCAAAGTTGTGCAGATGGTCACGGCCGTTGCTCATAAAACTAAAATTCAAATTGCCCAAATCATGGTAAACGGCCCCGCCGCCAGACAGCCGCCGCACCACATGAATGTTATGGGCGCGTACAAAATCAGTATCAATCTCTTCCAGTGTATTCTGGTTACGGCCGATAATCACCGACGGCTCATTGATATAAAAGAGCAAAATCGGCTCCTCCGTTGCCACATGCCGCAATACATACTCCTCAATTGCCAGATTCACACGCGGGTCGGTTACACCATTGTTGTCTACAAAAAGCATAGGTTTGTCCTTATGGGTGTAAGGTGCGACGCACTTCAAAAGTGCGTCACACCTCCGGCATTCTACCCAACCAGTGGAAACAGAGCCAGCAGCAGCCAGGCAAAAAAGAGGGCATTGCCCAGGCCATAGGCCCAGGGATCATCCACCGCGCCACCCACCAATGCCATGATGCCCAGCACAATGGGCAGTACGGGCAGCACCAGCACCAGGAAAAAGAGAGAGGGGACAAGCAACACGGCCGTGCCCAGCCCCACCATCAACACCACACTTTGCCCCACCCACCAACCGATCCGTCGCCCCGTAGACGCGCCTTGCTGTGCCCACCCTGCCGCCAACAGCCAGGGCAGGAAGGCCAGCGCCAGCACCGGCCAGCGCAGCAGCCGCGCCGGAATGAGAAACCAGGGCAGCCACACCACCTGCGCCATCAGGCCAAAGACCAGCCATAAAAAGGTAAAGATGGCCAGGGCGCGGAGGAGAGAGGAGATAGAGAGATTGGAGATTGAGAGACTGGGAGATTGGGAGATTGAAGATTGGGTGGCCTCTGAGTCTCTCAGTCTCCTGGTCTCCCCATCTCGTCCCCATCGCCAGCCGAGGGCGAGCCAGACCAGACCAAACACCAGGAACCACAACGCCTGCGCTCCGGCGATCAGAATGCCGCCCATTTCACCAACGGCCGTGACCTGATTTGCCAGCCACAACACGGCCGTTGCCACCAACGGGGCAACAAACAGCCCCAACACATGCCAGGGCGAACGACGGTTGTCGGCAGGGATACGCGGCTGGCGAATGACTGGCGTTACCGCCAGCACCAATACCAACCACGCCCCCAACTGCACCAGATACCAGACCATGCGCAAATCTGTGTAAGCCACCGTCGTCGGCAAGCCAAAGGTCTGGCCTAGCCAGCCCACGGCCGTCTGGTGCGCGGTGGGGCTGAACAGGATGGTGATATGCTCCACACCGGGAATGAGTTGGAAAGAACGGGCACGGCCGTTGGCAAAATCCGTGTTCGCCCCACCCGCCCGCGCCAGCAAATCTTCCGCATTGGCCGCAAACTGTGGCTCCAACTGCCCCGCTTGCAGCAGTAAATTACGCGGTTCCGTTTCTGTCACCTCGGCTCCCGTTGGTGACACAGCAACCGTCGCCTGATACCGCTCAGGATCGTTGATGCCCGCCGTCATCGCCGCCCCACTGCCCATCGAATGACCAAGCAGCGCCAGGCGACGGCCGTCCACCTCCGGTTGGGCGATCAAGGCGGCATAAGCCGCATCCATGTTGGCTTGCAGCGCCGCCGCACCGCGCATCATCTCGCTATTCAACGGGGCAGGATTGGCCGCATGGCCGTCAAAATCAAGCAGCAGGGTGGCGTACCCGGCGTGTGCCAGTGAATAGGCAAACCCCTGCATCAACTGTTGGGAGCCGCTAAACCCATGCGCAATGATGACGCCGGGCGCTGGCGGCGCACCTTCCGGGGCAATCAGCCGCATGGGGATGCCATCCTGGGTCAACGGCCGTACCACCAACCCCACCCGCGCCCCCCACACCATCAACCACGCCAGCCCAATCACTACCAGACACCCGATGACAACGATCCAACGTCCGCGACTTAGTTTCTTTGCCATTCTTTTCTCCTAAAAACGTGATGCGTGAAGATTCTGGTCACGCATCACGTATCACGCATCACGGTGATCCAGTCACAATCTCTACGGCCGTCACCTGCCCCTCATCCACCACCACCGGCTGCCGATACTCCTGCCCCGCCACCGACACAAACAGCGTGTAATGACCCGGCGGCAAATCAGCAAAAACAAAGTTTTCGGCAAACGCCACATCCGGGTGAATGAGATGCTGCGGATCATCCAGGTAGGTGTAGGTGTAGCGATACAGCGGCCCTTCATCGGTTGCTTCAATCAAGGTGATGCGCACACCCTGCCACGGCCGTCCCCCTTCACCCACCAGCCGCCCGGCCAACACGCCCGTCTCCGGCAGCGGTCCCAGCCACAACATCGGGTTCTGCGTAGCCGCAAAACTATTACTGCCTACGCGAATTTCCAGATGCAGATGAGGGACGGCCGAAACCCCTTCCACGCCAATCTCGGCAATTGGCTCGCCTTGCACCACCCGCTGCCCTGCTTCCACCTGAATCTGCTGCACATGGCCGTATAACACATAGACCGGCTGCTCCTGCCACTGTTCGTCCAGTTCCAAAACGACTAACTGCCCATACCAGTCACAACGCCAACCATACAACTCTTCCGCATCAGATTGAGCCACAACCACTGTGCCATCAGCAACGGCCGTGACCAACGTCCCCTGCACCTGGGGCATATCCGCGCCATTGTGCAGCAGGAAACGGCCGTTGCCATCCCACCCATACGGATAATACCCATTCTCCAATGGCTTGCGCCCACCCAATACCGGGTCAGTCAGCCAAAAATGCGCCAGCGGTGCAGTTGCATCTGGCGTCGGCCAGGGCTGTTCCCCCAGCACATTGCGTTGGTAATCCGGTTTGGGGGGCGGTGGGTCAGGGCAGAGACGTGCCGGTGTCGGCGATGGCGGCAGCGGTGAGGCTGTGGCAGTGGATACGGCCGTTGGCGATGGTGGCGGTGTAGTGGTAGGCGGCACGGCCGTTGCCGAGGCAGTCGGTGAAGCTGTGGACGACGGGGCGGGTGAAGGCGTGGGTGAAGTGACGAGCGTGTGTACGGCCGTTGCCATTGCTGGCACTGTGCCAGCAACCGGCAACCTCTGTGGCGACTGACAGGCCACCAACAGCCACACACACACACAACCCAGGAGCCAAAAACGAGTGCGGATCATAGTTGCAATTGTCTGTTGGCTGGCTACGGCCGTCAAACCATCCGACAACATGACACCTGACACCCAAACACCTGACACTCATCACCCCCCACCTTTCCCCATCTCGTAAGCCAATCGCGTTATACTTCCACCATGCCACTAGACCTTAATCGCCTGTCCGACAGCCGGTTAGCCAACCTGGGAGCAGCAGCCATCTACCAGGCATTCAAAACTTACTGCACCCACTTTCAGACCATCACCGAACGCGCACCGCACCGATTTGAGCAGCAAGATTGGCACGGCCGTCGCGCCGATGCCGAAGAGCGCCTCCTCCTCTATAAAACCGTTACCGACCAGGTTGTGGGCGAAATTCATTGCCTGCTGGCCGACCGCCTGCATGACAAACTGGTCTGGGCCAGCATGAAAGCCGTCTACTCTAACCACATCTTCGCCCGCGATGATTGGGAATTGGCCGAAACCTTCTTCAACTCCGTCACCCGCCGCATCTTCACCACCGTCGGCGTAGACCCGCAAATCGAATTTGTCACCACCGACTACCAGTCACCCCCCACCCCCTCCCGC
>CAYXUZ010000084.1:0-1415 GCA_964467705.1 uncultured Ardenticatenaceae bacterium | reverse complement strand
CGCCACAAAGTCTACCGCAGCTACAAAACGTCCCAGCCCAAAGCCGACCTTTTCTACGAAATCATCAGCAGCTACCACCCGCCCCACCTTTTTGCCCACCTGGAACAAGATTGCCAGCTCATCGCCTCCCGCATCCAGGCTCATCTGGCAACCCAGGGATTGATGATGCAGCGCCTCGATATAGTCAAAAGTGGCTTTTACCGCAGCCAGGGGGCGTACTTGGTGGGGCGGATTCAGGCCAGCAGCCAGACCATCCCCTGCGTGTTATGCCTGCTACACGGCCGTGACGGACTCTATGTAGATGGTGTACTGCTGGACACCACCAGCGTCAGCATCCTGTTCAGCTTTACCCGCTCCTACTTCCACGTCAAAATTGACCGGCCCTACGACCTGGTGGCCTTCATTCAAACCCTCATCCCCCAAAAGCGTGTGGCCGAAATTTACATTTCGTTGGGTTACAACAAACACGGGAAGACGGAACTATACCGCGACATTTTGCGCCACCTGGCCCAATCAAACGCCCAGTTCCAGACCGCACCGGGGCAGCGCGGCATGGTGATGGCCGTGTTCAGCCTGCCCGATTACGATCTGGTGTTTAAGCTGATCAAAGATCATTTTGCCGACCCCAAAAAGGTGACGCGCCAGAATGTGATGGCCCAATATGATATGGTGTTCCGCCATGACCGTGCCGGCCGTCTGGTGGATGCGCAGTCGTTTGAATTCCTGGAATTTGACCGGGCGCGTTTTGATCCAGCGCTGCTCAACGAACTGCTGACGGTGGCTGGACGCGCTGTGCAGGTGAAGGGGGAGGCAGTGGTCATCACCCATGCCTATGTGCAGCGGCGGGTGACGCCATTGGATGTGTACATTCGCCAGGTGGGCGAAACTGAAGCAAAAGCCGCCATCCGGGACTACGGCCGGGCCATCAAAGACATGGCCGCTACCAACATCTTCCCCGGTGATATGCTGCTGAAAAACTTTGGTGTGACGCGGCACGGCCGTGTCGTCTTCTACGACTATGATGAGCTACGGCCACTCACCGACTGCCAATTCCGCCGCTTCCCCGCCGCCGTTTCTTATGAGGATGAATTGGCCGCCGAACCCTGGTTTCACATCGCCGAAGGGGACATTTTCCCGCAAGAATTCCTGCACTTCATGGGACTGCCGCCCGGTTTGCAAGAGGAATTTCTGGCCCACCACCGCGACTTGCTCGACACTCCCTACTGGCACACCACCCAAATCCGCCTGCAAAAGGGCGAATACATCCACATCCTCCCTTACCGCCAGCATCAGCGCCTCTACCCAGACAGATAAGACAGGTTGCAAGTGGCAGGTTGCAGGTTGCAGATGGTCACTTGCCACTTGCCACTCCCTCCCCAATCCCGTTATAATGCCGCCACAATTCGATACTCCTA
>CAYXUZ010000083.1:7621-26943 GCA_964467705.1 uncultured Ardenticatenaceae bacterium | reverse complement strand
TGGATACAGGGGTAGATTTTGAGCACCCCATTCTGGCAGACAATTATCGGGGCAATCTGGGCGGTGGCGTTTTTGACCATACCGGCAACTGGTTCAACGCCACGTTGCCGACCAGTACCGTGCCATCTGATAATTTTGGGCATGGAACGCATGTGGCGGGCACGGCCGTTGGCCATGATGGCATAGGTGTGGCCCCTGGCGCAAAGTGGATCGCCGTCAACATTGCCACTCCAGATGGACTGATTTATGTCAGCGATGCCCATGCGGGATTTGAATGGCTACTGGCTCCCGCCAACAACCCGGCTCTGGCTCCCGACATTGTGAATGGTTCCTGGAGCGGTGATGGCGGCAGCATCGAATTCTTGCCGGACATCAATCTGCTCTTAAGCGCCGGTATTTTGCCTGTCTTTTCAGCCGGGAATATGGGGCCATTCGAGGGCACGGTGGGCGCACCGGGCAGTTACCCTGGTGTTCTGGCCGTGGGCGCCAGTGACGATATAGATGAAGTAGCCTGGTTTTCCTCGCTTGGCCCCTCGCCCCTGACGAATGAGGTCAAGCCCTGGCTGGTAGCGCCAGGCGCACGGACGCTTTCAGCCTTACCTGGTGGTCTCTACGGCTATTACAATGGCACATCTATGGCTGCGCCCCATGTCTCTGGCGCGGCGGCGCTGCTCCTGTCGGCCAACCCGGCTCTATCGGTTGACCAGGTTCGGCAGCGCATGGCAGACACGGCCGTACCCATTTCCCCCACACACCCCAACATACTCAGCGGCTGGGGACGGATGGATGTATATGCTGCTTTGCAACCCGATGTGCCACACGGCCGTCTGGTTGGCAATGTAAGCAGTAATGGCCAACCAGTACCATTTGCCGCCATTACCATTACCACCCTCAGCGGTGAGTCATTGCCCTTTCAAGCTGACGCCAATGGTTATTATGAGGCCAAACTTCAGCCTGGCACTTATAGCCTGTCCGCCAACATTTTTGGGCATCAGCCGCATCAGGTTAGCGGCCTGCCGGTGAATGTAAACCAGACTACCACACGCCATATTGTGCTTACGTTGTTGCCCGTGGGCACCATAACCGGCCAGGTTATTGATAATCAGACACAAGTGCCCTTGTCTAATACTCTGGTTCGGGTAGCTAATACACCCGTAACGGCCGTCACAGATAGTGACGGCCGTTACACGTTGAATTTACCTGCCGGAACTTATTCTCTTGTTGCCCGTTCTGAACATTACCGTTTGGGGCAGAGCACTGTTACTGTGGTTGTAGGTGGCAATTTCATCCGCAACTTCTGGCTTGCCCCTGGCCCCATGACCTTATTGGTAGACACCGGCCAATGGTACTACGAGCCGCAGGCCGCTTCCTACCAGGTAGCCCTGGAAACGTTATCCTATGCCTATGACACCATTAGCGTTCGCCATCCATTTTATGATGTGCCCACAGAGGCTGATCTGGCTGCTTATGACCAGGTGGTCTGGGCTGCGCCCAGAGATTCCCCTGGTACAATCGGCGCCAACAACGTAATCACTCATTATCTGGGGCACGGTGGCAACTTGTTGGTTAGTGGGCAACGGGTGGGGCAGTTCGATGGCTACGGGTTCAGCACCCAATTTTGGTGGTACGATGACTTGAATGCTAACTATTTGGGCAAGGCGCCAGTAACCGATACCATTATCGGCGTACCGGGTAGCATCTTTACAGGGTTGTCACTGACGCTCAATGGCGGTAGCAGCGCCAATAACCAATTCCAGCCGGACGCCGTTGAGCCGATGTATCGCTCGCTGGCGCAGGAGGCTCTTCATTATGAAGACGGCCGTGCGGCCGGATTGGTATCCAGCATTTGTAAACCAGGGCGGATCGTGTATCTGGGGTTTGGTCTGGAAGGCGTGACGGATGCGGCCGACCAGCACATATTACTTGACCGCAGTTTTAACTATTTTGCCATGCCGCGCCAGCAGTACGGCGTGCGCTGGCTGCCTGACCGGGTGGATGATTTTGCCGTGCCGGGCGACCAACTGGTGTATACGCTGACGGTGCAAAACCTGAGTGAGACACTGACCGATACATTTGCATTCACGGCCGTTGGCACTGGTTGGAGCAGTTCTTTGGTGACAACCACCCTCACATTGGGGCCATGCCAGCGTGGGCATACCGTGTTGCATCTGCAAGTTCCATCTGACGCTCCCAAGGATTATTACCATACAACCACAGTCACGGCCGTTTCCGGCAACAACTCAGCTTTCCGTAACACCAGCATACTGAGCCACAAAACGCCCGGCCAAATTCTCTTTGTGGATGATGACCGCTGGTACGACGAAAACTACCACCTGACTGACGCTCTGAATAGCATGGGGTTGGCCTTTGATGTTTGGGAAACCGGCTGGAGAGGTATTGAGCGCCGGGGATCACCACCGGCCCATTTATTGCCAGAATACGATTTCATCATCTGGTATACCGGGTATGATTGGTTTGCTCCCATTTTGCCTGAAGAGAGGGATGATCTGACCGCTTACCTGGCGCAGGGAGGGCGGTTGTTCCTGACCAGTCAAGATTTTCTGTATTACCATCACAACTCGTCGTTGGCGCGGCACTATCTGGGGGTATGGGATTATCGGGAATCGGTGACGCCTACGCAGGTGTTTGGCGGCGGCCACCTGGCTGTTGGCCCAGACCTGGCCGGCCCAATGGCGCTCACCCGTGGGCCATATTTGAATAATGGCGATGGCCTGCTGCTGATGCCAGATAGCCAGCCATTTTTCTGGCACAATAGCGGAACGCCTGCCGGGGTAGCCAAAATCGGAGCTACCTGGCGTTCCATTTTCTGGGGTATGCCCTTTGAATGGTTGCCGGATGATAAGGAGGCGTCGGCGATGAATCGCATTTTAGGCTGGTTGAGTGATCTGGGTGATTCCACATTTACAGTGGATTCGCGGGTGAACACGGCCGTTGCCGCCCGCACTTATATCATCACATTACGCAACACCACCGTAGCCCCTTCCAATCAGGTGCAAATGGTCAACCAATTGCCACCGGAGTTGACACTGTTGCCAGGTTCCATTCAAGGGGGCGCTACTTATGACCCGGCAACCCGGCAACTCACCTGGCAGGGCAGTCTGCTGCCGGGCGGTGTGCGGCAAATTGTGTACCGGGCTACGCCGATAGCCGGTTTGCCCCCAGGCACGGCCGTAACCAATACGCTCTCCATCCACTACAACCGGCACGACCTGACCTTTCAACGCACGGCCGTCTTTTGGATTGATGCGCCTGATTTGTCAACCTCAACTTTCACGGCTGTGCCCAACCGCTCCCAGGCGGCAACACAGGTCGCTTATCTTTTGATAGTGCGCAATGGCGGGCTGGCCCCTACCGGGCTGATCTCCGCCAATATGCGGTTGCCGGATGACCTGACAGTCTGGCCGGATACATTGCGGGCTACCGGTGGGCAGGTGTGGCTGGAAGAGCATCGTGTCGTCTGGCAAGGTGGTCTGGCGCCGGGTGAGGAAGTGATGATACGCATAATGACCAGTCGGGATGAAGAGGAGCTATATCGGGATTGGTGGTTGTCGGCAACGGCCGTGTTGCAGGATGGTGTTACCGGCACGGTACTTAAAGAACAGATTTTGCACCTGCCTCCATACAAACAGTACCTTCCCCTCATTTTCAAAAATTAGATGTCTGGGATAAGATCAGGCAAACCTCCTTTTTTTTGAAGGGTCTTTCATGCACAACAAAGCTCATAAACAAATACACTTAACATATGTGGAAGATGAACCAAATATCGCGCAATTACTGGTAAGTGGCCTGGGATTGTTTGGTATTGTGGTTCATCCAGTTTACATGAGCGCCGAAGATTTGCTGGCGCGTATTGATGAACCGGTTTTTACGGAAGCCGATGTTTTCTTCTTTGACATCCGGTTGCCCAAGATGACCGGTGTAGAGTTGGCGGAAGAGTTGCGGCGGCGGGGAGAGACACGGCCGTTTGTACTCGTCAGTGCATGGCCCCGACCCAGTGATGAAACATTACACAAGGTCAATGCCGCTTTTCTGCCCAAGCCCTTTGACTTTCCCGATGTAGTGGAAACCATTCAGACATTGACCGAGAACCACAGTTAAGGGGGTCTAGTTGCTGCCCTAATCCGCCAGGTCGGCCACTTTAGCTCCCGTTACCTGCACCAGATCAGCCACCTTCAGTTTCACATCCAGTCCTTTTTGCCCGGCGCTCACCAATATCTGCTCATGAGCCTGGGCTGAGGCATCCAGGTAAACAACAAACCCCTTGTTTAGCAGCGCCAGCGCCGAAATCCCACCAACCTGCAACCCCGTCATTGCTTCGGCTTCTTTGTGGCTGGCCATCTGTACTTTTTTAGCGCCAACTATTTGGGCGACCTTTTTCAAATTTAGCTGCCGGTTGGCGGGAATGATGATGAGCAGGGGTTTTGCGGCCCGTCCCGTTGCCCCCGGTGGCAAGATTACTAATGTCTTGAACACTTGCTCTGCCGGTAGACCTAAAACCGCAGCGATTTCCTCAGCATCGCGCATATGATCAGGATAGGGAATGATTTCATAAGGAATTTTCTTTCCTTCCAGTACCTTCATTGCTAATGTCTTGTCTTGTGCCATCGGGCATACTCCTCAGAGGATTGCCATGAATTACGTTCAATGGCAAGCACTTTGATCCTAAGCGGTCTATAAAAAAATGTCGAATATTGGCCCAGACAGGGTAAATTGACCGCCGATTTTGCACCGTTCCAGCTTTGACAACAACTACCCTTTCGTCTACAATCCGCCAGCCGATGGAGAAAAACCGCTTACCCAAAACATCCAATTAAACTCAAATAGAAGAGGTTCTTAGCGCATGAAAGAGTATAAGACAAGTCAGATTCGCAACGTGGCTCTCATTTCTCATAACGGCGCGGGCAAAACGACCTTTGTTGAACGTGTGTTGTTCAACACTGGGGCGACTACGCGCATGGGCAGTGTGCAAAATGGCACGGCCGTTATGGACTTTGAAGAAGAGGAAGTTGCCCGTAATAGTTCTGTAGCTACTGCCCTTGCGCCTGTTGAATGGCGTGATTACAAATTAAACATAATGGACACGCCCGGTTTCGCCGATTTTATTGGTGAAGTGAATGCGGC
Source organism: uncultured Ardenticatenaceae bacterium (assembly GCA_964467705.1). Taxonomy (GTDB): domain Bacteria; phylum Chloroflexota; class Anaerolineae; order Promineifilales; family Promineifilaceae; genus CAADGU01. The sequence continues at coordinate 21,801 of CAYXUZ010000083.1, read as the reverse complement.
ACTGCGCGTGGCAGAAGGCGCTATGGTTTTTGTGGAGGCCGTAGCCGGTGTAGAAGTGGGTACAGAATTGGTATGGCAGGCTGCTCAAGAACGCCATTTGCCTCGTGTAGTCGTCATTAACAAGATGGATCGAGACAATGTCCGTGCGCAACGCGCCCTTAATAGTGTGAGAGATAATCTCAAGGGCAATTTTGTGCCTTTGCAATTGCCGATCGGTGAGGGGCCAACTTTTAAAGGGGTGGTTGATTTGCTGTCTATGGAAGCACGCCTGGGCGATAAAGACGAACGTGGCCCCATTCCACCAGAACTGGTAGAAGAGGCTGAGGCTGCGCATATGGCGGTCATTGAAGCTGCTGCCGAAGGCGATGATGCCTTAATGGAGAAGTATTTTGAGGAAGATACGTTGCCCGATGAAGATATTGTCCGTGGGCTGAAGCTGGCCATGAAGCAAGGACTATGCATTCCTGTGCTGTATAGTGCGCCGCAGGCTGGTATCGCGGTGGTGCCCGTGCTGAATGCGATGATGCGATTGCTGCCGGGGCCGGATGAGGTGGGGTCGTTTACGGCCGTAAATGCCTCCGGCGACACCGTTGAGTATCCTATTAGTGATGCTTCTCCCCTGGCTGCTTTTGTTTTTAAGACCCGTGAAGACCCCTATGGCAAAATGAGTTACCTGCGCGTCTATGGTGGCACTTTATCCTCAGACAGCCGCGTCTGGGATGCCAATGCTGATGCTGAAGTGCGTGTGGGATCCTTACAACTCCTGCGTGGTAAAGAGCAGTTACCCATTGCCCATATACATGCCGGGGATATTGGTGCAGTGGTGAAACTGGGTGAAACCGGCACTAACGACACCCTTTGTGATCGTGGTAACAAGCTGAAGCTTGAAGCTATCCACCAGCCATCGCCAATTGCCCAGGTAGCCATTCATCCAGTCAGTCAATCAGATGTGGCTAAGCTCAGCCAGTCGCTTAACCGCCTGGTGGCCGAGGATCTCACGCTGCACTGGCATACCGAACAGGCTACCCATGAGACTATTTTGGCCGGTATGGGCAACACCCATCTGGAAATTGCCGTTAAAAAAGCGCAGCACAAATTTGGCGTCAATATGACTACCAGTGTGCCGCTTATTCCCTATCGAGAAACGATTACGCGCACCGCCCAGGCTGAGTATACACACAAAAAACAGACCGGTGGCGCGGGACAATATGCCCGTGTCTTTTTGCGGGTGGAGTCGCTGGATGATGACGCTGATTTTGAGTTTACCTCGGAGATTTTTGGTGGGTCCATTTCTGCCCCCTTTGTCGCCGCCACAGAAAAGGGATGCCGTCAGGCGCTAGACGCTGGCCCCATTGCCGGGTATCCAGTGGTGGGTGTAAAGGCGATTGTATATGACGGCAAGGAACACCCCGTAGATTCAAAAGAAATCGCGTTCCAGACAGCCGGTCGGGAAGGGTTCAAGAAGGCGATGATGGAAGCTGGCCCTATTATGCTGGAACCGATTTATCAGGTGACAATTACGGTCCCTGCCGATAATATGGGCGATATTATGGGAGATTTGAATACTCGCCGGGCACGGGTGCTGGGGATGGACCAGGATGGCACCAAGAGTGTGGTAAAAGCGGAAGTGCCACTGGCTGAAATGCAATCTTACTCTGCTGACCTGCGTTCAATGACACAGGGTCGTGGGGTGTTTAGTATGGTATTTCATAATTACGGCCGTATCCCCACACACCTGCAAGAAAAAATTGCCGCGGAAGCCAGGGCGCGCCGCGAAGAACACAACACACACTAAATTAAAAGGGTGTACCGGTCAGGTACACCCTTTTTTGTTACTTCTTCTGGAGCAAATCCCGAATTTCGCGCAGTAACACTACATCTTCTGGTGGGGCCGGTGGTGGGGCCGGTGATTCCGTCTTTTTACGCGCCAGTCGGTTGTAATAACGCACCACCAGGAATACCACAATAGCAATAACGATAAAATTGACAATAGCCTGGATGAAGTTGCCATAGGTGATAATTGCGTCCTCTACCTGCACTGTCAGGCTGGCAAAGCTTACGCCGCCCATCAAAATACCGATCAACGGCATGATGATGTCATCTACCAGTGACTTGACAATGGCCGTAAAGGCAGCGCCTAAAATGACAGCTACAGCCAGATCGATGACATTACCGCGATTCAAAAACTCTTTAAATTCTTTCAACATATTGGTAATCCTCCTTGTTATTCTCACACCATATGGCGCGAATAGTATCCTGTCTTGCTAATCTGTTCCAGCCAGTGTCGCAGAGGATGTTCGGTTATTGATAAGTGAGCCTGGACGGCCTCGTAGTATGCATGTAAATATGAATCGAGCCATTGTTGTGGCCAACCCCGATTATCTAGCAATGCCAGCAGCCAGTCCAAATTTGCTTCCAATAGTTTGATGTCACCAAATTTGAGCGCGGCACTAACATCGCGGCCAAAGTAATTGTTAATTTCAGACAAGAAGTGGGTGGGTAAATTGCTACTCTCAAGGTTACTCCAGACAGTTGCTTCTATCTTGGCCCGGCGTTGATCAAATTCGACAGAGGCGAGCGGGTATATTGGCTCTACGGCAGTAGGAGTGATGGGGGAAACGTCTCTGGCGAATAGACGTTGTACTTGCCGGGGTGCATCCACTAATGTGGTACCTAAAAAGTAACCAGAGATGCGATCTACCAGTGTGGGCATGTTAATAAAAGCCAGACCACCAAAAGCGAATGGGATCTGGCGCGTTTCCATCATTTGCGAGATATTCAGCAAGGCTACGGCCGTGAACAGTTGCTGGGCTGTGAAAACGACCAGGTCCGGTTCTGTGGCCTGTATCGTCTCTATTAAATGTTCAGTCGGTACATCCGCACCCAGGTACACAACCTCCCATCCATAACGACGCAATAAAAACGTCAGTAACAATGAACTGAATGTATGTGTATCTTTGGGAGCACACCCCACTAAAATTCGTTCCGAACGAGTGGCCGGCGGTTGGGCTGCCACCAGCATTTCCAGGCGGCGCAACGCCTGGGCTGAGGCAAAGTGTTCCTGTTGTACCGTGATATTGCCTTCATACCAGCCTGTACCGATCTCAGCCAGCCCTTTTTGCAGCAATTCCAAACAAACCACATCAGCCGGGAAACGAGAAAACGCCTGCGTCATCACCTGCTCAATACGTGTTTCATCAAAGGACTGACAGGCTTCTACCCAGGCATGACGTAAATCAGCTAGCTGTTCACCAATTGCGGCTGGCAGAGAATTGACCGGCGTGGCCCTGGTAACAGGTGAAGCAGTTATTAAAGGGTCCTGGCCATCAGATTCCATATTACGCCAGATAGAAACGGCCTGACTGATGGACACCCCTTCTTTTTGGCGGGCTAGCAACCATTTCAGCATTTCAATATCCCGTTGTGAATAAAGCCGATGTTTTCCGGCCGTGCGTTTTGGTTCTGGTAAACCGTATCGCCTCTCCCAGGCGCGCAGTGTCACCGGTTTTAAGCCGGTTTCTAACACAACCGCTTTCAGGTTGTATGTGTTTGTTTGATCATCCATGCTGAACCTCATAATATGGGTTTGTGTTGAGTTTTATGTCATTTTACCATTGTCTAACATAGCACAAGTTGTCTAGCTTGTCATCATTTTGTATAGATCACGTACATAGTCGGCAGAGGCTTTCAAGGGGCGAAAGCATAAAATTGCCGACGATGGCGCAGAATTTATGGTAGGTTGAGACTAGAAAGGCATACGGCCGTGTGCTACTATTGTCTCATGCATAGAGACAACGCCAGCTTACTGCCCATTTCTGGCCGCCCCATGCCAGCCCCAACTGCCTGGCAAGAAGAAACAGGTTTTCTGTTTGAAGCTGGTGTCAAGAGCGCCAAAACGGAAACCACGTACCGCAGTGGGCTGCGTCTTTTTGCTGATTGGTTGCAGCATTACGGCCGTGCTGGTTACACATTGACCGATCCCTGGCCTCTTTCACCGGCTCCCCTTACCACCGCCGATATCCTTAATTTTCGCAACTGGTTGTTAGCGCACCGTGCCCGTGCTACGGCTACCACCTATACTTCTGCCGTTATCGGCTACCTGCTTTACCTGGATGGTCAAGACCGTTTACCGTCCGGTGTGCAACTGGGCAAATTGCAGCAGCAAATTGCCCGCCGTCAGGCAGAACGCAATCCAGCAGAAGCCGTCATAGATCATGACCAGGCCAGGCAAGACATCCCCAAAATTATTTTGTATTATGATGCCTTGCCCTTACCGGCGGAAAATGACCGTTATAATCGTCGCCTCTCACTGCTGCGTGACCGTGCCTTTGTGCATACATTGTACGCAACGGCGGCCCGCATTTCAGAAGTCATTTGTCTCAATCGTGCCCATGTGGGACACGGCCGTGCCAGCCACGCCACCATTACCGGGAAAGGCAGTAAACCTCGTACCATCCACATACGGCCGTATGCCCAACGAGCCATCCAATCCTATTTGGTTGAACGAACCGATGCCAACCCGGCCTTATTTGTGGCTCACAGCCGTAATGCCCAAAGCGCCCGCCTCTCCATGATGGCCGCTCACAATATCGTCAAAAAAGCGGTCAATGCGCTGGGTTTAGACCCCGCACTTTCCGCACACGACTTTCGCCATTATCGGGCTACCCAATTACTCCGTGAAGGCATGCCCCTGGAAGTGGTGCAGGAATATCTTGGCCATGCCGATATTGCTACCACGCGCAACATTTACGCCCCAGTCCTGGGAGTACACATTGTGAGCGACTGGTTGGATCAGGTTGACAAACCACCAGCGGATACGCTTATTGAAAAGGAATCTTAAGACCAGTTCGATCCAGAAGATTGATCATATCCATAGGTCACATCGTCGAATCTAGCTTTACCTAATATAATGTGTTCGCTTAATCTTTTGACCCAGAGTTGAAATTATTGTGTCTACTCAGAATGAACTTGAAGAAGCCATCGTTGTCATAGAAGCACAACGTGGGATTTTATTTGAGAATGAAGTTGTAGAAATCGCGTTACTGGCATTGCAAGAGAAGTTAGCCGTGATGCAGGCGCCTTCTACCATGCAGCAGCATGAGAATATCTGTGTGTTGATGGCGGATATGTCTGGCTTCACCTCCATGTCAGAATTTCTGGATGCTGAAGAGGTTCGTGATGCGATTAATGCCGTCTGGCGTAAACTGGATCGTGTTATTGTTAATTGGGGCGGCGTCATAGACAAACATTTGGGTGATGGTGTCATTGCCCTGTTTGGTATGCCCAAAGCGGAAGAAGGGGATGCCAAGAAGGCTATTCTGGCGGCACTCGATATGCAGTGGGAACTGGCAATGTTCAATGAACAACAGGGGCGGCGGGCGTCTGGAATTGGCTCGTTTCCGGCCGAGCGTCGGGTCCAGATGCGTGTGGGTGTGCATATAGGCCCAGTCTATTTTGGTCAGGTAGGCAGCACAGATGAGGTCACGGCCGTTGGCGATACCGTAGCCATTGCCAATAAACTTGAACAAGCCGCCCCGGTGGGCGGGGTTCTGATCTCGCCAGAACTGTTTGAGCGGGTTCACCCTTTTTTTGAAGCCGATGAAGTGCCGGTTGCCCCCTTCAGAGATATCGACCCAACTTATTCCGCTTATATTGTGCGGCGAGAAATTCCCCAGTCTATGTTTGCCATGAGCAGTGAAGCTGCTCTGGCCGATACCCGATTTGTGGGGCGTGGTGATGAATTAAGCGCATTGCAGCAGGCATTACAGTTGGCAATTGATAACAGTCTGGCACAAATCATTACCATTGTGGGCGAGGCCGGTGTGGGTAAGTCTCGTCTGCTTTATGAGTTTGAGCGGCTCATTGCGCTCCTGCCAGAATCCATCTGCGTGATGAAAGGCGTTGGATGCTCCGAAATTGCCGAGAAACCCTATGGGCTGATTCGTTCCCTGCTGTGCCATAAGTATGACATTCACCCCCAGCACAGCACGGCCGTGACCCGTGAAAAACTCATTCGTAACCTGTTGAATGAACTGGACCACGACTTTGAAAGGGCCAAAGCGGCAGCCGAACACATCACTCAGCTATTAAGTATTGATACTGAAGAAGCAGTGCCCCAAAAAATGGTCACGAAACCGTTGACGCTCTATTGGGAAGCATCTCTGGATCAGCGTGGTGAACAACGTGAGATTCGTAGCAACGGTTTTGAAGACCTGGTGTATCTGTTTACGGCCGTTACCCAAAACCATGCGGCCACCGTTATCTTCCTGGAAGATTTTCATGCAGCGGATGAAGGCTCGTATGATTTCTTAGACTATCTTATGCAGGCCTGCCATAACCTTCCCCTGCTCATCGTCTGCCTGACACGCCCCTCCCTTTTTGACAAACGGCCGTCCTGGCGCATGGTAGAAACTACAGAGCGGCAAGAAATTCAACTGCCCTCCCTCTCTCTCATTGACACCCGCCATATGCTCACCGAACTGTTGCAAAAACTGGACGCTATGCCCATGCGCCTGATGGATGTCATCGGTAACGCTGCCGCCGGGAATCCATTTGATCTGGAAGAAATGGTGAAGCTCTTTGTGGCTGCCGGTGTTTTGGAAGAGAGTGATATGCGCTGGCAGGCCAATATGGGCCGCCTGTTGGAGCTACCGTCACCACCCACAGTGCCCAATTTATGGCGGGGTCAATTAGAAAAGCTCCCCGAAACCCAACGCCAGATTTTGCAGCGGGCAGCCATTTTTGGCCCTACATTTTGGGATGCAGGCTTGTTAGAACTGGTAGCTGACGATTTGCAGATAGGGGCGGTAAATTTGGAAAACGAATTGCTGGCCCTCATGCAAGCAGACTGGATACGGCGGGCAAAGGTCACGGCCGTGTCCAATGCCCACCAATACCATTTCCGCCATGAGCGCCTGCAACAGGCAATTTATACCACCATCGCGCCTCAAACAGCGGCCGTCTACCATGCACAGGCGGCCAACTGGTTAGCCGGGCAATCGTTGCCCACCACCACGCGCCTGCTACGCCTGATTGCATACCATTTACAACAGGCAGGTGATACCATCCGCGCCGCTGATTGGTACGGCCGTGCCGCCACCCAGGCGCGCATAGACCTGGCCCTGGAAACCGCCACCTTTTACTACCGCCGCGCTTTAGAACTTTTGCCCGAAACATCACTCCATCAAACGGCGCGCCTCAAACTGCTGGAAGGGGAGGCCATTGTGCTGCGCAAACAGGCACGTTTCGATGAAGCCATTCTCGCTTACCAGTCTATGCAGCAAGCTGCTGCTCAAGATGGCAGTCTGGATCAGGCGGTGATGGCCCGCGCCTACAGTGGCGAATTCTTATGCCACTTTCTTACCGATGAACTGCGACATGCTCTGGAAAGCATCCGCCCCATTGAAACCATTGCCCAAACCGCCCATGACGCCACTTTTGCCACCATTGCCCAAACCGCCAGAGGGTGGATTGCCCTGGCTGCCGGGCAAACAAAAGTAGCCGCTGATATGGCGCGTGAAGTATATGCGGGTAGTCGCGGTCTGGAACCATCCCCAGGGCGTGCGTTCAGTCGCGCCTTTGTGGGTGATCTGGCGCGGGAAATGGGGCGATTTGAGCAGGCGGCCGAAATGACAGAACTGGCCCGCGATATTTTTGCTTCATTTGGTGAAACCATGTGGGAGATCTTGATGAGCACCCAATTGGCGCAGATAGCCGGTGAGCAGTGGGACTTACCAACGGCCGTTGCTCATTATGAACAGGCATTAGAGATTGCCCGAAATGCTGGAGATCGCTTTGGCGCCATTCTGTCGCTCCATGGGTTGGGCCGCCTTTTTCACTTACAAGGCGCCCACTATCGGGCCGAACTCACCTACCAACGAGCACTGTCCCTGGCAGAGCGAAGCCAGAACCAAATATACCTGGCCTATCTGGCAAACGATTTGGGCCACCTGCACCTGAACCAGGCATTTGGCCTATTCCCCACCGTCCAAGATATTGCCCAACAAGAGGAGCATATCAACCAGGCTGCCCGCTGGTTTGAGCGCGCCCGACGTCTGGCGCGCAAAACAGATAAACCGCTCATTCGTGTCGCCTCATTGGTGGGGCTGGCACAGCTAGACTTGGAAGACCATACACTTAGTGAAGCCCAAGAAAAAGCACGCGAAGCCGTTTTATTGGCCGAGCGGACCATACAGCAGCGCCCTATTAAGCGAGTAAAACAGGAAACGGCCGTTGCCTGGCGCGTCTTAGGTACTGTGCTGGCAAAAGTGCCGCAAAAGAATCAACAAGCCATCATCGGCGCCAGGTCGGTAGATGCGCTGGCCTGCTTTAGCCGCAGCCGTGAACTGTTGGATGAAATCGGTAGCCCCGGCGAATTGGAGAAAGCGCATACCTTGCGCGCCTGGGCCTTGTTTGAAATGCGCCGGGATCAGATGCCAAACGCTGCCCCGTTGGCTCAGGAAGCTCGCTCATTATTGGTAAAATTAGGGCGTCAGCGTGAAGCTGATCACATAAAAGAATTGATGTCTGGAGATTAATTAATCGGATGAGATAGCCTTAATCTACAGGGTTGAGGCAATCCTGAACTCTCACATGGTAGACCGTAAGCAGATACAGAGAGCACTTGCCGTTATCGAATCTCGCCGTACCACTCTCGGTGATGGCGTTACGAATACCACCATTGCTGCCCTGCAAGATTTATTGCAGCGACCTGTTGCCCGCGCTTTGGAAATGCCGCCTTCGCGTGATGCCCAACGTAAACAAATCACCGTTATCTTTGCCAAAGTTACCGGCTTCACCACGGCGACGACCGGTGCGGTTCAGGAAACGGCCGTACTCAACCTCATTAGTGCCCTATGGCGGCGGCTGGATAGTGCCATTACCCAACAGGGCGGCGTCATAGACAAACACCTGGGTGACGCCATCATGGGTTTGTTTGGCGTACCCATCGCTCATGAAGACGATCCGGAACAAGCTATCCGTGCCGCCCTGCAAATGCGGGCCATCCTCAGCGATTTTGTTGCCGAACTGAAAAGCTCACTGGATGAAGAAACATTGGCGCAACTGCCAGACCTGCAATCACTGAGGCTTTCTGTGGGCATCAACACCGGCCCCGTCATGTTAGGCCGCGTCGGTGACAGCGAGGAATATACGGTTATTGGCGATACCGTGAATGTAGCCAGCCGTCTGGAGCGCGCCGCGCCGCCCGGTGGCATTCTCATTTCCCATGACACCTATCTGTTGGTGCGAGACAACTTTAATGTGGAACCATTGGGGCCGGTGCCCATTAAGGGGCGTACCGAGCCAATCCAGGTTTACCTGACCATTGGCGTTAAACCGCGCATCTTCTATGGTGTAGGGCGAGGCGTGGAAGGGGTGGAAACGCGCATGATCGGCCGCGATACAGAACTGGCCGGTTTGAAGGCGACCCTGCAATTAGCCATCAGTCAACGGAGTGGCCGCGCCATTACCATTATCGGCGAAGCCGGCCTGGGCAAATCTCGACTAACCCATGAATTCACCATTTGGGCCAAAAGCCTGCCCCACGAAATGCACGAGCTAAAAGGGCGTAGTTACCAGCATACGCGCCAGATACCTTATGCCCTATTTCGCAACATGCTGTCCGCCTTTTTTGGCATTCAAGACAACGATCCCGCTTCGATAGCCCGGCAAAAATTGATTCAGGGTATTGGGCAATATCAGCCTGGGGAAGCGGATGAAGTACGCCAACGTGCCTTTACCATTGCCCAATTGTTAGGCCTGGATTTAGGGCCAACGGCCGTACCAGAGACCGCTCCTTTCACACCGGCCGAAAATGAACCGGACGCCACACCCCAATTGCGTGACCTGGCTTACCAATACATCAGCGAACTCCTTCAGCAGATCACGGCCGTTGCCGCCACCCTCCTTTTTGTTGAAGATTTACACTGGGCCGATGACGGTTCATTGGATCTGCTGGAATACCTGCTGCCTGCCTGCCGCCGTATGCCACTCTTGCTCATTATGCTCACCCGCCCGGTGGACATTTCGCTCGATAGCGACCAGCCATTGGCCAGACATCGCCAACTGCTAGGGCACTCCGGTGCAGTGCAGGCCATCGCTTTACAATCGTTGGACGAGAGCCAGAGCCGTGAACTGGTGCTAGAAATCTTGCGCAAAGCGCCGGAAATCCCAACCGATCTTTCTGATCTGATCGTCTCCCGTGCTGAAGGCAACCCGTTATACGTAGAAGAGATGATCAAAATTCTGATTGAGGATGGTGTCATCATTGCCGGACAAGATGAATGGCAGGTGCGCCGTAACCAGATACTATCAGCTCGCGTCCCTCCCCACATCAATGGTGTATTGCAGGCTCGGCTCGACCGCCTGTCAGAATTAGAACGGGTAACATTACAACGAGCCGCCGTGATTGGGCGCATCTTCTGGGACAGTGCCGTCATTCACATGAACGAAACGGCCGTGCCCGCCACCATGCCTTCAGAAACTCACGTCGCCCTACAAGCGCTGGAAAAACGCGAAATGATCTTCAAGCGGCAGGTGTCTGGATTTGCCGGTTCCCAGGCCTATGTCTTCAAACATGCCATTCTGCACCAGGTTGCCTACGAAAGCGTCCTTTTGCGTTTTCGCCCTGGCTACCACAAACAGGCAGGTGATTGGTTAGCCGAACAAAGTGGCGACCGGATTGCTGAAAATGCCGGGTTGATAGCCGAACATTATGAAATGGCCGGTGAACGTACCGCCGCTGCCGAACTGTATGAAACGGCAGCGCAACGTGCCTACCATGCCTACGATCTCGAACTGGCGATTGATTATTACCGCAAAGCGTTGGGGCTGTTGGCCGACCAACTCCATTACGCGGAATGGTTGCTCCGTCTGCAAGAAGAATTAGGTAAACTGCTCCATCTGCGGGCACGTTTTGTGGAAGCGGCGCAGACGTTTATGACCATGCGTTTTACGGCCGAGGAAGATGGCGACCTGGCGGCGCAGGCGCGTGCCTGGAATGGCCTGGCTGCCATCCAGTATGATCAAGGCAAATACAGCGCCATGCTGGAAAGCGCCAAACAGGCTGAGCAAGTTTCCTGGCTAATTGGCGCGGAAATGGAACTGATTCATGCGCTGCTCCGGCAAGGAGAAGCCCATCTCCATCTGGGTGATCTCACCCAGGCCTTAGCCGTTATTGAGCGCGCCTTGCACCTGAGTGACCGGCAAGAAGAGATCGTCACCCGTACGCAGAGCCTGTATTTGCTCTGCCTGACGCATATTCGTGACGGCCGTTACGAAAACGCCTACCAGGAAATTTACCAACTGCAACAACAGCTTTCCTTGCTGCTTACCCTGGATGAACTTCATGCGGCCGCCGCCACCCACTACGCTTTGGGAAATCTGCAAAATCGGTTAGGACAATATGACGCGGCTGCCTCCAGCTTGCTGGCGGCGCTGAAATTGTTCCGCAATCTCGATATTCAAATCGAAACCGAATGGACGCTATATCAACTGGGGGAAACGGCGCGGCAACGGGGCAATTTCCATGCCGCTGTGCCCTTTTATCGCAAGGCGCTCTCGGTGGCAAACGGTATTGGCTACCGCTACGGCCGTCTAGAAGCCGATGCTGGCATGGGGCGCGTACTCGTAAACCTGGGTAATTTTGACCTGGCCGAAGAGATATTACAGGACATCCGCCAGTTAGCGGAAAACGAAGGGCTAATGGCAAGCTGGCGACGACTACCAGAACTATATGGCTTTCTGGCCTTGATGCACATGGGCAAAGCTGAGATGGATGAAGCGCTGCAAATGGCGCGTCAGGCGCATGAGCAGGCACAGCGTATCGGCGATCCTGAAGTGATTGGTTTGACATGGCGCATCATGGGCCGGGTCGTAGCGGCGCTGCCTATCAACAAACAATCAATACAGTTGAACAACGGCCGTTTTGATGCTGCCTCCTGTTTTGCCCAAAGCCTGCAACTGTTTGAAACCCTGAATGGTGGTGGCATTGCTTCCCATCGTGATCAGGCGCTGACATTATGGCAGTGGGCCTTGTTTGAATCGGCAAACGGACAGCCTGAACTGGGCGAAAGATTACAAAAGCGGGCTGAAGCCCTGGCCCAACCGCTCAATCTGGCGCTTGTCTGAGCGACAGCAAACTGCCCACATGGCTTTGTGCCTGCCACCCGCCACCTGCCACTTGCCACTTGCCTCCTTCCCCTCTATACTGCCCGCCGCTTATGAGAATCAAACGCCTTTCCTTGCAAGGGTACAAAACCTTTGCCACCAAAACAGAATTTGAATTTGATATGGGGATTACGGCCGTTGTCGGCCCCAACGGCAGCGGCAAAAGTAATATCGCCGACGCCCTGCGCTGGGTGTTGGGTGAACAGAGCTCCAGCACCCTGCGCGGCAAACGCACCACCGACATGATCTTCGCCGGCAGTCAGAGCCGTGCCCGCGCCGGCATGGCCCAAAGCATCCTCACCCTGGACAACAGCGAAGGCTGGCTGCCCATTGATTACAGCGAAGTAGAAATCGGCCGCCGCGCCTATCGCTCCGGCGAGAATGAATACATCCTCAACGGCCAGAAGGTGCGCCTGAAAGACATTACCGACCTGCTGGCGACCAGCGGTTTGGCAGAGCGCACCTATACCATCATCGGCCAGGGGTTGGTTGACCAGGCGCTCTCGCTGCGTTCCGAGGAGCGGCGGGCGCTCTTTGAAGAGGCGGCGGGTATCAACCATTACAAAAACCGCCGTGCCGAGACGCTGCGCCGTTTGCAAGAGACGCAGCACAATTTACAGCGCATCCACGACATTCTGGCGGAAATCCAGCCCCGGCTGGCCTCCTTGAAACGGCAGGCCACCCGCGCCCGCAACTATGAGCAAATTCAAGCTGACCTGCATCACCTGTTGCGGCTGTGGTATGGCTATAAGTGGGAACAGGCAAAGAAGGAGTTGCGGCAGGTGCGGGACACGGCCGTGTCCGCCGAAACCACCTGGCAGCAAAACCGCCACAAGCTGCGCGTGCGCCAGGAAAACGGCGATGACCTGCGCCGCCGTCTGCACCGCCTGGAACAGCAGGCCGCCGAATTGCAAAACGAACGCGATGATACTCGCGATCAACTGGAAACGGCGCGGCGGCAGGTGGCCATCATGGGCGAACGCCGGGAATCGCTGGCGCGGCGGCTGGCGGAAGTGGAGACCGATTTGCCCGGTTTGGAGCAGCAGGCAGCGGCGGCTCAGGGCGAATTGACCGCCGCTCTGAATGATCTGGCGGCGGCGCAAACGGAGTTGCAGCACAGCCGGGGGCAGTGGCAGCAGTATAACGCCGATTATGAAACAACCCGGCGCGAAATTGCCAAATGGCAAATGGCCGTACAGCAGGCCAACCAGCAGCAGCGCGACAAACAAAATCGGGTGGCGCAGGCGCAGGGACAGATCAACCAGCTTCGGGAACGGCTAAAAGAGCGCGGGGCGGAACAACATCAAGCGGACGAAGATGAATTGGAAGGTGCGGGCGGAAATTGAGCGGCTGACGGCCGTGTTGCAATCTGCCCAACAGCAACATGCCGGCCTGCGCCAGCAGCGCGAGGCCATTACCAGCCAGCGCCAGGCGCTCATCCGTGAATTAAAGTCAGTGCGGCAGGAACACCAGGAAGCGGAACAGCAGCTTGGGCAGCGCCGCCGCGAACTTGCGCGGATGGAGGCGCGGGTGGAGATGTTGGATGGACTGCGCTTGAAGCAATTGACGGCCAACAAAAATGGCGTTGTGGGGGCGTTGGTCAACTTCATTACCATTCCGCCGGCCTATGAAACGGCGATTGCGGCGGCGATGCAGGCGCGGCTGGGGGCGCTGTTGCTGCCGGACGAGCAGGCGTTGTGGGAACTGTTGGCGGCGCAAAATGGGGCAAATTTGTCGGCCCTTGTTTTGAACCGTATCCAACTGCCGGAATTGGTGGAGATGCCGGAGGATGAGGGGGTGATTGGTTGGGCGGCGGGGTTGGTGGCGGCGCGCCCGGAGGCAGAGCGGGTGGCGCAACTGCTGTTGGGGCAGGTGTTGCTGGTGTTGGACGCTCCTGCCGCCTACCGCATTGCCAGCTATTTGCCACCGGGCTGCACGGCCGTCTCTCTGGATGGGTTTATTGCGCATCCGGGTGGGCTGGTGGAGATGGGCAGCGGGCAGAGTAACATTCT
>CAYXUZ010000083.1:0-7611 GCA_964467705.1 uncultured Ardenticatenaceae bacterium | reverse complement strand
GAGACGGAGTGGCGGCAGGCGCAGGCCACGTTGAGTGAGGAAAAGGCGAAGGTGGGGGCGGTGGAAACGGCCGTGTCCACCCAACAAGCCACCATTCAACAACAGCAAACTCAGTTGGATGAACTGCAAAACCAGGAAGCCGGCCTGTCCCGATTGTTGGATGAGGCCGGGCAGGAAATTGGCCGAACGCAGCGCGAGATGGACCGGCAGCGGCAGCAGCTGATCTTTGCCGAACGGCAGCGGCAAAACCAGGCGCAGGAAGTGGGTCGGCTGGAACAAAGAATCACAGAGATTGAGGCGCAAATTGAAACAGATACGGCCGAATTGGTGACACTGGAAAAGTTGGCTGCTGAAGCGCAGGTGAAACTGGCGGCGCTGCCGGTGACAGAGTCGCAGCAGCAGCGGGATGGTTTGCAGCAGGCGGTGAACGCGGCGCAAACGATTGTGGCCGGGCGGCAGGCGGTGGTGGACAGCCGCCGGGCGACGCTGGCGCAGTTTGCCGGGCAGTTGGCGCGGCTGCAAGAGCGGCGCGCCAGTTTGCAGCAAGAGCAGGCACAATTGGCGCAGGCGGCGGAGGAGCAGGAACGGACGCGCCTGTTTGATCGGGTGGCGGAGTTGGAGGCGCGGCTGGGGCCGTTGAAGGAGCGGCTCAGTGAGGCGCGGTTGGAACTGGCGCAACTGGAGGAGGGCACGGCCGTGTTGCAAAAAGTGACACACGACGCCGAAACACTCTACACCCAATCCAGAGTGGCGCTGACGCAGAGCCAGACGGCCGTTGAAAATCTGCAAGAGCGTATCAAGGCTGATCTGGGTATTGTGGCCCTGCCTTATGACGAAGACCAAACCGGGCCAACGCCGCTGCCCATTAGCGGTGTGGAGACGTTGCCCGTCGTTACGGATTTGCCGGAAGACATCGAGAGTACGATTCAGGAGTACCGGGCGCAAATGCACCGCATGGGAGCCATCAACCCGGACGCGCCGGAAGAGTATGAAGCCACCCAGGAACGGTTCGATTTTATGACGCAGCAGGTGGGCGATTTGAACGAGACGGAGGCGCAGTTGCGCAAAATCATCGCCGAACTGGACGACCTGACCTCGCGGGCGTTTGCGGAGACGGTGGATAAGGTGAACGCCGTCTTTGGTGGCATTTTTACGCAGTTATTTGGCGGCGGCGCGGCGCGGCTGGTGCTGACGGACCCGGATGACCTGACCATCAGCGGCGTGGACATTATTGCCCGGCTGCCCAACCGGCGTGAGCAGGCGTTGGGGTTGTTGTCGGGGGGAGAGCGGTCGTTGACGGCCGTTGCCCTCATCTTCTCCCTGCTCAAAGTGGCCCCCACGCCGTTTTGTGTGCTGGATGAGGTAGATGCGGCGCTAGATGAAGCCAACGTCAACCGTTTTCGGGAGCTGCTGCAAGAACTGAGCCTGAAGACACAGTTCATCATCATCACCCACAACCGGGGCACGGTGCAGGCGGCGCAGACCATCTACGGCATCAGCATGGGCATGGACAGCGCCAGCCAGGCCATCTCCATCAAGCCGGAAGATTACATCAAACAACCGGAGTTATTGTGATGGGGTGATTCAGTTTGTCTTGACGATATTATGTCCGCCGACAATCAGGTATAATCGCGGGCTATGCTGCTTGCAATCACCACCACCGCAACCCAGTACCCGGCGACCGATTTGGGTTTTCTGCTGCACAAACATCCTGACAAAGCGCAATCGTTTCCGCTAAACTTTGGTCAGGCCCATGTCTGTTACCCAGAGGCCAACGAGGCAGCGTGTACGGCCGTGCTCCTTCTGAACGTAGACCCTATCAAATTAGTGCGTAAACAGGGCCAGTCGGCCGCCTTTGCTTTGCAACCCTACGTAAATGATCGTCCTTATGTGGCTTCTTCTTTTATGAGTACGGCCATTGCCCAGGTGTATGGTTCCGCGCTCAACGGCCGTTGCCCACACGCCCCCCACCTGGTGGATACCCCGCTGGCCTTGACCGCCCGTATCGCCGTGCTATCGGTACGGGGCGGTGAATCATTTCTACGCCGTTTGTTTGAACCGTTGGGGTATCAGGTCACGGCCGTGCGCCACCCATTGGATACACAATTCCCGGAATGGGGAAACAGCCGCTACTACACCGTCACGCTGAAACATACATTGTGTTTGCGCCAGTTACTTACCCATCTGTACGTGCTCATGCCCGTGCTGGATGATGACAAACATTATTGGGTGGGCGAAGACGAAGTGGAAAAATTGCTGCATCGCGGCGAAGGATGGTTAAACGTCCATCCAGAGCGCGAAGAAATTACCCGCCGCTACCTTCGGCATCATCGCCACCTGACCCGCGCCGCCCTGGCTCAACTGGCCGAAGAGGATGATCCGGACCCAGAGACAACCGTAGCCACACAGGACGCCCTGGAAACAGAAGCCGAAGAAACCATCGGCCTGCACCAACAACGGCTCACGGCCGTGTTCCAGGCCCTTAAAGACAGCGGCGCACAAACTGTCCTTGACCTGGGTTGTGGCGAAGGCAAACTGCTGCGTCTGCTGCTGCCAGAGAAACAGTTCACGCGCCTGGTGGGTTTGGACATCTCACTGCGAGCATTGGAAATCGCTCAAGAACGGCTGCGGCTGGATCGGTTGCCACCCACCCAACAAGAGCGCATTACCCTCCTACACGGTTCACTCACCTACCGCGATGCACGAATGGATGGTTTTGACGCAGCGGCAGCGGTGGAAGTAATCGAGCATTTAGAACCTTCCCGGCTGGTGGCCTTCGCCCGGGTGCTTTTTGAGTATGCCCAGCCGCGCACGGTTGTGATCACCACGCCCAACCGGGAATACAACACCATGTGGCCCAATCTGTCGGCCGGTCATTTCCGCCACCAGGATCACCGCTTTGAATGGAGCCGGGCGGAATTCCAGGCATGGGGGCAAAACGTAGCGGCAACTTATGGGTACATCGTTAGCTTTGCGGCCATTGGCCCGGAAGATGAAGCGTTTGGCGCGCCGTCGCAGTTGGCGATTTTCCGCCGGGAGGGGACGTGAACAAGGAAATTGGCATCCCAGAACTGGCATTGGTAGTCTTAATCGGCCCGTCGGGGGCGGGTAAGAGCACTTTTGCCCACAATCATTTTTTGGCTACCGAAGTGGTTTCCTCAGATTTTTGCCGGGGGCTGGTGGCGGATGATGAAAATGACCAGTCGGCTACCGGCGATGCTTTTGATATTCTGCACACCATCGTTAGCAAACGGCTGAAAAACGGCCGTCTGGCGGTAGTGGACGCCACCAATATACGTGCGGCCGACCGCCAGCCATTGGTGGCCCTGGCCCGCGACCATCACGTGCTACCGGTGGCCATTGTCTTAAACCTTCCGGAAAGTGTGTGCCAGCGTCGCAATGCGCAGCGGCCGGAGCGCCAGTTTGGCCCGCATGTGGTACGGAACCATGTTCGAGAGGTAAAACGCTCACTCAAACATCTGAAAGGGGAAGGGTTCCGCCGCATTATTATCCTGAATTCGGAAGAGGAAATTGCCCAGGTCAGGATTCACCGCGAGCGGCTGTGGAACAATCGCCGGGAACTGAGCGGCCCCTTTGACATCATCGGTGATGTGCATGGCTGCGCCACCGAGTTGGAAGTGTTGCTGGCGCGTTTGGGTTATGAATGGACGGCCGTAACCGAACCCACTGTTTCCACCACGTACCACCGCCTGTATCACCATCCACACGGCCGTACCGCCATCTTTTTAGGTGATCTGGTAGACAGAGGCCCACGCAACCTGGACAGTTACCAACTGGTGCGCCACATGGTCACAGCCGGGCATGCTCTTTGTGTGCCCGGCAACCACGATGTGAAATTGATGCGCCAACTCAACGGCCGTAACGTCCAGGTGCGGTATGGGCTGGATAAGACCCTGGCGGAGATTGAAGCATTACCGGCGGCTATCCGCGGCCCGTTTAGCCGGGAGATGGCCGACTGGATTGACTCGCTCATCAGCCATTATGTGCTGGCTGACGGCAAACTGGTCGTGGCCCACGCTGGCCTCAAAGCCGAGTTACAAGGCCGCGCATCCGGGCGGGTGCGTGAATTTGCCCTCTATGGCGAGACCACCGGCGAGACGGATGAGTATGGACTGCCCGTGCGCCACAATTGGGCGTTTGATTACCGCGGACAGGCCACCGTGGTGTATGGACACACCCCTGTGCCGCAGGCAGAATGGCTCAACAACACCATCAACATTGATACCGGCTGTGTTTTTGGCGGTCACCTGACCGCCTTGCGTTACCCGGAACGGGAATTGGTGGCCGTACCGGCGGCTGAGACCTATGTGGAACCGATACGGCCGTTGCACCAACCCACCACACCCCTTTCGGCGCAACAGATTCAAGATGATCTTCTGGACATCGCTGACATCTCCGGCAAACGGCTGATTGAAACCAACCTGTTGCGCCACATCATCATTCCCGCCGCCAACAACAGCGCCGCTCTGGAGGTGATGAGCCGTTTTGCTATCAGCCCTCAATGGCTTATCTATCTGCCGCCTACCATGTCGCCTACCGAAACCAGCCAGGAACCGGAATGGCTGGAACATCCAGCGTCCGCATTTGATTACTTCCGGCAAAATGGGGTGGCGCAACTCGTCTGTGAAGAGAAACATATGGGATCACGCGCTGTGGTTATTGTGGCGCGAGACGAGAAGGTTATCCAACGGCGTTTTGGCGTGAGCGATGATGGTGGCCTGGGTATTATCTACACCCGCACTGGGCGCCGCTTTTTTAACGATGGGGCCATGGAACAGGGTCTCCTGGCCGAACTACACCAGGCGTTAACGGCCGCTAACTTCTGGTCTGAATTGGAAACCGATTGGGTGTGCCTGGATTGTGAATTGATGCCCTGGTCAGAAAAAGCGCAGACGTTGATTCAAGACCAGTATGCGGCTGTGGGTGCGGCTGCCCGTGCGGCGCTGGCGGACGCGAATGAACGATTGCAGCAAACGGCCGTGCGTGGTATCCCACTCAACGGCCTGGATGCTCATTATCAGGCGCGAGCGCAGTTGGCTGACCGCTACATTCGTGCCTATCAGCCCTACTGCTGGCCGGTGAATGGCGTCGCCGATTTGAAACTGGCCCCTTTTCACATCCTGGCTACCGAAGGCGCTGTCCACAGCGACAAGACCCACCTCTGGCACATGGCGCAGATCGCCCGGTTTGTGCAGGCGCAGCCGGGGCAAACGTTGATGATCACAGCCCATCACCTGGTGGAGTTAGGAGATAGTGAGCAGGAAACGGCCGTTACCCACTGGTGGCAGCAGTTGACAGAGAATGGTGGCGAAGGGATGGTCATCAAACCCATCAACTTCGTGATGCGCGGTAAACGTGGCCTCATCCAGCCGGCCGTCAAATGCCGTGGCCGTGACTATTTGCGCATTATCTACGGCCCGGAATATACCTTACCCTACAACCTCAACCGGCTGCGCCAACGCAACGTGGCCCGCAAGCGTTTCCTGGCGCTGCGTGAATTTGCCCTGGGGCTGGAGGCGCTAGAACGCTTTGTGCGCCGGGAACCGCTGCGCCGGGTACACGAATGTGTCTTTGCCGTCCTGGCTATGGAAAGCGAGCCGGTTGACCCCCGTTTGTGAAGATAACAGTCAGCCAGGTTGCGATGGGAGAGTATCCATCAAAAGCTGGACTCTCTTGGATACTCCTGGCAATCAAGGGAAACAAGTTGTGATTTCGACAAGAACAAAGACAAGACCTGCTTTTGCTGAATTTGTCATCCTGGTATCCTTGCTGATGTCCATAACGGCATTGTCTATTGATGCCATCCTGCCCGCACTTTCGCAAATGAGCCGTGATTTGCAGGTGCAAAATGCCAATGATCGCCAGTTGGTCATCTCCATGATCTTCCTGGGCCTGGCCTGTGGGCAACTGTTTTTTGGGCCCTTATCGGACAGTACGGGGCGCAAGGTAGCCATTTATGCCGGTCTCGTCTTGTTTATGCTCGGTACGCTGCCATCCCTGTTGGCCGCCAATTTTCCGATGCTGTTGTTGGGGCGGCTGGTGCAGGGGATTGGCGTTTCTGCGCCACGAGCGGTGACATTGGCGCTGGTGCGGGATCAATATGAAGGCCGGGCGATGGCTCGCGTGATGTCTTTTGTGATGACGGTGTTTATTCTGGTGCCGATGATCGCCCCGACGTTTGGGCAGGCGATTCTGCTTTTTACCGGGTGGCGGGCTATTTTTGGCAGCTATTTGTTGCTGGCGGCGATTATCATGATCTGGTTTGCGCTGCGGATGCCGGAAACGTTACCGCCCGAACGCCGCGCCTCGTTTTCGGGACGACGTATCCTGCTCACGATTCGTGAAGTGGTCACGATTCGGCCGGCGTTGGCCTATACGTTAACGGCCGGTCTGGTCAGCGGCATGTTGATTGGCTACTTGAACTCTTCCCAACAGATTTTCCAGGAACTATATGCGTTGGGTGAACGGTTTCCTCTTTACTTTGCCCTTTTGTCGTCGGCCGTTGGGGTAGCCACCTTTCTCAATGCGCGTCTGGTGATGCGTTTTGGTATGCGGTTTTTGGTTAAAAGGTCTCTGGCAACTATTGTGCTACTCTCTGCGGTTGCTTTGGGGCTGGCTTTGCTGGCAAATGGCGTCCCGCCTTTGTGGATATTGATTCTGTATTTGATGCTTTGTTTTTTTTGTGTGGGCATTTTATTTGGCAATTTGAATGCGCTGGCGATGGAGCCGTTGGGGCATATTGCGGGGGCTGGGGCGGCTGTGGTGGGCGCTCTCTCCACGCTGCTTTCTGTGCTGCTGGGGACGTTGATTGGGCAAAGTTACAATGGCACTGTTTTGCCGTTGGTGACCGGTATGGTTGTTCTCTCCGGTTTGTCCATGATCGTGGTTCATTGGGCTGAGCCTCACCCATAAGGAGTGACATATGGAACACCATCACCAGGAAGCAATTGAGAAATTTCTGGATAGGTATAAAGCAGACACAACCATTTTAGCCATCTTGTTAGGGGGGTCGCTGGCGCATGGTTTTGCCGGGGTGGATGCGGATATTGATGTGGCGATTGTGGTGGATGAAGCGGAGTACGAGAGAAGGAAAGGGGAAGGTAAGCTGGCGTTTAGTTTGTGGGATATTTGTACGTATGCGGGGGGCTACGTTGATTGCAAAGTTGTGAGCCTGGATTTTTTGCAAAAAATCAGCGAACGGGGTAGTGACCCGGCGCGATATGCGTTCAAAGATAATACCATTTTGTTTTCCAAAGTTGACGATCTGGAGCAGGTGTTAACGGCCGTCAGCCAATTCCCCATTGCCCAAAAAGAGATACGCCGGGAACGGTTTGCCGCGCAGTTGTTAGCCTGGCGCTGGTTTTATGGTGAGGGGGTGAAGAAGGAAAACCGGTATTTGATGTTTTTGGCAGTGCAGAAAGTGGTGTTGTTTTCCTGTCGCCTGGTGTTGAATGAGAATGAGATGTTATATCCCTTTCACAAATGGCTACTGCGGGAGACGGAGAGGGCACAGCGGAAACCGGACGGTTTTGATGAGAGCGTACAAAACCTGCTGGCTAACCATGACCTGGCGTTAGTGAATGACTTGTG